>DATBOZ010000068.1:0-28656 GCA_036561585.1 Candidatus Eremiobacteraceae bacterium | reverse complement strand
TTGGCGGGGTACGCCGTTGTCGCGTTCAGCTACGACTTGGAGTTCGGCGGTCGAGAAGCGATCATCACCGATCTCTTCGTTTCGGCTCGCTATCGCCGGAAAGGCTACGGCGCTCGCCTTTTGAGCATGATTATCGCTTTCTGCCGGCGCACAGCGCTGTACGAAATTGAGCTGCAGGTGACGCGCGAGAATCGAGAAGCGATGGCATTTTACAAGGCATTTGGATTTCGCGATCGGCGGCGGACCGTCCTCACACTCGATCTGCGACAAGCATGACCGGCACCGAACTGCCGCGCGTCGTCGTCGAACCGCCGGGGCCCGAGAGCCGCCGCCTCGCCGCCGAACTGCGGGAAGTGGAGAGCCGCAACGTCACCTACGTCGGAGCCGATGCGCCGATTTTCTTGCGTGGCGGTGCCGGCGCGAACCTGGAAGACGTCGATGGGAACCTCTACATCGATCTGAGCGCGGCGTTCGCCGTCGCCGCGATCGGCCACAGCAACCCGCGCGTGGTCGCGGCGATCGCAGAACAAGCCGGCCGCTTGTTGCATGGGATGGGCGATGTCTACCCCACGCAAGAAAAGGTGGCTCTCGCACGCGAATTGTGCGCGCTTGCGCCTGGACCGGGATCGAAGCGAGTGCTGTTCGGCGTCACGGGTGCCGACGCGATCGAGGCCGCCATCAAAACCGCGATGATGGCGACGCGCAAGCCCGGCGTGATCTGCTTCGAAGGCGCGTATCACGGGCTCACCTATGGCGCGCTCGAAGTCACCGATCGCGATCATTTCCGCGCTCCCTTCAAGAAGCAGATGGGCGGCTTCTCACGGCGCATGGCGTTTCCGGATGAAACGACGTGGCAAGCAAACATCGCCAAGATCGAGCGCCTCGCAGATGACCCCGCGTCGGACATCGGCGCGTTGATCGTTGAACCCATCCAAGGACGCGGCGGCGACCGGCCCGCTCCGCTCGAGTGGCTTCGCAGTGTCCGAGAACTCACCAGGAAAAAAGGGCTGATACTCATCTTCGACGAGGTATATTCGGGATTCGGCCGCACAGGCCGCTGGTTCGCGTGTGAGCACGCAGGCGTTGCGCCGGACCTCCTCTGTGTCGGCAAAGGAATAGCATCGGGTTTTCCGATCTCCGCGTGCATCGGCCGGGAAGACGTCATGGACAGTTGGCCGGCCTCCACCGGCGAAGCCATCCATACCAGTACGTTTCTCGGCAGTCCGGCGGGTTGCGCCGCAGCACTTGCATCCATCACCGAGATGCGCGAACGAAATCTGATCCAACGATCCGCGGCGCTCGGCGCGCTGATCGGGGATGCGCTCGACTGCTTGCAGCGCTCGGTACCGGAAAACGTCACAGCGGTTCGCGGCCGCGGGATGATGTGGGGGATTCAGTGCGCGAGTGCCGGTATCGCGGCGGCCGCGATGACGGGCGCGCTCCGCCAAGGCGTCATCATCCTCTCCGCAGGCGTACGCAGCGATGTGCTCTCGATCGCGCCGCCGCTCGTGATCTCCGAAGAACAATTGCGATTCGCGCTTGCAACGCTTGCGCGATGCGTGCGCTGAAGTTATCCACAATTTATTTCGAAAACGAACGAACATTCGACTTGCGTGGTGACATCGGGTTGCGTATACTTCATTCACACCGACCGCGCGGTGCCGAGACTGAAAGCACACAACGGATGCTGCGATTGCAATCGCAGAGAGCGGAAAGACTCGGAAAGGCACCCCTGCCGTTGGGGATCCGGCTCCCGCCGGATGATGGACCTGGGGATCGCGTCCCGGTAACGTCGAAGTCAGAGAGTAGTGGGTCCGGTATCCACCATTCAAAGGCCCGACAATAGCGCCATCCGCCAATCAGATAACGGCCGGGCCGAAAGGCTCGGCTGTTTCTGTTGAGTAAGGTCTCGTCGTGCCCTTCTCCCAAACCGCTCGCGACGAATTGCGTGAAGATCCGCCGCCTGGCCGCGCACGCTTCGGCGCTTTCAGCTACCGGGATTTCCGTCTGCTTTGGTCCGGGCTCCTCGTGTCCAATGTCGGATCGTGGATGCAGATGCTCGCCCAGGGCTGGCTCGTGGTGCAGCTCTCGAGCAGCGCCGCGGAAGGGTCTTTTTATCTCGGTATGGTCGGACTCGTCCGGTCCGCACCGGTTCTCGCGTTCTCCGGTTTTGCCGGCGCGCTCGCCGATCGGCTCGACCGCCGCCGCATACTCACGGTGACGCAGATCCTCATGGGCACCTCGGCGCTCGTGCTCGGCATCCTCGTGGAACTTCATACCGTCAAGATCTGGCACGTCATGGTCATGGCTGCGGTTTCCGCGGGCGCAAACGCCTTCGACGCCCCCACTCGCCAGGCGATGCTGCCCCAACTCGTCGGTCCACGGGATCTGATGAGCGCGATCGGCTTGAATTCCGCAGCGTTCAACGGGCCGGCGCTCGTCGGACCGGCGCTCGGCGGCCTTCTCGTCGCTGCCGTCGGCATCGCGCCGTGTTTCTTCATCAATGCAGCCTCGTTCGGTGCGGTGCTGGTCGCGCTGGCGATGATGCGTCCGCAACCGCCCGCGAGCGTTTTCGGCAAAAAGAGCCTCTTGGGCGACGCGGTCGATGGATTCACCTACGTCGGGCGCGAACCGCGGCTGCTTGCGATCTTCGCGCTTCTTTCGCTGGTCGGCTTTGTCGCGCGGCCATATCTGCAGTTGCTGCCGGCGTTCATCAAGGCTGTGCTCGGCGGCGGTCCGCAAGAATTGGGAATCGTCATGGGCGCGGCCGGCGGAGGCGCACTTGCGGGATCGCTCATCACGGCGCTCATAGGAATCTCGCGCGGGCGTGGGGCCTTCATGATCGCCAGTGCGGCGGTAGCCGGTGCCGCACTCGTGTGGTTTTCGACGAGCACGTCGGTCTGGCCGGCTTGCGCTGCGCTCGTGCTGCTCGGCGGTTCGATCATGCTCTTCATGGGGATGTCGAACACGCTGATCCAGACGTACACGCCCGCGGAGATGCGCGGGCGCGTGATTTCTATCTATACTATGACGGTGTTGGGGTTCATGCCGCTTGGTTCCGGCTTGCTCGGCTGGGTGGCTAGCATTACCTCGCTGCCGATCACATTTGCCGTGTGCGGCGCACTCGTCGTGATAGCCGCGGCCGCGCTCGCGCTACGCCGCGACGTGCGCGCGCTGGCGTAAGGCACGGCACGCGCCGCTCCGACCACTTTTATGTGTCAAATGACTAGAATTTTCTAGTCGTTTATGCGATGCGTATCCCATGGCATCACGTCGCGGTCCGGCGATCTTCGGAAGCACGAGACGGAGCGAGGTCCTCGTCCTTCTTGCGTTGGTCGACGATCGGAGCGGTTTACGAGCTGCGGTCGGCGTCGCCCAGCGCGAGGCCGTCGGCCTTCGAGAAATTGCCAGGTGGAGCAAACGCGAAGGCTTCGAGGTGCGATTTCGAGAGTTTGAGTCCGCCGTGCGATTGAAACGCTGACGAGCTCCTCATAGTCCGCGGGAACTAGGGATAAGCCTCGAGAGTCTTCTTGACCGAGCTGAGGAAGCGCGAGGCGACCGCGCCGTCGAGCACGCGATGGTCCAAACACAGGCACAGATTCATGATGGACCGGATCGCGATGGCGTCATTGACCACCCACGGCCGCTTGACCACGGCTTCCATCGTGATGATCGCCGCCTGCGGCGGATTGATGATCGGCACGGATGCGATGTTGCCGAGCGCGCCGGTGTTGTCGACGGTGATAGTGCCGTCGCTGAGGTCGGGCATGGTGAGCCGGCGCCGGCGCGCCTTGTCGACGAGTTCAGAGATGGATTGCGCGAGCCCCGCCAAACTTAACCGATCGGCATCGCGAACCACCGGCACGACGAGCCCTTCCTCGACGTCGATGGCGATGCCGACGTTGACGTGCTTGCGCTGGATCACGTGATCCCCGCCCCACGCGCTGTTGACCAGCGGATTTTCCTTGAGCGCGCGGCAGACGGCCTGCACGACGATCGGGAGATATGTGAGGTTCACGCCTTCGCGTGCCTTGAACGCAGCCTTTTCGCGATCGCGCCATCGTGAAAGCTCGGTGACGTCCGCTTCCATCATACACCACGCGTGCGGGATGGTCGTCGCGGCCTGCACCATCCTCTCGGCGATGGTCTTGCGCATCGGCGACAGGCGGATGATGGTGTCGTCTTCGCCGGCGTGAGCGATGACCGCCGCGGATGGTGACGGCGCGGAACCGTGCGGACGCGCGCTCGGAGAGGTGATGGCGGACGAAGCCGACGGCGAAAGCCGCACGGACGCACCGCTCTCCACGGCTTTGACCACATCGCGCGCGGTGATCCGCCCTGCGCGACCGGTCCCGGTAAGTCCGCCCAGATCGAGTTGGTGCTCGCGCGCGAGTTTGCGCACTGCCGGAGAATAGCGGACGCCGTTGGCTTGCGCGGGCGGCGCACTCGATATCCGGCTGGGCGCAGCCGCTGCGGCGCTCGCGCTGGATGCACCGGCGGTCGAATGGCTGCTCGGCGCTGCAGTTTGTGCGCCTGCGTTGCCGCCGGCCGAACCGGCGCCCGTCTCGATGATCTCGCACACGACCGCGCCGACCGGTACTGTATCGCCTTCTTGCACCAGAATCTCGCCGACGATGCCGCCGAACGGCGACGGGATCTCCGACGCTACTTTGTCCGTTTCGACTTCAAGCAGCGGCTCGTACTTGGCGATGGCCTCGCCTTTTTTCTTGAGCCAGCGCCCGACGGTGCCTTCGGTGACGGTCTCGCCGAGCTGCGGCATGGTGACTTTAGCCAATGGTGCGAACCTCTAGAACGCCGCGAGATCGCGCATCGCGGCGGCGATACGCTCCGGGCTGGGCATGAACGCGTCTTCGTAGACTTTTGAGTAACCCATGGCCGGCACGTCCGGACCGCACAGCCGGCGGACCGGCGCGTCCAATTCGAACAACGCTTCTTCAGCGATGATCGCAGAGATCTCGGCGCCGACGCCGCCGAATTTGTTATCCTCGTGCACGATGAGGACTTTACGCGTCTTAGTCGCCGTCGTCAGGATCGCGTCGCGGTCCATCGGACGGATCGAGCGCAGATCCAGCACTTCGACATCGATACCGTCTTTGATCAACTCTTCCGCTGCTTGCACGGCGAAGTGACGCATGAGCCCGTACGTGATCACCGAGAGGTCGCGGCCCGCGCGCGCGATGTCGGCTTTGCCGATGGGCACGGTGTGATTTCCGGACGGCACCTCGCCTTTGATCAGCCGGTACGTCTTCTTATGCTCGAGGAAGAGCACGGGGTCGTCATCCTCGATCGCGGCGTTGAGCAGACCTTTTGCGTCCGCCGGCGTCGAAGGTGCGAGCACCTTGAGCCCGGGTACGTGGTAGAACAGCGCCTCGATGCTCACCGAGTGCGAAAGCGCGCCGCCGACGCCGCCGCCGTACGGCGTGCGGATGACGAGCGGGCATGTGTTGCCGCCCGCGCTGCGGTAGCGTATCTTCGCGGCTTCGCCGACGATCTGATTGAACGCCGGATAGATGAAGTCGGCGAACTGGATCTCGGCGATCGGCCGCAAGCCGGCCATCGCGGCGCCGATGGCGACCCCGACGATCGATGCTTCGGCCAGCGGCGTGTCCAATATGCGATCGCTTCCGAACTCTTCGAGGAAATCTTTGGTGATGAGAAAGACGTTGCCGCGCGCTCCGACGTCCTCGCCCATGATGAACACGCGCTCATCGCGCGCGAGAGCGTCATGCAATGTCTCGCGCACGGCTTCCAAGAGGTTTTTGACGGCCATCTAAGTCCTCGACGTCGATGGGCAAGCGAAGCTTGCCCTAATACAAAACGGAATAGATTAAGAGAGCGGGCCCTCGGCGTAGACGTGCGTGTACAGGTCTTCGGGTGTGGGAAGCGGCTGCAGTTCGGCCCAATCGGTCGCTTCGTTGACTTCGGCGAGCGCGCGCGCTTTGAGTTCGGCAGCCGATCGCTCATCGAGATAACCGCGGTCTGCAAGCCAGGCCTCGAAGCGCGGAACCGGATCACGTTTCTTCGCCGCTTCGATCTCGTCGGGCGTCCGGTAGGTCAACTGATTGTCGTCCGTGGTATGCGACATCGCGCGATAGCACTTCGCCTCGACGAGGGTGGCGCCGCCGCCCGCACGCGCCCGTTCCACCGCTTCGCGTACCGTGACGTACGACGCGATCGGATCCGTACCATCACAGATCACGCCCGGGAGTCCGTATGCGACGGCGCGGTCGGCGACGTTCTTGACCGCCATCTGCATGGATTGCGGCACGGAGATCGCGTATTCGTTGTTCTCGCACAAGAAGACGATCGGCAGTTTGTGAATACCGGCGAAGTTCAGCGCTTCGTGCCACTCGCCTTCGCTCGTCGAACCCTCGCCGAACGATGTCAGCACCACGGATTCTTCTTTGCGCATCTTGTGCGCGAGCGCCATGCCCACCGCGTGCGTGACGTGCGCGGCGATGATGGACGAAATGCTCGCGATGTGGCGGTCAGGAACGCTGTAATGATTGGGGAATTGGCGGCCGCTCGAAAAGATGTCGCCCTTGCGCGCGAACAAGCACATCAGCTGTTCGCGCGGCGTGACGCCGAACGAAAGCGCCATGCACGTGTCTCGATAGTAGGGAACGATCCAATCCGTACCGCGGCGCAGAGCGAACGCCGCCGCGACTTGAATCGCCTCGTGTCCCTGGCACGTCGCGGCGAACGGGATCTTGCCTTGACGATTGAGCGCGAAGCCGCGATCGTCGCAGACGCGCGTCAAGATCATGAAATAATACATGTCGCGCAGACGTTCGGGCGTCAGTCCTTCGGGCAACGTCTCGCGAACGCTCGGTTCGCTCTTCATGGGAGCGAGGTTCGTTCCGTGCGGCGGCGTATTCCTTGGCGAGGATCGGCTTATATCGCGATCCCATCGTCTTGCACAGTCGTCTTGCGCGCCACGCCGGATTCGACGGCGGCGCCCGAGACCGCCTTGGCCACCGCCTCGACGACGCGCGCGTCGAAAACGCTCGGCACGATATATTCGGATGAGAGTTCGTCCGCCCCGATGACGCCGGCGATCGCATTGGCGGCCGCGAGCTTCATCGGTTCGTTGATGCGCCGCGCGCGCGCGTCGAGCGCGCCGCGAAAGACGCCGGGAAACGCGAGCAAGTTGTTGACCTGATTCGGATAATCGGATCGTCCGGTCGCCATCACCGCGACATACGGCTCGGCGATATCCGGGGCGATCTCCGGCAGCGGATTGGCCATCGCGAATACGATCGGGTCCTTGGCCATGGACTTCAGGTCTTCCACCGTCAACACGTCGGGTCGCGAGAGACCGATGAACACGTCGGCGCCGGCAAGCACTGTTGCGAGCGAACCCGTGCGCCGCTCTTTGTTCCCATGATCGGCGAGCCATTGCCACATCTCGTTCTGCGGATACGAGCGCCCGGCGACAAGCGCCCCGTCGCGATCGACGCCGATCACGTCGGCTGCTCCCGCTGAGATGAGGATCTTAGCGCAGGCGCCGCCAGCCGCTCCGATGCCGTTCACGACGATACGGACCTGCGACAGGCCTTTGCCGACCACTTTGAGCGCGTTGAGGAGCGCCGCGAGAATCACGATGGCGGTGCCGTGTTGGTCGTCGTGCATCACGGGGATGTCGAGACGCTCTTCAAGTCTGCGCTCGATCTCAAAGCAGCGTGGCGACGAGATGTCTTCGAGATTCACGCCGCCGAACACGGGCGCGATCCGCACGACCGTCTCGACGATCTCGTCGACGGACTTCGTGTCGAGGCAGATCGGAAACGCGTCGACGCCGGCGAATGATTTGAACAGCATCGCCTTGCCTTCCATCACGGGCAATGCCGCATACGGTCCGACGTCGCCGAGCCCGAGCACTGCGGTGCCGTCCGTGACGATCGCGACCATATTCCGCTTGACGGTGAGCGCATACGCCTTCGATGGATCGTCGGCGATCGCGAGACTGACGCGGGCGACCCCCGGCGTGTACACGCGCGAGAGGATCTCGCGGTTGTTGACCGGCATGCGCGGCACGACTTCGATCTTACCGCCGAGATGGGCGAGAAACGTACGGTCGCTGACGTTGATCACGCGCACACCGCCCACGTCTCGCAACGCCGCGACGACGGTGTGGAGGTGATCTTCGTCTTGCACGTCGATGCTGATATCGCGCAGCACGGTCTTCTTGCCGACGCGATTGACGTCGACCGCGCCGATTCGTCCGCCCGATTCGGCGATCGCATGCGCCACGTTCGCGAAGGTCCCAAGCGCCGTTATCTGTTCGATGCGGACGATCGTCGAAAAGCCGATCTTCATTTGGTGTGACACGTGAGCTGCTGTCCCCCGTGCGGAGCGAAGGGAATGGCGCGTCGCGGACGAGAACGCCAGCCGTCACATTCCCGCGTTTCCGGAGGAAATCTTCGTGCGCCGAACGCTCGCGCTCGCAGTCATCGCCATCACGCTCTGCGTGAATGTCGGCGGCTGCTCCACGCCCGTCGACACGGGCAGCAGCATTCCGGCGCAAAGCCAGCCCATCTACACCGTGCTCGCGCTGCTCGGCCTCGGGATCGCCATCACCGCATTCCACCACCATAGCGAATCGCATCCGGGTGGATCACAGAAAGTACCGCAGACACCGATCAGCGTCATCCCGTTGCGGACGACCAATGCATCACCCATCGATTTGACGCTTGACCCGTTGCAGGCCGGACAGTTCGGCGCGCTTCTCGCTGGGACTGCGGGCGCCGCGACGGTGTTCGATCTCGGCGACACCAGTTCGGGCACAGTGACGCCCGAGTACACGCTCCCGAGCGGCTACAAGCCGACGGCGCTCGCGATCGACGGCGGGACCGCCCATGAGGAATGGTTCGTGAATCCGAGCGGCATCGTGGACGGCTGCGCTATTGGTCCGACCACCTGCTTGCCGAGTCCGGCGCCGTTTTCCGATACGCTTGCCGTGGGGGGTACCCGGTACGTCGCAGCCGATAGCCAACACGTCTTTATCGCACGCGACGACGGATCGACGACCATCACCTGGGCGGCGTTCGACTTCGCCGCGAATCTCGTGGGCAATGGTTCGTACACCTATACCGCCGGCGTCGGCAAGGGTCTCTATCCGAAGGACGCAGTGGTCGCGAATGGCACGTCGATCAGCCAGTTTCTCTTCTTTCATCAGGACGGCACGTCGCATGAGGTCCAATTGACCTCGCCGCCGGCGACGGGCCTCGGGCCGACCATGACGCCGGTACCGACGAATATCGGCAACGCGACGATCGCCGGCGTCGACATCTTCGCCTACACCGGATCGCCGACCTCAGGATTGTACTCGATCGCGCGCTACGACGCCGGCGGCACCGATCCGCTCGCGTTTACGATCATGGCGCAGACGCTCGTCGCGTTCAACGGCGTGCCGAATCCGCCGATCGGCAACCCGTTTACGGTGCCGCTCACCAACGTGCACGCGGATGGTGCAGGTGTCTACGGCCTGGATCCCGCCGGGAGAGTCGTGACGTTCAATGTTTTCTAGGAGCGGATTCGCGGCCAATGACGCGCTTCGCGCGGTCGCCGCCTCAGCAGACGCGGTGGCCGCGGGCGTCTGCCGCCGGCTCTTGTTGCCGTTGGTACGAGCCGATGAAGAGCGGTCGAGCCGCTTGCTCGACACGCTTCGTGCATATTACGCGTGCGGGGCAAGCGTGGCGAAGACCGCGGAGAAATTGTTTCTGCACCGCAACAGCGTGCGATACCGGTTGGATCGGGTGCGCGCGCTCTTAGGCGCCGATATCGATCATCCGGAAGTCGCCGCCGCGCTGCTGGCCGCATTCGCGGTTGCGGAAAAAGCCCTGCCGAATCGAGAGAGCCGTGAAGCTCAGCGCGCGTAATAAATTGCCGGGAGTCATCGACCGCATCCAGCTCGATGGCCTCACCGCCAAAGTGACGATGCGCGTCGGGGACAATTGCATCGTCGCCGTCATCACGCGCGAATCCGTCGAAGACATGGATCTGCGGGTCGGGGACGCGGTCACCGCCGTGATCAAGTCGACATCGGTGATGCTGGCGAAGGAATGATCGCTGCGTCCGGCACGCGCGCGGCAGCCGGCAACCACACCCGAACCGTTGTACCGCCTCCCGGGGTCTGATCCACCGCGATCCGCCCACCGTGCGCCTCGACGATGCGCTTGCTCAAGGCCAGACCCAAACCCATTCCTTGACTCGCGTTGCTGCGTTTGCGCGCCGCGTGATGATACGGCGAGAAGAGTTCGCCCGCCGCTCCGTTCGCGATACCCGGCCCCCGATCGACGATGGTGATCGCCGCTTCGCCGTTTACCTGCGCGGCTGCGACGACTATCTGGCCGGCGCCCGGCCAGTACCGGTCCGCGTTGCCGATGAGGTGTGCGAACGCCCTGCTCAGGCGCTCCAGATCGGCGTCGAGTTCGATGTGCTGGACCGGGCCCTGGATAAAGACCTCGTGACGCGATGACGGTGCGGCTGCGGAAAGCGCTGCGTCGAACACGTCGGCAAGCCGGAGACGGGCGATGTGCAGTCCATCGCGCGATGCCGCAAGGCGTTCGAAATCCATGACGTCGGTGATGCTGTTCGCGAGCCGTTTTGACGCGTTCGCGATGATGGTCCCGAACTCCATCACTTGATCCGAGGACATTTCCACAGCCCCAAGCAGTTCGGCATAGCCGCGGATTGCCGTGAGCGGCGTGCGCAATTGATGCGTCACCAGGCTCACGAATTCGCTTCGCAGCCCATCCAATCGTTTTTGCTCGGTGATATCCCGGAAACAGCAGACGAGATTGCGGCGGTGAATGCGCCCGCCGACGGTCGCGCCCGCCATCGAGAGCCAGACGGTTTCGGCCTGGTCGCGGCCCAGTGCGACTTCGATCGTATGCGAAGGCGCCGACGCGAACGTCTCGCCAAGCGCGTCGAACGATTCGAACGCGGTGGGTCGCGCAGGGACGTCCACGCGTTTGAACACGCCTGAGAGTTTCCTGCCCGCGACCTCGTCCGCGCGCACGCCAGTGATGCGCTCGGCCGCCCGATTCCACAAGGCGACCGCCAACTGGTCGTCCAACGTGCAGATGCCCTCGGCGGTTTCGGAAACGAGCGCTTCGTGCTGTTCGGTCTCACCCTCGAGCCGCTCGAACCGGCGCGCACGCGCGATGGCGGCGGCGCCGTGTGCTGCGATGATCTGCAGCATCTCGCGCGGCGCAAGCCCGAGCGCGCCCGCAGTCGAGAAGTATGCGGCCGCGACAGCCGTGCAGATCCCATCGGCGACGATAGGCATCGCAAAGACCGAGCGGATGCCGAAAGTCGCCGCAGTCGCCGCGAAGCCGGCACGACACTCTTCGTCGTCTTGGATATCCGAAATAGCTACGGGCTGCGGTTGGTTGACCCCTGGCCGACCATAAAGGTCGGCACTACAGAATGCGCGCCGGGCAGGGTCGCCGTTTTCGCGACCGCGGTTGAACGTGCCCTGGAGATGCGCGAGAAACCGCCACGGTGCGCTCTGATTCCCGTACGCGTCAAAACTTCGTCCGTCGGCGTCTGCCGCGACGACTGCCGCAAAGCTGGCATCCGAACAGCGCGCCACCGCACGAGCGAGACCTTCGCTCACGCCGGCGATGTCGTCGCTGCCGGCGAATTCGAGCAGGAGGGCCGCGAGATCGGGCATCAGCCGGTCTTCGCCGCCGGCGCGACCACCGGAGTTCCGAAGCCTTGGCGCACTTGCGCGCCCCATTGTTTGTTGCCGCGGAGGTAATCCCACGTGCCGCGGAGCCGCCACCATAACGTCAACTGCCGGTAACCGAAGTTTTCGACGACCGCGATGAGATTGAGCAACGCGAGCTCGCGCCAACGCGGGTAGCGATGAAACGATGCCTCTTCGAGCAGCACCGCAGAGACCGACAAGATGATGCCGAGGACGACCGCGCAGAGCGTGTACACGATGGCATTGATCGGCGCGAGCAGCCCCAACAGCGCCGCCAGCGGCAAGAGGATATATCCGGACAGCTCGACGAGCGGTCCGAGCGCTTCGATCAAAAGAAAGTACGGCATGCCGATGATGCCGGCGCGGCCGTAGGCGCGGTTGAAGAACATCGCGCGGTGTTTGTAGAGCACTTCGAACATGCCCCTGTGCCATCGATTGCGCTGCCGTCCTAAGGTCTGCCATGATGCCGGGACCTCGGTCCAGCATACCGTTTGCGGCACGAAGAGGATCTCGTACTCGCGCTTGTTCTCTTTGAGATAGCGCACGATCTTGACGACCAGTTCTTTATCTTCCCCGACGGTGTCGGAAGAATAACCGCCCACGGTCTTCGCGGTGGCTTTATGGAAGAGTCCGAATGCGCCGGAGACGATCAGCATGACGTTGAGCGCCGACTGCGCGGTGCGGCCGCAGAGAAATGCGCGCATGTACTCGACGATCTGGAAGAGTTCGATCGGCTTGCGCGGCAGGCCGACTGCTTCGACGCGCCCCTTGACCACACGACAGCCGTTGGCGGCGCGGATGATACCGCCGGTGATCGGAACGAACGTCGGCCGGTCGAGCATCGGCCTCACCACGTGCAGCAGCGCATCTTCTTCGAGGATCGCATCCGCGTCCACCGTACAGAATAGCGGATAACGCGACGCGTTGATCCCGGCGTTGAGCGCATCCGCTTTGCCGCCATTCTCTTTATCGACGACGATCAGCTTTGGATAGCCCGGCGATGCGTAGAGCGCGCGGACCGGCTTTGACGGCACCGTCGTCTCGTATTCGAACTCGAGTTTTTCCATCCGGAACGCTTCGATCAGCGATGCGAGGGTGTTGTCTTTGGATCCGTCGTTCACGACCACCACCTCGTGCTGCGAGTACTTCAGCCGCAAGAGCGAACGGACGGAATCGACGATGGTCGCGCCCTCATTATAGGCCGGACAGAGTATCGAGATCGGCGGCACGAGCCGGGAGCGGAATATCTGCTCGAGACGCTCCTTGTCGCGCGTGCGCAAGTATCGGCGGACCTCGATGAGCGCGATGAACGTGAACGCGAGGTACGTGAGGTCGACGAAGATGACGTAGAAAAAAACGAGCGCGTTATACCCGAGAACGATCTCGCGCGCGAAGTTCCATGCGGGTGAGCCGTACCACGGCAAACGGAATAGTGCGAAAATCACGCCGGGCTGGAGATCGCCGCGCCGGCAAGACGAGAAGCCGATAACAAGACGTGACGCTGGAGCGCGGAAACAGCGGCTCGCCGCGCCGCGGAGCCGACGCGTTCGATCATCGCCCTGCCGAGGACCGCGCGACCCGGTTCGCCGTTGTCCGCCAGCGCCTCGGCCGCGTGGCGGCGGACCCACCAGACATCATCGTGGAGGCCGGCGTCCAAGACCGCAAAATAGCGCTCGTTCAGGCCTAAGTGTGCCGGTGCGCCCAGCGCGTGTAGCGCCTTCATCACGCGCACGCGGACGAACCATGCCGCATCGGTCGCGGCGGCGAACAGCGCAGTGATGGAATTCATGGCGCCGCCGCGGCCAAGCGCCGCAGCCGCGCGCGCGCGAACTTCCGGCGACTCGTGTTTGAGCGCGCGTTCGGCCGGCGCGAAGTCCGACATCCATCCGATGTCCGCAAGGATGTCCAATGCGAGCGCCGCGATCCGGATGTCGGGGTCTTCCACCGCTTCGGTCAGCGCGGACACCGCCGTCATGCCCATGTGCGACAAGACTTCTGCGACGCGCACTTGTTGCCAGCGCGTCGGGTTGCGCAAGGCCGCGAGCAGCGGCGCTACCGCGACCTCCGAACCGATCGCCCCGAGCGCTTCTGCCGCCCCGATACGGACGAACGGATCCGGATCGTCGCCGAACACCTCGATCAGCGCCGGCACCGCGAGGCGCGAGTGCATCGCGCCAAGCAGCATGCATGTCTTGATCCGCGTCTCCACATTTCGCGACTTGAGGCCGCGCATGACCGCCGAGATGTAGCCCGCTTCTTCGAGCACGTTGACAAATCGGTTGCGCAGGTCGCCGGTGATGAAGACGAGATGATCCGCGAACACTTCGCGGATGGCGTCGCCCCAAAGACCGCGCGGCGGCGGCAATTCGACGACGAGTTGATCGTTGATGAATACTTTGCGGCCTTCGCAGCGCTGCTCGGCGTCGCCATCGAAGAGCGGCAGCATCTTCTCGACCATCCAATCGCGCGCGCGGGCTGCGATCTCCGCACGGCGAACGCGCAGCGAACGCATCGCGAACATGCCGAGGAGCAAGACGAACAGCGCGATTTCGAGGCCCTCGAGCACGTGCTCGAGCGAAAGCAGGGAGGGGACCATACGCTTTTAGTTATCGGCTGAGCGGGACCCCAGGTTCACGCCGGTCCCGCGCTTCATCTCACCGTTTTGCCAGCACCGAACGGACTCTCGCCTGCAGTTCGCGCGGCGAAAATGGCTTCACGACGTAGTCGGCGCCGCCGACCTCGAAACCCTCGAGAACGTCGTTTTCTTGGCCCTTTGAGGTGAGGAACATGATCGGGATTCCCGCCGTCTTCGGATCGCGTTTGAGCTCCTTCGCCACTTCCCAACCGTCCATACGCGGCATGAGGACGTCGAGGATGACGAGATCGGGCATCACCTCGCGCACTGCTTGGAGCGCGCTTTCGCCGTCCGGCGCCGACGTGACGTCGCAGCCCGCATTCGCGACGGTGATCTGCACCAGGCGGCGGATGTCGTTATCGTCGTCGGCGACGACCACGCGGGGCTTTGCGCGCGGTTTGTCCGGCATGTTCGTCACGATCCTTTAAGATAGCGGTGATGTGCTGCGAAAGGACGACCGGGTCGAAAGGCTTGGTGAGATAGCCGTCGGCGCCTGCGGCCAGCCCGGCTTTCACGTCCGCCGGATCACTGCGCGCCGAGAGAAAGACGATCGGGATGGTGCTTGAGTCGGGGTCGGCCTTGAGACGCCTGCATCCCTCGAGGCCGTCGAGATCCGGCAGCATGCGGTCGAGCAGGATGACGTCGGGGCGCCGGCGCCCTATCGCCTCAAGTGCCTCCGCGAAGTTGGCGACGGCGACGACGTCGAGCTTTCCCAGCAAACGCAGCGAAAGATCGATGACGCCGAGCACATCGGGCTCGTCTTCGACGACCAGTACGGTTCGAACGTCCAGTTGCGCAGCTCCTTGAGAGTGCGCCGTTCTAGCCGCGCGACTTGCCGCCTGCTCGCTTTGTGCGGGCCGTTTTCGCTTCGAGCATTTCGAGCCGCGTTTGCAGCGCCCGGTTCTGATCGCGGATGCCGGCCAATTCGTCGCGCAGCTGTTTCAACTCGGCGGGCTTGGCCATGTGTTCCCGGATCTTTGCGGCGGCTTCTAGGCAGCGCCGCTTCAGCCGGCCGTCGACATCCTGACCGGCGATCCGCTCAAACGGTTCGATCGCCGCTTGTTCGTGCAGCGCTTCAAGCGCGTCGATCGCGGTGAAGCGGACGTGAAAGCTGCGGTCGTCGATCAGGGCGATCAACGCTTCGCGCACGTCCTTGCGGCCCTCGCCGAGTTTGCCGAGCGCGGCGACCGCCGCCCGGCGCGCCGGCGTCGGCTTGCCGTAGGCCGTCCAAGCGAGACAATCCGGGATCGCCTTGTCGTCACCGAGCTCGGCCAGTCCGGCAAAGACGCCTGCGCGGACAGTCTCTTGCCACGACTCCTTTTTCGCGAGTGCGCCTGAGAGCACGGCGTAGGCGCGCGCGGATTTCGTCTTTCCGATCGACGTAGCCGCCGCGGCTTCGACGAAATACGACGGATCTTTGCGCAGCAGCGGCTCGAGCGCCGCGCAGGCGGCGTCGGTGTGGAACTCGCCGAGCGCCGTCGCGACCGCTCGGCGCGATTTGGGATGCTTGATCGAAATGGCCTTGACGAGCGCGTTGAACGCGGTGTCTCCTCGGACCTTGCCGAGCGCGCGCGCCGCCTCCGCCTGCACGCCCCAAAATGGATCGCCTTGCAGCGCGGCGGACAGCGCGGCGACGGCCGTCGCAGACGCCTCTTTCGCAAGCGCGTGCGCAGCTTCGATCCTGCTCGCGACGCGATCGTCGGTCTTCAACTGCGCGATCAGCATCTCCAAGGGAACATCGAGCGAGAGCGTCTTGAGCACGTCCGCGTCCGGGTCGAACACAAACGTCTGTGGCCTTGCCTTCAACGGAAAACAAAATGTCTGCTCAGACGCGTCGCAGGTGACGTCGAAGCATTCTTTGCTGCTTCGGCTTGTGCCGAACTCGATCGTGACCGGAACCGAGAAGAGCGGGGTGCAGTCGTCCACCGATTGCGTCTGCGAAACGGTCACGAGCGCTTGCGACTGCGCGGCGTCCCACTCGTAGCGAACTTTGAATTCTGGATGACCGGCCTTGAACACCCATTGATCGAAATATGGCGCGAAGTTGCGTCCGGTCGTCTCTTCGATCGCACGGGCAAGATCGACGGTCTCGACGTTGCGGCGCTGATTCGTCTCGACGTAGCGGTGCAACGTCTCCCAGAACAACGCGTCGCCGAGCTGCGCCCGGATCATGTGCAGGACGCACGCACCCTTTTCGTAGAGGTGACGATCGAAAAGCTCGACCGGCTCGTCGAAGACGTTGGTCACGATCGCCCGGCGGTAGTGGTCCGCGTCTTCTTGACGGTAGCGCGTCTGCAACTCGAGGCGATAAAAATCGAATTCGTCTTTGCCCCGGTCGAACTCGCGGAACAGCGCTTCGAAATATGTGGCGAAGCCTTCGTTGAGCCACGCGTGCGACCAGTCCTTGCATGTGAGCAGATCGCCGAACCATTGGTGTGCGAGTTCGTGCGCAACGAGTGAGTCGCTCGAGAAATCGATGTGCGCGCGCGCATCGTGCAGCGTCGTGTCGGTCTGGGTGGTGGCAGTGGTGTTTTCCATGCCGCCGAAGATGAAATCGGCGACGGCGATCTGCGCGTATTTCACGTATGGGTACGGAAAGCGCAATCGCTCGCCGAAAAACCGCACCATCTTCGGCGTCTTGCCGAACGATCGCTCGCCGTCCGCCTCGCGGCCGGGCTGCACGTAATATGACACGGGCGTCTGTCCGGCCGATGACGTCTTCTCGGTGAACCGCCCGGCGACGCACGAAACCAGATACGTCACGTGAGGCACGTCCATCTTCCAGTGATACGTCTTCGTTCGCCCCTTCTTGTCCTCGGAGACTTTGACCAGCGCGCCATTGCTCAGCACGAAAAAATCGCTCGGCACTGTGGCGATGACTTCCGTCGTGGCCTTGGCGTTCGGATAATCGATGCACGGAAACCAGTAGTGCGCATCTTGATCCTGACCTTGCGTCCAGACCTGAACCGGCTTCTTCGGATAACCTTCGTCCGGACCGATGAAATAGATTCCTTGGCGCGGTTTGCGCGCTTCGTATTCGACGACGACGGTCGTCGATCGTCCTGGTGCCAGCCGCGCGATGCCGATGCGCAGCTTAGGCCCCTGCTGTGAGAACGACAGGGGCGCTCCTTTGGCGCCGCGCACGCGTTTGATGATGAGTTGCGCCGCATCGAATTCCACCGCATCGAGCGCTTTGCCGACTGCCGTGAACGTCGTGGCGCATTTGCCGAACAGCGTCCGTTCGTCGAAGTCGAACGAAACCGAAAGTGCGATGTGATCGACCCGCGCCGGCCGGTCCGGAGCATAGTGGGGCTTCGCGCCAGGCAGCGCGAATGCGCGCCGGCTCGGGCCGGAACTTGCCGCTTCCGCGGAGGCGAAGCGGCAGTAGGCGTGCGTCATGAATCGTCCTTTTGATCGTAGGTGGGCAAGCTACGCTTGCCCATGGGCGAGCGTAGCTCGCCCTAATACATTATTTCGCGGCCACGGGTTCCCGCTTCTCTGCAGTCACCGTCTGGACGACTTTCGGCGGCGCGAATTCGAAGTGATCGTGCTCCGCCGTGAAGTACCCGAGGCCCTGCGTTGCCGTTCGCAGCTCGGTGAGATATCGCGGCAGCTCTGCCTGCGGCACCAACGCCTTCACCGTATCCCAACCTTTGCGTCCTTCGCACGGTCCGTAGCTCAAGATCTGACCGCGTTTGCCCGTGACTTGCTGCATGACGGTGCTCGTGTAGTGCGTGGGCACCGTGACCTGGACGCGCTGAATGGGCTCGAGCAGGCTCGGTTTGCACTTCGGCAATCCTTCGCGCATGGCGAGCGCCGCCGCCATCTTGAACGATGCTTCGTTTGAATCGACGCTATGGTACGAGCCATCGTAGAGCGTCACGCCGACATCCACCACTGGAAAGCCGCCGATCGGACCCTTTTCAAGCGCCTCGCGGACGCCTTTCTCGACGCCTGGAAAATACTGTTTGGGAACGACGCCGCCCACGATCTTGTCGACGAATTTGATCCCCGTACCGCGTGCGAGCGGCTCGATCTCCAAATGGACATCGCCGAACATCCCATGCCCGCCGGTCTGGTGCTTGTAGCGCCCCTGCTGCTGGGTCTTGGCGGCGATCGTTTCGCGATAGGGAACTTGGGGGAGTTGCGTGTCCAGTTTGACGTTGTATTTGCGCTGCATCCGCTCCACGGTGATCGTGAGATGCATTTCACCGTGACCGCGCAGCACGAGTTCGTCGGTGAATTCCGCCCGCTCTGCGACGATACTTGGATCTTCGTCTTTCATCCGAACGATCAGCTGCGATAGTTTTGCTTCGTCACCGCGATCGTGCGGCCGCACCGCCATCGCGAATGCATGCTTCTGCAAGGTCGGCGCAGGCAAGGTGACTTTCGCCCCGAGGCTGCACAATGTGTCACCGGTATGCGTGGCCTCGAGCCGTGCGATCGCGACGAGGCTGCCGGGACCGACGCTCGTCACGGCGGTTTGCGTCTTGCCCTGCAACTCGTAAAGCCCGCCTGGCCGTTCCTTGGTCTCGCCGCGCGCGGCGCATGAAAGTTGAGCGTCGCCCGTCAAGGTGCCCGACACGACCCGCACCACCGAGAGTTTGCCGCTTTGCGGATGGACAAACGTCTTGCACACCTGCGCGATGATCGGGCCGCCTGCGACCGGCTTGATCTCGCTGCCGTCGGTGGCCGTGCGCGAAAGCGTTGTGCCGTCGGGAAATTGACGCACGATCAGCTCCAGCAGCTGCGGCGCGCCGAAACCTTGAACGCCGCTGCTGACGAGTACCGGAACGATCTTGTCGGCGCTGACATCGGCCGACAGGTCGCGCTCGACCTCTTCGAGCGGCGGCTCTTGGCCTTCGAGTATCTCCTCCATCAAGTGATCGTCGAAGTCCGCTAGCGCTTCGAGCAGTTCTTCACGCGTCTTGTCGGCTGCGTGCTCGGGCATTGCGGTGGCCTTTGTGGTGCCGTTCTCGCCGTAGCTGTATGCTTTCATCGCGACGACGTCGACGAAGCCCGAGAACGCGTCTCCCTGCCCGATCGGCGCGTGCTCGGCCACAACGTGCGTGCCGAATTTCTCGCGCAGCGCCGCGTACGTGCCGGAAAAATCGGCCCCGGGCCGGTCCATACGGTTTATGATGAAGCAGTGCGGCATGTGCAGATGTTCGACGTAGTCGACGAGCGTTTCGACTTGCGCGATGCGCTGCGGGTCGGCTTCGACGACGATGACCGCGGCATCGGCGCCGAGGAGCACAAATTTGGTCTCCTCAAAAAAATCGACCGCCCCCGGGCAATCGATGATGTTGACGCGGACGTCGCCGGTCCGCAGGTGGGCGAATCCCGGCGCCACGGACATCTGATGATTGATGGATTCGGCATCGTGATTCGTGGTGGCAGTGCCGTCGGTGACTGCGCCCTTGCGGACGATCGCACTCGAGTGCGCGAGCAGCGCCTCCACGAGCGTCGTTTTACCGCTGTGGTGCGGCCCCACGAAGGCTACATTGCGGACGCCCCCGGCGTTAAGAGTAGCCATAGTATGCACCCCCTTTGCGTTGACGAAGGGCGGGTTCAAGGATGAGAGAGCGCTGGGGTTTCGACGTATGCGGCGGGGGCGCCTCGCGGCTGGCGCGAACATCCGCTCGATGCTCACGATCGCGACACTGCGCGTCAACGAGACGTTTTTTTCCATTCAGGGCGAGGGAACTTTGGCCGGTGCGCCATCGCTGTTCATCCGGCTCGATGGCTGCCCGCTGCGCTGTTCGTGGTGCGATACACCATATGCGCTCGAAGGTTCCGCGGGTACCGCGACCGATGTCGCCGCGCTCGTTTCGCTCGCGCGCGGGGTGAGTCGCGTCGTGATCACCGGCGGCGAACCGCTGGCGCAAGATATCGCTCCGCTCGTCGCAGCATTCGATGCCGGCACGCACGTGACGGTGGAGACGAGCGGTACGATTTTCGCCGATCTCGCCGGCGTCGCGCTGTTCAGCATCAGCCCGAAGGTCGGCACGTCGCGCTATACGCCGAAATTGCCCGTGCTTCGTAAGTTCTGCGCGACGGCCCAATCGCGGCTCCAACTGAAATTCGTCATCGGCGAGGACCGGGATCTCGTTGAGTCCCTCGCCTGCCTCGAATCACTCGCAGATGCGCTGCCCGGCGGTACCCCGGTCATCCTGCAGCCGGAAAGCGGGCGGGCGGGTCGAGGCGAATCGTATCACGCGTTTTTGCGCGACATCACAGAACGCGTGCTCGCCGATGCGCGCTGGCGCGCGTTCGACGCGCGCGTGTTGCCGCAGTTGCACTATCTGCTCTGGGGCGGAGAAGCGGGCCGTTGATTTCGATTTCGTATTCGTGCCACTTCGATGCGGCTCATCAACTGCATCTTCCGTACGATTCGCCGTGTAACCGCCGGCACGGCCACCGCTACACGGTTGTGATCAAGGCGTCGGCCTCGGAGCTCGAGCATGGGATGGTCGTGGACTACAACGTGCTCAGAAATGTCGTCGACTCATTCGATCATTGCGATTTGAACGAGCGTCCGGAATTCAAGGATGCGGCGCTCGCGACGACGGCGGAGAATATCACCTTAGTGCTTGCGCGCATGCTGCAGTCCGCCGTGGGCGGCCGGGTCGCGATCGATGAAGTTGTGGTTCGAGAAACACCGCGCGCCGCGGCACGATGGCGGCGCTCTGCGCGCTAGGGCGTTCGGCCGGGGCGTTAGTTCGCGGGCTTCTCCATGGTGATATCGAGTTTGCCCGCTGCGATTTCGGCGAATGCCGTGCTGACCGCTTTCTCGGGATTTGCGCCTTCGACAAGCGGCTCGGTCAGATTGACGAGCTGTTGCGCGCGCACGCGCGCCGCATTCACGAGAAGGTATTTGTTGTCGACGACTTTGAGCAGTTGATCGATGTTGCCGAACTGCGAGTGCTTTTTCGAGTTGTTCATGAATCTCCAAAACGGAGCGGCGTCACGTAGAGCCGGCCCTGAGTCAAAACAATGTGCGCGAGGAGGTATTATACCATAATCGGCATTTTGGTGCAAACGCCGGAAGGATACGCTGCCGGGTTCTTGTCGCCGGTGGCTTCTTCCACTATCCGTGCGGCAAGCGAGTTGCAATCCGAAAGCCTGCGTGAGCGCTTTGGCATGACTCCATGATAGTAGCATAGCGTGAACGAATTGTAGACGCCATGCACCAAGTTACCAAGATATGGTTGGTTATCGCGGGAACCGTGCTGCTGTGCGTCGTCTGGGTGATTGTGAACGCCCTAATCTACGTTGACGTTTACCCTAGGGCGCATCCGACCCAAGAGCAACTGCACGGCGCATTTGCATACGGTCTCTTTCGTCAGATTGTTTTCTTGGGTGGAATTGCGCTCATCATAGTCGGTGGCGCATTTAGCGCCTTACGGATCGCGAAGCACCATAATGTCCCGCGTTGAAATTGGGCCACTACCTAGGATGCGCTAAAGACGCGTGGTCAGCCCGATCAGTATGCCGTTGAGCGCTGAATGTTGGTTGATGTAGTACTTCACTTCCAGAGTGCCCGATGATCCGATGCCGACTTGTCCGAACGCATCGACGACAAATCCGCTGTTCGGACGACTGACGCCGGTACCGCCGTTGTTCACGCCGTTGATGTTGACGAAATCGTAGCCGAATCCGCCGCCGACTCGGATCGCTCTGCCGAGACCGGAATCTTGCTCAAGCGTTATCGGGATCTGCGTGACGCTTTCGTCGCCCGGCGTGAAGATCGGCCCGAACGGTCCGCCGACGACTTGTTGGCCCGTTGACGTCGATACGGTTTCGCGGCTCGATAACACGCCTGCGGCGATTCGATACCCTCCGGAAAGGAGGTTGGGTTCGATCGCAAGTTCGAGTGCGAGGTTGCCGTGTTGCGTGACGGAGACGCCGGCCGGAGTCGGAACCGATTCGATCGACGAGCCGCTCGACGACGGTAAGAACGCGCCGATCCCAATGCTGATCGGCAGCGATCCGCCTCCCGCGGCTCGCGCACCGACCGGTGCGCTGCATGCGATGAGCGCGAAGAAGATGATTGCACTTCGGAGCAGTGATTGGGCGAGCGTTGCTCGCCCTTCGACAGGTGCAGTCATTCCATCGTCTCCCTCGTCGCGGATGTGCCGAATACGTCGCGTCCAATTCGGCCCGCAGCGAGATTTTCCCGTACCCTATGCGGCTGCGCGCGGCGCGATGGCGGCGTGCGCCGCACGTCGGTCGCGATACACCTCGGCCGTACCTGCGGGAAGATCGCGGACAATGCTGTCGGCGAGCAACGCCCGGCACGCCAAGACGGCAAGCCGCATGCTTGGATGATCGGCGCGGACTTTGGCCATCGCCGCGATAAGCGCAGCAATGCCGAGATCGTCCGCGGCATCCACCGCGTCGAGGTCGATGAGCAAGTTCGATTTCGTTCCCGCGACGGCCGCGAGCACCGCGCCGGCGATCGTCGGCGCGGTGACAAGGTCGAGTTGGCGCTCGATTTTCAGACTTCGCCAGCCTGGGCCGGCGAATGCCATGTGCATCATCATAATCGTGGTCTCCCTTTGCCGGCGAAACGTCCTCGACCACGAAATCGGTCCCGGCCTGAGCGGATTTTATCGCGCTCTCATCCGGCTGGAGATTCCAGGCCCGATTGGGCGTACCGCAGAACGCACCGCGTATGGAGATCGTGTGTGTGATCGGCGAACGGCTCTATCATCGTCCCGGCAGCGACTGCCATCGTGAACTGGAAAAGACGGCGACCGGCCCCCTCTTGTCGTTGACTGCCGCGCAGGCGCACGAAGTTGGAATGGAACCGTGCGGGGTATGCTTAGCCGATTTCGGCGCTAACCACTGAACGGAGCGAGGGCCGCGCGCAATTCTTCAGGGAGCGGCCGCGATCGAAACGTCTTTCGATCCACGCACACGAGGACGATCTCGCAGTCGGCGACGCGCGCACCAGCCGATGTCGCCACCTCGAACGCGAGCGTCATCGAGCTCTTGCCTAGTCGCTTGAACCACACTTCGATGTGCAGCAGATCGTCGAGGCGCGCCGGCGAACGGAATTCGCACACGTATTTGACGCGCGGCATCCAGCAATCGAAACGTTCGTAGAGAGCACCGTAGGGAAATCCGGCCGACCGGAACAGTTCGCTCTCCGCTATCTCGAAGAAGCGTACATAGCTCCCGTAGAAGATCACGCCCGCAGCGTCGATGTCGCTCCATCGGACGTATTCGTCGATATGGAAACGCTTCATGCCCTAGTCTTCGCGCGTCTCAGCCGCGTGGTAGACGGCCTTCCTCGGCATCGAGGAGATCGGTCCACGTTTTGATTTCCGGCCGGTCTGGTGCGATCTGAGCGCGCTGCTTCTCAAAGCGCGCGCGCGACTCGTCCGATTTTGGTCCCCAGTTCTCGATGTCCGCATTGTGCGACTCAAGGTCGGCGCCGCTCGGCATATGACCGTTGCGGACGAACCAGGAGACGACCGCCGCGTCGTCGTTCGCGCCGGAAACCACGCCGAAGAACTCTTCGCCGTCGGTGCGCATCGATTCGAATAACCGGCGGTCCATCGGACAATCAAAGTTGTACTCGCCGATCTTGCCGGCGGATTTGGCGCGCGCCTTGTCGATCGTGCGCGGCAGCATGGCCACGCCGGCCAGTCGTTCGCGGGGGCTCCGCGGATAATTCTTCGTCAAGTCCATGCGCCGCTAGTTGGACGCTTGCGCTGCAGGCTCCCGTGACGCACCGCTCGACCGCCGAAATCCTCCAAGGAACTCCGACGTTCAAGCCAAAGTCTGGGCGCGTGATCGCCGAAAGAGCGCTCGCGCAGCGCTGCCCGAAGTGCAACGCCCCGGGACTTTCCAAGACGGAGTACCGCTATCCCATCTTGGGTTTCAGCGAACTCGAGCTTGCGTGCATCTCGTGCGGGCTCAGCCTGTGGCCGCGTTCCGAAGAATCGCCGACACAATCATATTTTCGTTGGCTGATGGATCGAGCCGGCTTTGCGCGACCGGGTTTTACGATCCAGTTCCCTGATAGTGGTTGAGTCCGCGTTTCCAAAAGACGTATGCCACGAAAAACCAGATCCCGCCGACGAGCGGCGTCAACCAACCCAGCGCCGGATTGAGCGTGTAGCCGGCCTCCGTCGTCTTGTGCAAGAGCGTCGTCGCCGGGAAATAGTTCATGAACGCGAACGGAAACACGTAGCCGAGCACGATGCGCACGCCCCGTGAGTAGATGGATAGCGGATAGCGGGTGAAGTCGTTTTCGAGCGACATCACGACCCAACGAAGCGCATCCAGCCGCACGAACCAAAACGCGAGCGTCGCCACCGCGAGTTGCACGGCGAAGTCTATGAACGCGCCGCCCGTCATCGTCGCGAGGAGCAACAGGCTCGTCGAGAGCGTCCATTGCAGATGCACGACCGCCTGCGCGACGGCGAAGAACACGAACGCAAGCGCCAATTCGTCCGGCCAGATCTGGCCCGGTGCCGACAACACTTGGAAGAGGGGATTGAGCGGCCGCACGAGGTAGCGGTCGAACGTCCCATCGCGGACGTATTCGGGCACGTTGCCCACGGTGAAGAACAGCGTATTGCTCAGCGTGTGACCGAGCATGAACAGCGTGTAAAGGAAGAACACTTCCTGATACGTCCAGCCGTTCATCGAAGGGAAGCGCGTCATCGTCACCCAGATCGCGCCGATGGCCACGCCGTGGTAGACGACGCTGAAGAGCAACCAGATGACGAAGTTGGTCTTATACTCGATCATCGTCAGGAAATTGAGACGCCAGAACTCGCTGTACGCGCGCCAGTATCCGCTCAGTGCGGCGCCGCGGCTAGCCACCTTGCACCACCACGCGCCGCTCACCGACGCGCCACAACGCGGTCGCGAAAAGGCCGAACGCAGCCACCCAGCACGCCTGGACTCCGAGATGCGAGAGGATGTCGGATCCTTTGATCAGCCCGATGTACATGGAGATCGGGTCATTGTACAGTCCGGCGAACGGAAGCGCGAGCACGATCTTTTGGAGCGGACCCGGCGGGAAGAGGGTTAGCGGCACGAGCGCGCCGGAGAGCAGCGAGACGATGAACTGGACCATGATCTGCACGCCGAAGATCTCCATCGTCCAAAAGGTGATGGTCGCCATGATGAGGTCGATGAAGTAGTTCAGGAAAAAACCCATGAGGACCGAGACGACGAATGCGAGCGCGGCCAACGGGTTCGCGGGCGGATCGAGCCGCACGATCAACAGCGAGAGCAGCAGTGCCGGAACGATCTGGACGATAGAGAAGAGCGTCTGGCCGATCGTATCGGAGAAGACGTAGAGCGGCACGCTGATCGGCCGCATCAGATCGATCGCGATCGACCCTTCGCGGATCTTCTCTCGAATGACGTACGCGCCATCCACGTCGTAGATGAGCCCGATCACGAGCGCGAGCGTGACGTACGTGATCATAGCGTGCAACGTGATGCCGGCCTGCTCGCCGTTGGTCCGATAGAGCGCCGTCCAGAGCGTCGCCATGAGGAAGACGCGCAACAGGATAGAGCCGATGCGGGTGAACACCTGCACGCGATAGACGCTTTCGCGGTTGAACGCTCGTTTGGCGAATTCGACGTACGCGCCGGCAGCCATTAGTGGGTGCGCGGTCCGAACTGCACTTTGATGAGCGGGCTGACGTAGCGGCGCACGTCGGCGATCGGGCCAACGCCGAACCACGGCGACCCGCCGATCATATACACGATGTCACCCAGCGTGACGACCGTCATGCCTTGGCGCGGAAACGGCATCCATGGACCGCTCAACCATCCTTGGCCCGTGCCGGCCGAGATCTCCATAGTTTGTGTCGTGCTCGGCTCATCCGGACCGACGCCGGGGATGATCCCGCCGATCGCGACCAATCTGTTCTCGACGGTCGTCAGTCCGAGATGTGCGCGCGCTTGGCGCAGGTGAAATCCAGTCGTCCATCGATTGCGCGCGGGGTCGTAGTAATCGACCGTGTCCAACACCTTGCCCTCGTGCGTCATGCCGCCGACGACCGCGATCTGGCCATTGATCAGCGCGGTCGCACCGCCGACGCGCGACGTTCCGAGTGCATCGTCGATCAAACTCCACGTGCCGTGGGCGATGTCGAACACTTCGATAGCCACTTCGTCGTTGCCGTGGGCGGACGCGCCCCCGATCAGATAGAGTTTGCCGTTCAGCGCCTGCATGGTTGCGCCGTGGCGCGGGATCGGCATGGACCGCATCTCATCCCACGTGTCGGAGACGGGGTCGTAACGCCACGCCTTGTTCGTGACTTTGTTCTCGACGCGGCCGCCGGCGATATAGATGAAGCCTTGATACGCGACGGCCGCGGCGTTGTCTACTGATTCCGGTACCGGCGCCGCCGTTTGCCACGTGCCGAGATTCGCGGGAATCGGACCGCCCTGTCCTTCGGGCGCGGGGGTGCTCGTCACGAGACCCGGCTGCAGCACGAGCGTCGAATCGGTCTGCCGGTGGTCGCCGTTGAAACCTCCGAACAGATAGATCCGGCCGTTGAGAACTGCGGCAGCTGCGAATTGGCGCGGCGCCGGCAGCGTCGGCCCTTGCACCCAGCTTCCATGATTCAAATCCGGACGCAGCACATAGCCGGTTTCGGGCGTCGCGGTAGCGGTCGGCTGCGGCTGCGGTTGCGGCTGCGGATCGATTGGACTAGCGGCCGGCGACGGCGCGATGGCCGCGACGATGACCGCGGCGAGCGTAGCAAACGTCCGGATCATGCGCGCACCGCCGGCTCGGGTTGGAGCGAGGTCATCCCTCGCTGGTAGATCTGTCGGATGATCGTCTCCAATTCCGGCTCTGCGATCGTGATGTCGCGAAGTTCGCACTGCGCCGCCAGTGCCGTGATGAGCTGATCGGCGCGGACGACGTCGCGATCGAATTCAAAGCGCATGGTCGGACCATCGCGCGAAACGACGACGACGCCGGGCAGATTGATGGCGATGCCGCTGCAGTCGTCCGCTAGTTCTACGGTCAGCATCCGTTTGCGGCCAAAGCGGTCGCGGATGCCCTCGATGCTTCCATCGTAGAGCTTCTGGCCGTGATCGATGAGAACGATCCGTGCGCAAAGCTTTTCGATGTCGTTGAGATCGTGCGTGGTGAGCAAGAATGTGGTACCGCGCGCTTCGTTCACCCGCTGGATGAACTTGCGGATCGCTTCCTTTGCGACGACGTCGAGGCCGATCGTCGGCTCGTCCAAGAAGACGACCTTCGGTTCGTGCAGCATGGCGGCCGCGAAGTCGCCACGCATCCGCTGGCCGAGACTGAGCTGGCGCACGGGTGTGGACATGAATTCGTCAAGTCCGAGGATGTCGGTGAACTCGCCGAGGTTGCGCGCGTACGTCTTCTCCGGCACGTCATAGATGGCGCGCAGGAGACGGAACGACTCGACGAGCGGCAAATCCCAATACAATTGCGTTCGCTGGCCGAAGACGACGCCGATCTGCCGGCCGTTCGATTGCCGGTCTTTCCATGGGACGATGCCGTCCACCGTACACGTGCCGCTCGTCGGCACGAGGATGCCGGTGAGCATTTTGATGGTGGTGGATTTGCCGGCGCCGTTGGGTCCGATGTAGCCGACGATCTCGCCGGCGGCGACGTCGAACGAGACGTCGCGCACGGCATCTTTGGTCTCGTAGTCGCGCGAGAACAAGTTGGCGAGCGCGCTCCACGCGCCGTCCTTGCGTTTGAGCGTCTTGAACTGTTTGGTCAGCCGGTCGGCGCGGATGATCATCGTAGGCCGCCCGTTCGACACGGCCTCCACCCGCGCATTTTCACAACCCTACCCTTTCGTGTAGTGCGGGCCTTTATGGTCGGCCGTCTATAATGTAGTAGGAAGACACTGTGGGGCCGAGCTTTATGGTCGGCCAATTTTTTGGTGCAGTAGGGCGAGCGTCGCCCGCCCTACTACATTGATTGGGGGCTAACCAGACCTGTGGACTTATCCACTCGGTGGGACCGCGCATGGACCACCTAATCTGGAATCTTGCCGGCGGACACAATGCAGCGGGGTGCTATAATGTGTGGATGAGCGACGCGCCTCTGCTGGTATTCGTGTACGGCACGCTGATGCGCGGTTGTTCACTCCATCATTTCTTGAGCGATGGACGATTTGACGGAGAAGCAGTCGCGGACGGACGGCTCATCTCGCTTGGGGAGTATCCCGCGCTTATCGATGGTGCCGGCAGGATTCGCGGAGAGCTTTACACCTTCAGCGACTTACCGGCTGCGCTCGACGTGCTCGAT
>DATBOZ010000067.1:0-2012 GCA_036561585.1 Candidatus Eremiobacteraceae bacterium | reverse complement strand
TGCACATGACGTATCCAAGACGCGTCTCCGTGCTCGCGCTGCCCGGCCAGCCAAAACCGCAACCGGAAAATACGGCTTTGGCATTCGTCGCCCGCCTGCTCCACGTCCGGTGAAAGACAAAGAGCGCCAAAAGCTGCGCCTCCGGGCGCTCCTGCTCTTTTGGGCGCTCTTCGCGGTCGTCACACTCTTGGGCGCGCGCCTCTACCGGGTGCAAGTCCGCGACGGCGCCGCGCTCGCCGCAAGCGCAGGCCAC
Organism: Candidatus Eremiobacteraceae bacterium; assembly: GCA_036561585.1. GTDB lineage: Bacteria > Vulcanimicrobiota > Vulcanimicrobiia > Eremiobacterales > Eremiobacteraceae > JABCYQ01. Next base: position 1,759 of record DATBOZ010000067.1, on the reverse strand, counting down.
GAACAGGAAGCGACGATCGAGCTGAGCGGAAAACGCGGCGATATCCTCGACCGCTTCGGCGTGCCGTTCGCCACGAGTCTGCCGGCGTCTGCAGTCTTCGCGCAGCCGAGCGACGTCACCGACATCCCCGGCGAAGCTGCGAAACTCGCGCCGGCGCTCGGTCTCTCGAACAAGAGCGTGCGCGGCGATATGGCGACGAAGTCATCCTTTGTGTACCTCGCGCGCAACGTGCCGCGCGACAAAGCAGATGCGATCGCACGCCTCGGACTGCCCGGCATCGGCACGCTCGAAGAACCGCTCGGCTTGCGCGTCGTGCCGCAGGGACGCGTGGGCAGCACGCTGGTCGGGTTCACCGGTATCGACAATCAAGGTCTCGCGGGCGTCGAATTCGAGTTCAACGATCTGCTCAAGGGCCAAGCCGGACAAGTCGTCGAGGCGACCGACAACTCCGACCGGCCGATCCCGTTCGGGCGGCGCGTAATAAGCGCGCCGGTCGTCGGCGACACCGTCGTGCTCACCGTCGATCGCATGCTCGAATACGAAGCCGAGGAAGTGCTGCGCGAGACGGCGAGCGCGTATCATGCCGAGGATGCGTCGGTCATCATCATGCGGGCGCAGACCGGTGAGATTCTTGCCCTGGCCAACTATCCCAACTTCGATCCGAGCCGGTTTGCGCTCTCCCCCGAATCGTCGTGGCGCAACCGCGCGATCACCGATCCGTATGAACCCGGTTCGACGTTCAAAGTCATCACCGCGGCTGCGGCGCTCGACAGCGGCAAGGTCACGACCGACGACACGTTTGCGGCGCGGGATCAGATCGAAGTCGGCGGCCGGATCATCCACAACGCCGATGACGGGATGATGGCATCGGGTCACGCGTACGAAACCGTCGACGACATCGTCACGTATTCGCACAACGTGGGCGCCGCGGAGATCGCGCTGCGCACGGGCGAGCACACGATGTACGACTACATCAAACGGTTCGGCCTCGACGAGCCGACCGGCGTCGACCTGCCCGGAGAGAGCGGCGGCATTCTCGGTTCGCCCGAAGACTGGTACGGATCGCGGCTCGCGACCATCGGCTTCGGCCAAGGCGTGTCGGTCACCGCGCTGCAGCTCGCGAACGCCTACTGCGCGGTCGCCAACGGCGGACTGCTCATGAAGCCGATGATCGCGCGCGAGATCCTCGGGCCCGACGGCAAAGTGGTGCAGACGTTCAAGCCGCAGATCGTGCGGCGCGTTATCAAGCCCGAAACCTCAGCCGCCTTGCTCACGATCCTACGCGACGTCGTCAAACGCGGCACCGGCACCGCGGCGCAGATACCAGGCTACGCTTTGGCCGGAAAGACCGGCACCGCGCAGATGGTGATCGGCGGCCAGTACGTGATGGGGGCATACACCGCGTCGTTTGCGGGGATCATTCCGGCGGACAAGCCGCAGTACGTCATCCTCGTCAAATTCGACCGGCCGCAAGGCCAATACTATGGAAGCGTCGTCGCGCTCCCGGCATTCCGGGATCTGGCCGCGCGCGTGTTCTGGCGCGAAGGCATCATGCAACGCGGGGGCGGCGCGCAGATCGCCGACCCGAATGCGGCGCGATCGGATCGGCCGGTGTCGGCGTCACTGCCAGGGAACGCCGAAAGGCAACAATAATGGCATCGGTGATGCCTGTGCCGTTGCGGCAATTGCTTGCCGGCGTCGGCGGCGCGCTCATCAGCGGCAACCCCGACGTCTCCATCACTTCCATCGCGGTCGACTC
>DATBOZ010000066.1:0-4819 GCA_036561585.1 Candidatus Eremiobacteraceae bacterium | reverse complement strand
CCCGCCGGTCGTCTACGCATCGCACAATTGCGAATACGCGCTCTTCCACCGGCGCGCCGAACTCGAACGTCCGCCGCTGCGGCAGTTCCTCCTCTTCGACGCCGAGCGCGTCCGGCGCATCGAGACCGCGCTCGCGCGCAGCGCCGTACTCGTGACCGCATGCTCGGATGACGACGTCCGCGAACTCAAGGAATTTTGCGGGCTTGACGACCGGCGCGCGGTGGTCGTGCCCAACGGTGTCGACGTCGCTCGTTACGAACCGGTCTCCGCGCTCCCGTCGGAACCCGGTACCGTGCTGATATCCGGCAGCATGGATTGGCGTCCGAATCAGCAAGGCTTGCGCTGGTTTCTCCGCGACGTGCTTCCATCGCTCGCGCAGCAGGCGCAGCCACACGAGTTCACGGTGCGCGTGGCGGGCCGCATGACCTCGGCCCTTCAGCAGGAGCTCGCCGCATATCCCGGCGTCGTCGCGGTCCCCAATCCGAAAGACATGCGCGACGAACTCGCGCGGTCCCGCGTCGTCGTCGCGCCGATTCTCGCGAGCAGCGGCACGCGGCTGCGGATTCTCGAGGCCTGGGCTGCCGGGCGGCCGGTCGTCACGACACCGCCCGGCGCGTTCGGCTTAGACTATCGCGACGGCGACGAACTCCTATGCGCGTCCAAACCGGTCGATTTCGCCGCGGCGATCTTGCGCGCTTTGCGCGATGCATCGCTTTGGCGGCACGTCCGGGATCGGGCCGCCGCGCGCGTCACGCAATACGATTGGGTCCGCATCTGCGATAGCATCGAGCGGAGCCACGCAGACCTCGTCTAGGGCGAGACCGGTTGCGCCGGCGATGATTTCTCGTTCGCGCGCATGATAGCCAGGGCAGCGTCGAAGTTCGGCAGCGGGTCGGTGGCGCTATAGACGCCGTCTAGACCGAAGGCGCGCAGAATTTCGTCGGCTTCGCGCCGTTCTTCCGGCTGCACGCGCTTCGTCCACTTCGCGATCTGTTCGTAGCCGTCGATCTGCGACGGCTCGCGGTAGCCGTGCGTGCCCGTCCGGTGCAAGGTGGAAGAACGATTGCTGCTGCGCGCACGGATGCGCTCCACTTCGTCGTCCTGCAGCCGGGTCCCGAGATATTTGCGTAGGCGGCGCATTTGCTCCACGGGATCGATGCAGAACTCTTCGTAGAATGCCAAGTGCACTTCGCCGGGAAGGAATTGATGAAGCGGCACGTAGTTCTGGATGCACCACACGACCATCCGCTGCGCGAACACGCTCGTCGCGGATTCGATGACGCCGCGGAACGGCTCGAGGAAATCTTGCACGAGTTCGGGCTGGCCGAGCGTCAGCGCCCGGTATTCGCGCGTGCGCTTCACCTCATCGTCTGTCTCCGCGCGCTTGGCCGGCGGCAGATCGAAGTACTCGGGTTGGCGCGACATGATCGCCGGAATCGGATGGCGCAGCAGCAGCATGATAGGCATGCCGGGAAAGTGGCCGTAAAGCCACTTCGCATAGAGATTCGACTTCGTCTCTTTGATCAGCCGTTTCTTGAACACGATGCGCGGCGTGTAGTTATACTGGTCTGTCAGACCTTGCCGGTAGCGGCCCGAGACCAGTTCCGCGGCGCGGCGAAGGAGTTCAGGATCCGCCGATAATGGCCGGATGTACTGCAGCCGGTTGTCCCTGAGGATCGGCATGACCTCGGGCGGCACGAGAAGATATTCGCGGCTGGCGGGCTCGAACATCAATCGATAGCTGCGGTCGAAGTTGATGAGCTGCGAGACCCACGTGCCGCCCGTCCGTCCGCCGGTCGACACGAACAGCGTGAAGCGCCATTCGTTCGAATTGTCGATCATGAACTTCGACCGAAGGAAATTGAACGTGGGGCGGTACCATGGGGTGATCGCGTCTTTGAAAGCCGATTTCCAGTCGGTCATGAAGTGGTGGTCTCCGATCTCCTTCGCGCAGCGTACACGCGCGAATACAGCTCATCGTAGGCCTCCGCCTGCCGTTCGATGCGAAAATTTTCGAGGAACCGGGCGCGCGCAGAGGCGCCGAGACGCGCGGCAAAGGCGCTATCGGCACGGATGCGCTCGACGCCTGCCGCCAGTGCGGCCGCCGAGCGCGGTTCGATGAGCACGCCGTCGATGCCATCGCGAATCGCATGTTCGGTGGCGTTGACGCGCGTCGCGACGATCGGCTTGGCGGCGCGCATCGCTTGCAGCAGCGACAGGCTCAGTCCCTCGCTGCGCGAGGATTGCACGTAGACGTCGAGTGCAGCGATGTATTCGTCCGACGGCGTCACATAGCCGAGCGCTTGTATCCGCGCCGGATCGCAGCGCGCGATGTCGACATCCATCGGGCCGACACCCGCAACCGCCCAGCGCAGCGGCGCGTGTGTGGCGTCCGCAGCCGCGATGCATTCCGGAATTCCTTTGCTCGCCGAGAGCCTGCCCATCGCGCCTGCGACGAAATCGCCGCCGGCCCAGCCGAATCGTTCGCGAGCGCGCGCGCGCGTTTCCGCAGTCGGCAAAGGTTGGTCCGGAAGAGCGTTCGAGATGCACATCTTTTTGGCAGCGCGCGGAAACACCGCAAGCATCGCTTCGTCGGGCGCGGTGACGACGTCGCTCGCCGGACTTGAAATGCGATCGATGGCGTTGTAGACTTGCAGCCTCGCGGCCGTATTGTCGAAGCCGTGCGACGTGCTGACGATGCCGCTCATCGGCGCGCCGAGCGTCCGGGCCAAGCGGCCGATGACGTTCGCCTTATAACCATGCGTGTGTAAGATCGTCGAAGGTCGCGCGCGAAGGTGCCGCATGAGCGCGCGAAGCGCCGCCCAAGGCGAGCCGGAGTCGCCCGGATTGAGGATCAGGACCGGAAATCCCGCGGCTTCGATCTGATCGCTGAGCGAACAGGGCGAGAATACGGCCAGCTCGGGCGCGAACCGCGTACTGTGCTCTTGCGCGCGCATCAGATTGCTGACGACTTGTTCCTTGCCCCAGAGGTATTGTTTTCCGAGCAACACGCCGTCGAGCATGTGCATGACCGGCACGCGGTGCGCGACCGCCGCGATCTGCGATGATGGGCCATCCATGGATGCATATGAAAAGATCGGCAATGAATGTGACTGCATGAGACCAATTGTAACGGGACTCGTCCACCGGGGGCACGGCTCGAATGTCCTGACGCATGTGGGCCCGCCGGCACGTCGCTTGGACTTTTGGTTCCATGGGTCGGTCGAGAAGCCTCTCGCGCGACGACAAACGCCTCCTTCGTGGGAGGCGTTGTCATCCTGATTCTCGAGCGACTACTGAATCGCGATCAGTGCACTGGTGCCGGGAATCGTCGCAGGTGGCGCCGGGCCGGTGACGCTTGCCGTGCCGCCGTCGAGTACGCCTGCGCCGCTGAGGACGAGCGTGTGACTATAGACGCCGGGCCACGGAAATGCGTGCGGCGAGTTCGGATTATCTGCGTTGACCACAGCCGCGCAGCTTCCGACGAACACACCCCAGAGGTAGCACGCCGCATACTGGCGACCGTAGGTCCAGTGCGATGTCTTCAGCTTATTGACGGTGGCCGGTGTTGGAATGATCGGACTGGTAGCGACGAGGGTCTCCTCCGGAAAGACCGCCAGATTGCTCGGCGTCGAGAATTTCTCGGAGATGTCGCTCGACGCCAGATCGTACGTGAGCAGGAACGACGCATACATATACATCCGTCTCGTCAACGCGGTCTTGGCCGGAAACGATTGCAGACCGCGACAGTCGAAGTGCTTCTGCGCATTGTTCATCGTCAGTTCGGTGGTCTCGTAGTTCAACCACACGATCGTCTTCGGCAGCGGATTTTGCACGGTCGAATTGCCGTAGCAGCCTTCGAGGCTTCCGCCGAACGTCGTCGGATTGAGCAAGATCGACGGCGGCGGTTTGTTCCACCCGTCGCCAAGCGTGCCGAGACCGTTGTAGATGATGGTGCCGCCAAGCGCGACGTCGTTCGCGTTCGACGCAGCCGTCCAAGCCGGCTCGGTGTAGCCGCACGGCTTCGCGCTGTCGTTGTGGACGTTATTCGCGCCATCCTCAAAGATGTACGTATAATTATAACCGGCGCCGACAACATTTTGAACCCACTCGGCCCAGATCGGCTCGAGGTTCGGCGATTCCACGTTCATCTGATATGTCGTGATCTTGCGGTGGCCCACTAAGATCCGAGCGCCGTTGCAATCGTGGGCGAATGTGGTCTCGTCCGACGTGTACATCGGCGAACCGACGTACGACCTATTCGGATCGGTGTAGAGAATGGTCTTGATTCCGGCGGCGTCGAATGCGTTGGCGTCCGCGTGCTGCACTTCCGCGTAATCGAGATAGGGCGCCGCTATGACCGGATCCACCATGCCTGCGTGCATGTAGGCATCCAAGGTCAAAACGTGATTCGGAATGCCAAACGCGCGAACGTGGGATCGGGGATCGGCGAAGACACGCGATTGCGCGATCATCGAGCCTGGGCGCGGCGCCCCCGCGGAGCTGCAGCCGACAAGCGAAACGCCGGCCACACATCCTGCGAGCGCCACCAACTTCACAAAGTTTTTCATACCCCAGTACAACCTCGAACACGGATAAGACACGTGATACTGTCGGGAGATTTCCTAACCTTTCGACTTGCGGGTCATGTTCCTTGGGACTTTCATACGAGGAGGCGTCCCATACGCAGCGGTCTCCGCCGGTTGGAACAATCGCAGGAGCGATTCACTCCTCATTCACCGCGGCGTGACGCTGCAAGACGCTTGGACGTTGGGGATGCAATCGAGCGAGCCGGCCGTGGCCGGCTCGCTCTCGATCA
>DATBOZ010000065.1:0-39844 GCA_036561585.1 Candidatus Eremiobacteraceae bacterium | reverse complement strand
TTGAACACCAACGCCGCGTTCAGGCCGCCGAAGCCGAAGCTGTTCGAGAGCACGACCCCTTGTTTGAGCGCGGTCGGCACTTCCGGAGAATAGCGCAGATCGCAGTCGGCGCCCGGCGTCTCCAGATTGATCGTCGGCACGACGACGCTCTCGCGAATCCCAATCGCGCACAATCCCGCCTCCATGGCGCCGGTCGCGCCGAGCGCATGTCCGGTCATCCCCTTCGTTCCCGAGACGATGATACGGTCTGCGGCCGCGCCGAAAACCGAACGAATCGTTCTGCTTTCGGTGGAGTCGTTGAGCGGCGTCGACGATCCGTGTGCGTTGATGTGGTCCACCTCGTCCGGATCCGCACCCGCCTCTTTCAATGCGCGCGACATCGCGCGGCCGGCCTCGCGGCCGTCTTCTCGCGGCGCAGTCATGTGGTCGCCGTCGTTCGTGAGCGCATAGCCGGCTATCTCCGCATACGGCACGCCGCCGCGCGCTACCACGTCTTCCTCGCGCTCAATGTAGAGGAGGCACGCGCCTTCGGACATCACAAATCCGTCGCGGCCGGCATCGAACGGGCGGCTCGCCGACGCCGGATCGTCGTTTCTCGTCGACATCGACTTGATGATGTCGAACGCGCCGAACGTCAGCGGCGCCAGCGGCGCTTCAACGCCGCCTGCGAGCGCGGCGCGGCACACGCCGTCGCGCACCGCGCGAAATGCGTCGCCGATCGCGACCGCGCCGGCCGCGCAAGAATTTGAGTTCGATTGCGTCGGTCCGTGCAAGCCGAAGTGGATCGCCACGTTGCAGCACGACGAGGCGCCGAAGACATTGAGCGCGAGCGCGGGGTGGACGCCGCGCAATCCTCGCTCGGCGTAGTTGCGGTATTGCGATTCCGCGAAGACGACGCCGCCGAGTGCAGTGCCGATCCAGGCGCCGACATCCGGGTCGTCACCGCTCGGCGACACCTCCGCGTCATCGAACGCCATGCGAGCCGCTGAGATCGCGAATTGGCTGAACCGCTCCGTGCGCTGCGCCTGTTTGCGGCTGAGAAAGGCGACTGCGTCGAAGTCGTCGATCTGCCCGGCAACTTTGGATCGCAGCTCCGATGTGTCGAAGCGCGAGAGCGCCTTCACGCCGCGTTTGCCCGCGAGCGCGCCGGACCACATCTCCTTGCGGCCGATGCCGATCGGCGTTATGGCTCCGATGCCGGTGATAAAAACGCGACTCTTCACGTGCGGGCCTCCGCTAGCTCTTTGAAGCACGCGAGCGTCTTGCTCGCGATGTTTTGGATGAAAAAGTCTCCGATGATCCGCCGGCCGATCCATTCGCCGGCAAACGGCACGCGCCGGAACTCCAGCTCGTGTTCGATGATCACGTGCGTCCCGGCGGGCAGCGGTTCAAAGCGCCACACGACTTCCATTCCAGCAGTCCAGCCTGAAACGTGAGTGAATTCGATGCGCGGCGTCGCCGGATCGAGCCGCTCGATGGCGGTCCAGCGCACGCCGATCCGTCCTCGCCGTGCCGCCATCACCGCCAGCCGTTCGCGCGGCGCCTGACGCAAGATGTGCACGAAACGATAGTGGGGCAGTAGCTGCGGCCAGCGGCTCACATCTTCGGCAAGCGCATAGATCTCTTGGGCGGATGCGGCGATATCGATCGACGTCGACGCGTGCATCAGGAGAGCAACTTCACGAGCAACGATGGTGAGAGCGCGCGAGCGGCGGGTGCGGCACCCGCAACCGCTGCGAGCACCGTCTCGGCGACAGCCGGGTCCCGCCTGACGCTGCGCGCGGCGCGCGCGCGCATGAGCGGCGTCCGCATCACCGTATCGACCGCGAAGGCGACGATACGGCGCGGCAGCACGAGTTCGCGACGCGCACGCGCGAGCGATCGGGCAGCCTGACCGGCTCGCCCGCCGGCGAGCAACGCGAGTGCGGCACCAGTAGTCGCGACCGAACTTTCGAGCGCGATCGCAACGCCTTGACCCACGAACGGATCGAGCAGGCCGGCCGCGTCGCCCGACAACAACACCCTTCCGAGTGCGACTCGCGACGGCTCGTACCGCAACGGGCCGATCGCAACGCGCTTTTCCAGCTTCGCGCCTTCAAAGCGCATGCGGCCGGCGGAGACTTCGTCGACGATCGCATCCGCCGCATCGTCGCCTGCGATCGGAGACGGCATCACGAGCATCGCATTAGCCACGTCGCCGCCAAGTGGGTTGCGCGCATAATAGCCGCCGGAGCCGAGGCACATCTCGAGCGTATCGCTCGAACCGCTCTCAACGCCGTGCAAGTGACCGCCGACCGCCCAGCGCCCCCCGCGCCGTTGACCGCCAGCAAGGCCGCACCTCGCCGCGACGGAGGACCATGCGCCGTCGGCACCCACCAAGACGCGCGCGCGACACGTGTGGTCGGATCCATCGCCATCGCGAAATGCGATCGCAATCGAGCCTTCTTCCTCTACCGCGTGCAGAAACGCACCGTGCACAGCGCGCGCGCCGCACGCGTGCGCCGCGTCGCGCAGCGCGCTGTCGAGGGTGGCACGAGCAAGCGAGAGCGCGCCTTCCCCGGGAAGCGTCAACAGCGCCGGACCTGCGCCAAACGCCGCGAGCGAGACGCGGCGCAGACGATGCGCGCCCGCGAGCACGACATCGGCGCACCCCAGATCGCGCAGTGCAGCGAGCGCACCGGGGCTCAAATATTCGCCGCACACTTTCGTGCGTGGGAAGCGCGAACGCTCGAGCAACGCGACGTCTACCCCGGCTCGGGCAAGGCGTATCGCGATCGATGATCCAGCCGGCCCCGCGCCGACGATCATCACGTCGGCGGTCATCGTCCACCCGTCACGGTCATCCGTGCGGCGAAGTGCGTGCGCACGGCGACGCGCGACCAACCCGCGTCGCGTGCCAAAGCCCGGGCCTCGGCGGGCGAATACGCTCTGCGCACCGAGAGCGGGCCGTCGTGCAACGTGAAGCGGTTGTGCGTGAAGAGCGGAAAGAATGTGCGCGCCAGCAACCACGCCACGAAGCTGCGCCGCAGGTCGTTGACGATCACATCCCGGCCGACGCGCGCCATCTCGGCAAGCGCGCGGACCGCTTCGTCCGGATCGAAGTGATGCAGCGCAAGGTTGCAGGTGACGAGATCGAAGCTGGCGTCGGGAAATGGAAGGGCGAATGCGTCAGCGCACACGAGCGTGACGTCGGTCCGGCCGGCGATCCGGTCGGCGGCGGCGACCAGCGCCCGATGCGAGCGGTCGAGCGCGACGCACGTGGACGCGGCGCCGCGCGCCCGCAAGTGGTCCAACATCGCGACGGGCATGTCGGCACCACCCGTGCCGACATCGAGAATGGTGCGCGGCGTCACGCCGAGCGCCTCGAGTTCGGTCAGTGTCGCGCGAATGCCGCCGAGCCACGCGTTGACCTTTGCAAGGTCTCGAAAATTTTCGTTCCACTCACCCGGTGTGCCCACGCCGTCGTCGTCCATCAGCTCGCGCTGCGCTACACGTTCCATTGGACCGATTCGGTACGACGCAGGTCACTTCTCGACCCGCCCACTTCCGCTTTCGCTTTAAGTTGGGTATCATGTTCCCAATGCTTCGGCGTTTAGACGCCTTGAAAGGTATCCACGTATTGTGAGCGCGACGAGCACGAAGACCATGACGAAAAAGCCCGTCGAACACGCCGCCAAAGGCGAAGCGGCCGCAAAACCGAGCGCCGAACCCAACATCGAGAGTCTCTTCGAAGGATCCGGCCACCAGAGCGTGGATGAAGCGCTGAAATTCGTGCTGACGCGTCCCATGGCGACGCCGCGAGAGATGGGTGCTGCGTTCGATCAATTCATCGCGGCCGCAGCGGATCTCGCCGGCTGCACGGTGCGAAGCCGCATCACCCCTGGGCTCAGCGGCGTCACGATATCTTGGGACAAGAGCACGGTGCCATCGCGCGAATGGCTGCGCGGACTTGAAGAAGAGATCGTGGCGTTCGGCGCGTGCAGCGGTTTGCAGGTCTGGTTCCGCCGCCACTAAGCGCGAAACTCAGGACCCTCGTTCGCCGCCCACCGGCCCGTAGAACATCACCCACGTTCCAAAATCGTCGCTGAACTCTTCGAATCGGTGCTCTATTCCGGCTGCGACGAACAGCGCATCGCCGGCGGCGAAGCGATGCCGCGACTCACCGTTTACAAACCAGCCGCTTCCGCTTGCGACGACGTACAGTTCATCGCGCGTGTGCGCGTGTTGCGTATCGGCGCCGCGGGGTGCGTAGAATTCTAACGACAGCGTTCCGTGCGCGAAGATGTCGGCTGCGAGGGAACCGGGCGACGGCGAAAGCGCCGCCGCCTCCGCGAGTGGGAAATGCAAGCGTTCCGCCACGGCGTGCGTTAACCGACTTTCTCGCTCACCGATTTGGCCTGCATGAAGAGCAAGAGATAATCCGGGCCGCCGGCCTTTGAGTCGGTCCCCGACATGTTGAAGCCGCCGAACGGATGCGCGCCGACCATCGCGCCCGTGCACTTGCGATTGAGATACAGATTGCCGACGTGGAACTCGTCGCGCGCGTGCGCGAGTTTCGCCGGATCCGATGAGTAGACCGCACCGGTGAGTCCGAACTCGGTGTTGTTCGCGATCTCGAGCGCATTGTCGAAATCCCTGGCTTTGATCACGGCCAGCACCGGCCCGAAGATCTCTTCTTGTGCGAGCTTGCCATCCGGCGGGATGTCGGCGAATACGGTCGGTTCGGCGAACCACCCCTCGCTCCCGACGCGACCGCCGCCCGACACGAGCCGGCCCTCACGTTTGCCCGCTTCGACGTACGACTGGATTTTCTCAAGCGATCGTTCGTTGATGACCGGGCCCATGTAGTTGCCGGGATCTGCCGGATCGCCGACGCTGATCTTCTTCGCGCGGTCGTTGACCCGTTTGATAAATTCATCGTAGATCGGCGCTTCCACGATCGCGCGCGAACATGCCGAACATTTCTGACCCTGATAGCCGAATGCGGCTTGCGCCACGCCTTCGACTGCGGCATCGAGGTCGGCATCGGCCGCGACGACGATCGAGTCTTTGCCGCCCATCTCGGCGACCACGCGCTTTATCCAGATCTGACCGGGCTGCGGTTGCGCCGCGAGTTGGTTCACGCGCAGTCCGATCTCTTTCGAGCCGGTGAACGCGACGTAGCGCACGCGTGGATGTTTGACCAGCTCGTCGCCGATCGCACCGCCCGAGCCGGTGATGAGATTGACGACCCCCGCGGGCATGCCGACGCTTTCGAGGAGTTCGACGAACTTCGCCGCGATCACGGGCGAATCGCTTGACGGCTTGAGCACGACGGTGTTGCCCGTGACGATCGACGCCGCCGTCATCCCGACCATGATCGCAAAGGCGAAGTTCCACGGCGGGATGATGACCCCGACGCCGAGGGGGATGTAGTGCATCCCGTTTCTCTCGCCGGCGATCGGCGTGACCGGATGGATGCCGTCGTAGCGGAGCATCTCGCGTCCGTAGTACTCCAGGAAATCGATGCCTTCGGCGACATCGCCGTCCGCTTCGATCCAGCTCTTGCCCACCTCAAGCACGAGGAGCGCGTCAAATTCGAAGCGGCGCTGCCGCACTGCGTCCGCTGCTTTGAAGAGCAAATCGGCGCGTCGCGCCGCGGGGACGCGCGACCACGTCTTGAACGCGGCCTCGGCCGCGGTGACGGCGGATTTCGCTTGCTCGACCGTCGCTGACTGGACGGTGCCGAGCACTTCGGACGGTTTCGCAGGATTTCGCGACGCGCTCTTGCTGGGCGACTTCTCGCGCTTGCCGCCGATGATCAAATCGTATTCCGTGCCGAAGGTGGCGCGAACGGATTGCAGCGCGTCGCGCATCGCCTTCTTGGACGCGTCGTCGCGGAACGTGTTGATCGGCTCGTTGACGAACGGCGCGAGTTTGTCGAGGACGGTTGCCATTTCTTCTTCCTTTGTTTTACTACATCGAGGAGTGGGGGATTTGGCGCGGTCGCGCTCGTCCCTCTGTAGTGCCGACCGTCATGGTCGGCCAGCGATTTTTTATTCGGCGATGCACGCCGCTATACCGCGGCGACCACGCCGGGTGGATCCGCGCCGGCCAAGAGCCGCTTGCCCGATTTTCGCGCCGCCGCGTACGCGCGCATCGCGCGGCCAAATCGCGCCATCGCCTCCGCGGCGAGCTCTTCTGGCAGCGTACCGTAGGAAAGCCGCAACGCGTTGTGTGCAGGCGTCGTGGGGAAAAACGCTGCGCCCGGCAAGAACAGCATCCCTTCGCGCGCCGCATAGCCGAACAGATCGACCGACGACCAACCGCGCGGCAATTCTACCCACACATTGACGCCTCCGGATGGCGCACTCACCCGTGTGCCATCGGGCACGACCCGTCGCAGCGCAGTCATCAACGCGTCGCGACGTCTGCGATACAGAAAGCGCGCCGCCCTAAGGTGCCGGTCGGCGGCTTTCGATTCCAGGAAACGCACCAGCGCGCGCTGTGCGACGGTCGTCGTGAACGTGTCCGCCCGCAGCTTCGCCGCGTAGAGCGCGCGCATGGCTGCGCCGCGCGCAGCGATATAGCCGATGCGAAGGCTCGGGAACAAGAGCTTTGAAAGACTTTCGATGGTCACGACGACGTCGCCGTGCGACGATGCGAGCAGCGGCGGCGGTGCTTCTCCATCGTAGCTGAGCGGCCAGCAGGTCTGATCTTCCACGACCGTGAGCTTCGATGCTGTGGCGGTTTCGAGCACCGGGCGGTGGCGCGAGCGCGCCAGGAACCCGCCGGTCGGATTGTGCGCCGCGGTGTTCAGATAGAGCAAGCGCGGAGAATGCCTGCGCGCGCCGTCGCGCAGCGAATCCGGCAACACGCCGTCGGCGTCGCGCGCGACGTTGACCCATGATATTCTTCGCTGGTCGAACACTTCCAGCGCTGCGAAATACGTCGGCGCTTCTGCGGCGGCGAAATCACCGGGTTCGAGAAAAGTTTCGGCGACGAGACTGAGCGCCTGCTGCGCGCCGCTGACGATCAAGATGTCTTCGGCGCCAACGTCAGCTCCGCGCGCACGCAACCGGTCGGCGAAAAGTTCGCGTAGGCGTTCGTCGCCGCGATCGGCGCGATATTGGTGGATCTCTGCGGGGTCGTCGAGAAACGTCCGCGCGTAGCAGCGCGCGAAATCCGGCAGCGGATAGGTCTCCGGCGCGGTGTGTCCATTCGAAAGCGCGATCGTGTCGGCGCGCGCCGACCAGCGCGACAATCGCATGGCAGCCACGCGCCGGTTTTGTGCACCGTCCGGCGAGATCACGGAATCGATGTCGAGGTTCGACGAGCGGCTTCCCTGCGCTGCGCGGTGTTGGCCATCCCGCCGTCTACTATCGATCACTCCACCGTCGTACGTCGCAAACGTTCCACGACCCGTGCGCGAAACGACCAATCCTTCGGAGGCCAATGCTTCATATGCCTGACTTGCCGTGACGAGCGCCACCTCATGCCGGCGCGCGAGTTCGCGCAAGGCGGGGAGGCGCATGCCGCGCGGAATCGCGCCGTTGCGGATCTGCAGCGCGATGCCTTCGGCCAGCTGCTGATAGAGCGGCCGGCGGTCGCGCGCGTTCAGCGTCACGTCCGCGAGGAGAGATGGCGCAGTGTTCTTATTGACCCTATCCATTAGTATAACAATAAGGCCAATGAGTACTCACCGTCAAGAGCGCGATGCCGCAAAGATCACGATTGTCCCCGTCACGAACCCGGCGGAGATCGAGATCGGCGTGCGCTTTCGCTACGCGATGAAAGTCGAACTCGCGATGCGCATCAATTTGCTTCGCGCGGATTGGGCGGCGCGCGAAACCGCCTATTTCGCGAGACGGACCGCCGAAGGCGGCGCGCAATGGTACCTGGCAAAAGCTGGTGAGCAATCCGTTGGCTCGGCCTGCGCTTATGTGGACGATTCCTGGGCGTCGACGCTCCTCGAACATCCCCAAAACGGCTGGATCATCGGCGTCTACGTCGTGCCCGAGTACCGCCGGCGCGGTATCGCCCGCGCATTGACTGACGCTGCGCTCGGCTGGCTGCGGAGCACCGAGTGCGTCGAAGCGAAGCTGCATGCTTCACCATACGGCCGCGGTATCTATGAAACGCTGGGATTCAAGCTCACCAATGAGATGAAGCTTCTGCTACGACCTGACTAGCGGGGCGTGTTCGGCGGATTGTCGGCGCCCAAGGTCTGGACGCGGCCCGGCAGCGGCACCGTGAACTTCCGGCGGCGCAAGTCGGGCGAGCCCGGCTTCGACATCTCCATGCCCGGATCGCGGATGGCCATCTCTTTGTCGTTGACGCGCCCGATATGGCGAAGATCGAGGGTCACGTTCGTTTCGGTCAAGTTTGATACTCCTCGTCACGGTATACGGGGCCCGGCGGTCCGGACCATCTACGCATGCAAGGGCTTGCCGCCATTTTTCCGCAATGCAACGCTTTTCTCGCACGATTGCTTCGGAGGACGGTATGAAGAAATACCTGGCGGAGTTCGTCGGCACATTCGTGCTCGTGCTCGTCGGCGTCGGTTCGGCGGTTCTCGATGGAAAAGCGCTCGGACCAATCGGCATCTCGCTCGCGTTCGGATTGACGCTCGTCGCAATGGCCTATGCCATCGGCCCCATCTCCGGCTGTCACATCAATCCTGCGGTGACCGTCGGCCTGGCGATCGCCGGGAAATGCAAATGGGCGGACGTACCGGGTTACGTCGTCGCGCAGTGCATTGGCGCGATTGTCGCTTCATCTGTGCTGTTCGTGATCGCGGGCGGCGTCGCCGGCGGCTACGACGTAGCCGCGACCGGGTTTGCGGCAAACGGGTTTGGCGATCACTCTCCCGGCGGATACGGGCAGATGGCGGCGTTTCTCACCGAGATGTTCTTCACGTTCGTGCTGGTGCTCACTGTGCTCGGCGCGACAGCCGACAAGGCGCCAGCCGGATTTGCCGGTCTGCCGATCGGCTTCGCGCTTGCGGTCACCAATTTCGTCGCCATCCCGGTGACGAACGCATCGATCAACCCGGCCCGCAGCCTCGGTCCCGCGCTGTTCGTCGGCGGCTGGGCGCTGGGCCAGCTCTGGCTCTTCATCCTCGCGCCGATCGCTGGAGGTATCCTCGCGGCCATCGTCTACGCGCTCGTCCGCGAGTAAATCGCAAGGCGGCGTCGAACGAAAAGCGTCCTATGCAAACAGCGGAAATCAAAGACGCCCTGACGCGCGATGAGCGCGCGCGTTACGCGCGCCACCTCATCCTGCCGGAAGTCGGCCTCGCCGGCCAGCGCCGGCTCAAGGCCGCGCGCGTCGCGCTGATCGGCGCTGGCGGACTCGGCTCGCCCGCCGCGTTGTATCTCGCCGCGGCAGGCGTGGGGACGCTCTGCATCATCGATGACGATGTGGTCGACGCGTCGAATCTGCAGCGTCAGGTCATCCATTCGACTGCCGCTGTCGGCCGGCCCAAAATCGAGTCTGCGGCGGAGCGTATCGCCGAACTCAATCCAAGCGTGCGCGTCGAAGGCCGACCGGTCAAGCTGACGGCCGACAATGCAATGGAGTTGCTGCGCGGCTACGACATCGTCATCGACGGCACCGACAATTTCCCCACGCGCTACGCGGCGACCGACGCATGCGTGTTGCTGGGCATTCCATACGTTTATGGCGCGGTTTATCGGTTCGAAGGTCAGACCTCGCTCTTCGACGCGCGCGTCGGACCGTGCTATCGCTGCCTGTTTCCGCAACCCCCGCCGCCTGGCGCCGCTCCGTCGTGCGAAGAGGCGGGCGTCCTCGGCGTCTTGCCCGGCGTCATCGGGTTGCTGCAGGCAACCCAAACCGTCAAGCAGATCATCGGTATCGGAACATCACTTGCGGGCCGCTTGCTCGTCTTCGACGCGCTCGATATGACGTTTCGCGAACTGCGGCTGCGCAAGGATCCGGATTGCGCGCTGTGCGGCGCGCATGCGACGATCAAGTCACCGGTTCAAATCGACGCGACGTGTCAAATCGACGCCGACGCCTCACAAAGGAGCGCCCCCGTGCAACAGACGGCCTTTGACGTGCAGCCTGCCGACATCAAGGCGCGGCTCGACCGCGGCGACTCCTTCGAATTGCTCGACGTGCGCGATGAAGACGAGATCGAGATCGCTGCGCTGCCGCATACGGCGCACATCCCCGCGTACGAGATCGCGGAGCGCACCGGCGACATCGACCGCACTCGCGACGTCGTCGTCTTCTGCCATTCCGGCGGGCGCAGCGCGCGCGTCGTGACGCTGTTGCGCATGCAAGGATTCGACAACGTCTACAATCTGAACGGCGGCATCGCGCGCTGGTCCAAGGATATAGACCCCACCGTTCCTACCTATTGAGGCACGGGCGGTAAGATGCCGTAACCCGAACATCCGCTACACATAGCGGGTGATCGCATAAGCGCTGACAAAACAATCGCTCATGCGACGGCATGCGGTAAGCATAGTGTCAGCGTTTGCATTCGCGGCGATCGCGAGCATCGTCGCGGTGCTTGCGAACTCCAATGCGAGCGTCGCGCAGTTTCCATTCCCAAATCCGCTCGGCAACGCGCAGGACATCGCCGTTCGTGCCGCGCTTTCGGAGTTCGGCAAGGCCGTCGGCGATCAGTTGCCGATCGTGCTCTCGCCGTCGGACGCCTATCCCACCGCCGACTTGCCAGGAGCGCCGTTTGCGCCGCGCACGGCTCCCAATATCATCGCGTCGCTTCGCGCTTCGACCGATGGCACCGTCGCGCTGCCGCCGGGCGACTACGCGTTCACCGTCGACGTCTTCTGCATGAAGGCGTCCGCGCACAGCCCGAGCGCGCACCGGTATCTCGTCGCCCCCCTCCATGGTGCGTCCGCCGATATTTTCCGCGCGCTGAATTCGCGCGCGCCGTCGTACGGCATCAACCACAACGCACTGCAGGTGTTGTCGTGGAATGTGCAAGCCGGCCTCGCCTACAGCGCGATGCAGCCGGCACAGCGCGCGATCGTCGACAAGGTCATCCCCGATCTTCGGCCGCGTCTCGAAGGCGACGCGTTGACGCGCATCCAGGCGCAGTTCGATCAGATCGCCGGGAGAGTGCCGGGGATGCCGTCGTTCGACGACGCGCTCGGACGGATCGGCCCAGCCGGACAAGCCGTTTTGCAGATGCAGGCGCTGCGCCAAGAGATGGCGCAGCCGCCGCCGACATTCGCGCAACTCGCGCAGGAACTCGTTCCGGACTTTCCGCTCGAGGCCGGCGGGTCGGGCCCGACGCCGTGGAGCCGTTATTCCGATCGCGTCTACGTCCGCTTCGTCACCAGCGGCAACTTCGCGACGCCCGGCGCCTATCAAGTCCGTGTGCTCCCAGCGCAGCTCGTCAGCAGCACCGTGTTGCTCGGCTTGGGGTCTCCAGGTGCGCCTGCGCCAGTTCCGTTTGCGAACATCGTCAACAATCCGGGCACGTCGTCGGTGCAACCGCTCACGCAGGGACCGCAGCCAGGCGGCCCCGGACCCAGTCCTGCGCCGTCGCCTTCACCCACGCCGAGCGCGACGATCACGTCGGAAACGTACGCGAAGGAGCCCGCCGACCGTTCGCGTTTGACCATCGGCGTCGCCGAACCGGTGAAGTTGACGTTTTCAGGAGCCGATGCGAATTGGTCGATTTCCGGCGGCGCCGGAACGCTCGATGTAAAGACCGGGAAGGTCGTCCTGTACACGGCGAGCATCACGAAAGCGACCGAGACGATCACTGCCGTCGACACGAAAACGTCTGCCAAAGCGACCATCACCTTCGACGTCATCCGGCCGAGCGGGCTTCTCTTCGAGCGCGTTCCCGGCACGGCATCCAAGCCAGACTTCTATCATCACAAGGATTGGCCGGATATAGGATTTGCCGCCAAAGTGTACTTGCAACCCGACACGGTGTCGTTTGAATACATCGACGTCCGCGAACGTGACGCTTTCTATTCGGCGACCGGCTACTATTCTTGGATGAACACGCTTTCGCACGATCCGGTGAAAGAGCCCGAATCCGTCACATCGTTCGTCTCAGGCAAGGGATGGCTTCTTGCGAACGACGACTCGATATGGTCTGGGCGAAAGGATGGCCCAGCCTTTATACCGGGTCACGAAACGGTGGTCATCCCGTGGGAATACACGGCTGGGGGGAGCGGCCCTACGGGCACGTTCTACTACTTCGCGCAAGTCGTGCAAGACTGCACCTTTGCGAGCGACCGGTCGACACTCACCGCATCGAAGGGCGCCGCGAATTTCACGCTGAGCATTTCCAGCGCTAACTACAAGTGACGCAGCGTTGAAGTGATTTCGCTGGAGGCCGCGTCGGCCTTGTCGCAGATCGGCACGTTCATCGTGATCGCCGCAACCGCCGTGACGGCGGTCGTGCAATTGCGCCACCTCCGCAGCGGCAATCAACTTCTTTGGATGCGGGGTCTCGCACAGGACTACGAAGGCGCGGAATTTCGCGATGCATTTCATTTCGTCCGCTCCGAGCTCACGGACAGTCTCAAAGAGCCATCATTTCGGCAAGAACTTCGCGCTGGACTCATCGACCGGTCCAAGCATCCCGAGGTCGTCGTGCTCAACCTCTTCGAGAATTGGGGACGGTACTATCGCGGCGGCGCCGTCGATCGCGTTTTGTTTCTTACCCAGTTTTGCCGTGTCATCGTGTCGCATTGGGAAGTGCTCGAACCGGCGGTGACCTTGATCGCGTCGCGCACTGATGGCGTGAACACGAGCTTCGGCAGTTTCGAGTACCTCACCGTGAAAGCACGGGCCTGGATGGCCGAGCATCCGCGCGCAGATTATCCGAACGGAACGCCACGCATTCCGCTCGCGGACCGGTGGGCGGACGAAGACGCTATAACGCCACCTAGCTAAGATTTGAGTTCGAAGACGACCCCACAACCTTGATTGCAACTATTGTTGCCGCGCTCGGCGCCCTTTTGACTCAAATACTCGTGGCGCATCGCAAGTTCAATCCGCTGCGATGATCACCGTCAGCGAGCCGGGGCCGTGGGCGCCGAGAACGACCGTCTTTTCGATATCCGCCGTGCGGCTTGGACCGGTGATGAAGACGCGCTCGCCGCGTTCGTCCTCCCCCGCGCCAAGCGCGGCTTCGTCGAGGCCCACCTGCACACCGGATGCACGCGCGACGATGATGCACGCCGGCGGCAAGTACGGCAGGAGCCGTTCTTCGTACGCAGTCACGTGCACGACGGCGGAGCCGGTATCAGCGATGAGCGACTCGGCGGCGACGATCGCGCAGTCGGCCCGTTCGAGTTGGTCGATCGACGCGCCGGACAACTGTATCAGTCGCGCTGCCGGAATTCCCGCGGCCGCCGCGAGCGCAAGGCTGTCACGCTGAACGGCCACGGCGCGAAAGTCGAAGCGCGCAACGCGCTCGGCGACTGCGCGGGCGAGCGCCGCGTCGCCCGCCTCGACAAGAACGATCGCTTCGCCGCCGACCGCGGCGAGCTCGCGCGCGAAGCGCGCGCAAGAGTCGGGGCGCGTCGCGACGTCAGGGGACGTGCGCGTGGCGTCGATCGGCGGCGGCTCGCTAAGCTCAGCGCGCGCTTCCATTCCGAGGCCGGCGCGAATGCGTGCGAGGATGTCCGCGCGAGCATCGGCGCTCACGATCGCGATCCCCACCATTCGCGAAACGTTTGACCTGCCGGCGCGGGCAACGTTCGACGCCGCATCCACGCGCCGAGCGGTCCGGGCTTCCACGGCGAGCGCTGCGCGACGCGCGACGTCAGGCGCAACCACTTTACCGCACGCGAGTACGCGCGGACGTCGCTCATGGCGCGCACGAACATCCGCATCGCCCGCCGCTCGAGCAGCCCACCGGCCACGGCGGTATCGACCGCCAATCGCCGCAAGTGCACGAGCTGCAGCGGGAGATCGATCTTGACCGGACACTCGTCCTTGCACGCGCCGCAGAGCGTGGAGGCGAACGGCAGCACGGACGCAGCGGCCGGATCAACCATCTTCGGCGTGACCACGGCGCCGATGGGTCCGGGATAGACCGATCCGTACGCCCCTCCACCGACGCGCCGGTACACCGGACACACGTTCATGCAGGCGCCGCAGCGGATGCAGTAGAGCGACTCGCGCGTGGCCGGGTCGGCGAGCAAGGCCGTGCGCCCCGCGTCCACGATGATGCAGTATTGATGTTTCCCGGCTTCGGGTCCGAGAAAGTGATGGGTGTAGGTGGTGATCTTCTGGCCGGTGCCCGAGCGCGCAAGCAATGGAAGAAACGTCGCGAGATCGGCGGTTCGCCGGATCACTTTTTCGATGCCCATCAGCGCGACGTGGACGCGCGGTGCGGCGGCCGACAATCCGCCGTTGCCTTCGTTCTCGACCACGATCAACGTGCCGGTTTGCGCCACCGCGAAGTTGACGCCGGTCATGCCGACCTCCGCGCTCACGTACCGGCCGCGCAAGCGGGCGCGCGCCGCGAGCGAAAGCGTTTGCGGGTCATCGCTGAATTCGAGCCCGAGCTTGCGCTCGAACAGCGTGCCGACATCCCGAGCGGAAAGATGTGCAGCGGGCGCGATCACGTGCGACGGTTTGTGACCCGCGAGTTGCACGATGAATTCGCCGAGATCCGTCTCGACCGGATCGATGCCGGCCGCAGCGAGCCGCTCGTTGAGCCGCAGCTCTTCGGAGACCATCGACTTGCCTTTGACGACCGACTTTGCACCATGCGCCTGACAGATGCGCAGAAATGCATCGGCTGCCTCGTCGGCGGTCCGCGCCCAGACGACTCGACCGCCGCGTTCGACAAATCGCCGCTCGAATTGTTCGAGCAAGATGTCGAGATTCGCGATCGCGTCCGCTTTGAGCGCGTGCGCGCGATCGCGCAACGCTTCCCACGGCACGCCGGCTTGCGCGGCTCGCTTATGGTCCAGCGAGCGCTGCATGGACGTCGCGAGCACCGGCGGCGCGCCGGGTTCGCGGAACTTCTGCTTGACTGCGGCGCGATCGAAGCGCGCGCTCACGTGGCCGCCAGTACTTCGGCCAGGTGCAGCGTCTTCAGCGCCGACGAGCGTTTGCGCAGCATCCCGCCGACGTGCAGCAAGCAGCTTGGATCGCCGGAGACGAGGAATTCGGCGCCGGTCGAAAGCGCATGATCGCACTTCGCTTCGCCCATCGACGTCGACAACGCATCAAACGAGACGCTGAACGAGCCGCCGAATCCGCAGCATTCGTCCGCCAGCGGCAAGTCGACCAGCGTCAGGTCGCGGACCGCGCCCAACAGACGGAGTGAGGCATCGAGGGCTCCAAGCTCGCGGAGCGCGTGACAGCCTTCATGAAACGTGACGCGATGGGCGAAGCGCGCGCCGACATCGGCCACACCGAGCACGCCGGTCAAGAACGATGCGAAATCGTAGACGCGGGCGCCGACCGACGCCGCCGGCGAGGACGGGCTCAAGTGCGCGAATCCGGCACGCGCCATCGCCGCGCACGAGCCCGACGGCGTCACGATCCAAGCATAGTCTTGAAAAACGCGCGCAAACCGGTCGGCAAGTTCTTCCGCCGGCGCGAAATGGCCGGCATTGTACGCCGGCTGGCCGCAGCACGTCTGCTCGCTGGGATACTCGACGCGCACTGCCAAGCGTTCGAGCACGCTCACGACCGCCCGCGCCGCTTCCGGATTGAACACGTCGACAAAACATGGGACGAACAGCGCCACAGGCTCGCCGCGCCGGTACGTGCGCACGTCGGTCATGGATGCGCCGTTCTTCTCCGCACGGCGCAGCCCCTTATCGCGCGGAACAAGCCGGCGGCACAGGTCGCGCGGGCCGGGCGGAGAATTTGGCGCCGCTAGTCTGATTGTTGGCCCGATATCTTGCATTCGTCTATTTGGAGTGAGCGCACATGCACATCCAAGCTCGGAGTTTGGTCTGCGCCTTCGCGTCGGCGGCCATCATCGCCACTGCCGTAGCGCCGGTCGTCGCCGCGCCGCGCCCGGTCGCAGCAGAAGATCTGTTCAAGTTGTCGCTCGTGTCGTCGGCGCAGATCTCGCACGACGGCAAGCACATCGCGTTCGTCGTGACGAGACTCGACGGTCCGAAGAACACTTATTTGAACAACCTCTGGGTCGCCGACGTGGGCAGCGGCCGGGTGTGGCAGTTGACGCGCGGCGACAGCGACGGCGATCCGTCGTGGTCACCCGACGACCGCTGGATCGCCTTTGACAGCGGCCGCGCCGACAAGGAACAGCTCTACAAGATCGCGCTCGACGGCGGCGAAGCGCAGCGGCTCACAAACGTCGCGGGCGGCGCGTTCGGGCCGCAGTGGTCGCACGCGGGCACTCGCATCTTGTTCCAGTCGACGACGACGTTGCCCAAACCGAAGGCAAACGTGGATTGGAAGGCGGCGGGTTTCACGCCGACGGATGATCAGCGCACGAGCGACGTCCGCACGATCGACGTCCTCCATTTCGAAGACAACGGCCAAGGTGAATCGTGGACGAAAACTGCGCACCTCTGGACGGTGAACGCCGACGGCAACGGCGCGAAAGCACTCACGTCAGGGACGACGTACTCGGAAGGTCAGGCGGCTTGGTCGCCGGACGACAAGCTCATCGCCTTCGACTCATTCCGCGGCTTCGATCCGTCGCTGTTCCGCAGCGATGCGTATTTCATCTCGTCCACGGGCGGTGCGATGCGAAAGATCCCGCTGCCGGCCGATTCCATCAACGGTCCGACGTGGTCTCCCGACGGATCTTCGATCTGGTACTTCGATGCGTCGTCGCCGGACCCAGCGGGTTATCCGGCGATCGCGCGCGCGAGCCTCGACGGCAGCAGCCGGACCACCGTCGTGCCCGAGAACAAGTATGCGTTCGGCGACGCCGTCTTGACCGATACGAAAGAAGGCGGCGCCGGCTGCGGACCGCTCCTCGATCCGAAAGCGCGCTGGTTTATCGCCGACGTCAGCACGCCGGGCGGCACGGAGCTGATGAAGTTCGACGCCCAATCTGGCGCATCGCAGACGATCATCGGCGGAACGACGGAGATTTCCGAGTGCTCGATGAGCGACGACGGCTCCCGCGTCGCCTATGTGTCGTCCGACGCGACGCATCCGGGCGAGGTCTTCGTCGCGTCGACCTCGGGCGCCGATCAGCGTCAATTGACGTTCGCCAACCGCGATTACCTCGCAAGCGTCGACGTCTCCGAGCCCGAAGCGTTCACCGTCAAAGACTCGGCCGGGCTCGACGTGCATGCATGGATCATGCGCCCGCCGCACGCGGTCGCCGGCCGGCGCTACCCGACCGTTCTCGATATCCACGGCGGTCCCGAAACCGAATTCGGCAACTCGTTCTTTCACGAATTCCAATACATCGCGGCACAAGGCTACAACGTCGTCTACGCCGATCCGCGTGGCAGCGTCGGTTTTGGCTATCCGTTCGAGGCGGATCTGAATGCCAACTGGGGCAATCCGATGTTCGACGATGAGATGGCCGTGCTCAACGCGGCCGTGCGGCGCCCGGATGTCGACTCCTCACGTCTCGCGGTTTCCGGCGGCAGCTATGGCGGCTACGCGACGCTTTGGATCGTCGGCCACAGCAACCGCTTCAAGTGCGCGGTGGCCGAACGCGTGGCAAGCAACCTCGAAACGCTGATCCTCGCGAGCGATTTCGCGAGCGGTCAAAGCAGCAAGCACAGTTGGGGCAATCCATGGGATCACCCCGACGTCTATTGGAAGCAGTCGCCGGTCGCGTACGTCAAGAACGTCACCACACCGCTATTGCTGATCCACGCCGATCAAGACATCCGCACGCCGATCGATCAGACCCTACAGGAGTATTCGGCCCTCAAGATTCTCGGACGGCCGGTGACCTACGTGGCGTTTCCACGCGAGAACCACGATCTCTCGCGCACCGGAGAGCCGATCCACCGCGTGCAGCGGCTGCGCCTGATCACGGACTGGTTTGCGCGGTATATCGGCCACTAGTGTCCGGCGGTCGACAGCGCTTGCGCGGCCGCAGCGTATGTCGGGTCGAGACGAAGGGCGCGGCGCCAGTAGACGACCGCGTTCCTCGTGTCGCCGGACCGGTGCGCCGCCCAGGCGCCGTAGTCCCACGCAAATTTATTCGTAGGGTCGTCGCGGACGCTGCGAGCGCACGCGGAGAACGCCGATGGGTAGTCGTGGCCGATCTCATAGTAATCGCGGCACATCTGAAACGACAGCGCGCCGCTATGAGGATTGTTGGTCAGTCCGTTTTTGAGTGTTGACAGGGCAGCGGCATAATCGGCGGCATGGATTCGGCCGTCCATGCTTTGCAGGACCGCCAGTGCGAGCCACGGCAGGTCATTGTTCGGATACACGTGCGTCGCGCGCGCGTAATAGTACCTTGCTTCTCCGAGATTCAGCATGCGTTCGAAACTCAGTCCCCGGTAGTAGACGCTGAAGCCGAAGATCGGCCGGAACAGGAACCAGCCGGCCACCAACACCACGACCAAGATGATCCAGCGGTCGTACGTCCGTATCACGTATGGCCGTACGTCTGCAGTATTTTGCACGTTCGGGTTCTCCATCACGCGATCACCGCGAAGAACATGGCGAGAAAGACCAACACGTACCCGGCCGCCATCTCGGCCGCCAGATGCCACTTCTTCACGCGCGGACTGTTCATATACCACGGGGCGAAGAGCCCGACGAAGAACACTGGTATGCCATGACCGACCCCGAATGCAAGCATGAGCAGCGATCCGAGCAGTAGCTTGCCTTTGAACGTCGTGACGGCGAGCGCGGCGATCATGAACGGCGTCGCGTCGGGAGCGATGAGAAACGCAAAGCCGAATCCAAGCAGAAATGCCCCGATCCAGCCGCCGCCCGTATGGGTGAGCTGGTCAGCGAACGGCATTTTGATCGGGATTTCGACGAGCCGGATCATCGAAAGTCCCATCACGAGACAGAGCGCCGCAGTGAAGTAGTAGAGGAATCCCGTCATCGTCAGCAGTGCGCCGAATGAACCCGCGAGCGCTCCCACGCACCCGTACACGGTGCAGATTCCGGCGATGAAGACGAGCGAGAGGATCGCGGCTTGGCCGGGCGACTTCGCGACGTTGCCGGCGTAATTCGCGATCGCGACCATGCGCGGCACGCTCGACGGGCTGAGCGAACTCAAGATTCCGCCCAACGCCATGAGCGCGAATGCGAGCGCGGGATGATCGGTGACCGCATCGCCGAGCAGATCGGTCACCGCGTAGATATTGGTGTAGTCCATAACGGCGCTTTAGTGCCCTCCGAAATCGAAGCCGACGTCGATCGTCCTGCCGGAGTAGTAGTGATTGCCTTGGGCGTTGAGGTAGGTGATGCGATAGACGTGGTTGAGCAGATTGCGCACGCGAATCGTGAGCTTGGTATCGGAACCAAACGGCACGCCCTTCTCCGCGTCAAATGTTATATGCGGCGAGTATTTGCAAAAGCCCGGCGTTCCGGGTGGGCACGCCGCCGATGAAAGCCCGCTCCCATACTCGCCGTCGAGCGACACCCAGCCGCCGCGATTGTCGTTGACCACCGCGCCGGTGGTCGCGCCCCAGCGTTGCTCGTGGTCTGCGGGCGTCCAATCGGTCGGCGACCCGAAGCACGGCGCGAGCAACTGCGTCTCGCAGCCTTTGTTGACGGAATACGTATGGTTCACCGACAGGTAGTAGCGGCCTTGGCGGTTGAGCGGTAATTGGTAGTAGGCCGACTGCGTGGCGATGCGGCCCACTTGGTAGTTGATGTCTTGATGCAAGAGCGTGACGCCGACTTGCGTATCGTCGATCAGATCCTTCGCGTCCTTCCACATCACGCGAAGGCCGAGATCGCCGGGGCCCACCGGCAGATGGCCGCCGAATTCGTAGTTGGAATCGCGTTGCGGTTTGAGGTCGAACGACGCGACCTGCTTTTGCAGCGGCAAGTTGAGCAGCTGCGCGGCGGTCGGCGAGACGTTTTCAAACGAGAACGGCGTGAAAAACCGGCCATAGTATGCGTAGACGCTCGCCCGCGGACCCAAAAATTTCGTGATCTTCACGCGCGGACTGATCATGGAGAATCCGCGATCGAATTGGGTCGAGCGTAATTGGAAAGCGTCGCCGCGCAGACCGTAGTCCAATTCGTAGTGACTTCCCATGCGCCAGGTGTCTTGTACGTACACCGCTTCGGTGTGCCCGATGTTCGGCGCGTTGTCGACCACCGCGAATGGTGCCCCGGGCGTCTGCGGCGCGAAGAGCGGCGCCAAGAAGTTTCCAGGCTGTAGGGTGACGGTGTAGTTCTTCGCGATGTCGGTGACGTCGTACAACCCGCCGAAACGGACTTCGTGCACGCCGCTCGTCAGCGCGTTGTCGAAGTTGAACTTGTAATCGGTCGCGGTGCGGTCGCTGAACAGGGAATACGCGCACGTGCCGTTGGCGTAGTTCGAGATGTTCAGTGCGTTCGCGCAATCGGTCGGCGTTCCACCGTTCGACTGCCACAGCGTTTCACCGTACGTCCAGTCGTTGCCCGGATCGCCGAAGTCACGGATGCGCGATCGTTTGAAGCCGATGCCGTACGAAAGGGCGCCCCGATCGCCGATCGCGTGCCGCATCTGCGCGGCGGTGAACAGATCGTCTTGCGTCTCGTTGTCGTCGGAGGACGGGGGCTGCCCGCCCAACAGATCGATTGGGATCTGAAACGTGCGGTACGCGTGTGAAACGGTGACGTTGATGTAGTCATTGCCGTGGGGCAGCGTGTAGCGAAGGAACTGATTGGCGTCGCTCGCGCTATTGTGCGGCGATGTGGGATTCGGCGGGTCGAGGCCGCGCTGGGTCACATCGTCGCGGAACGCTGTGACGAGCGAGGCCACACCGACCGGAGTTTGGTAGCCGATCGTCGTGTCGAGGTGCCCGAACGAACCGGCGTCGAGCGCGCCCGAGTAACTCGCGACGCCCACGCTGTTGCGCGTGCTGATGTTGAGCACGGACGCGAATCGCTCGCCATACTGCGCAGGATACGCGCCCTCGAGCACGTCGATGAACGAGATGTCGTTGGGATTGAACTCCGAACCGATATTCCGGTTGAGTTCTTGCGGGATCGAGACGCCGTCGACGACGTAGTTGATGTCACCGTGGTCGCCGTTGATGTGGACGACGCCGTTCGCGCCGCGCGCCGCGCCGGGCAGCTGGATGAGCAATTCGGGGAAACTCCCGGCTGCCGGCGAGCGGCTCAGGAGCTGTCGATTGAGGGTAACATCGGTCCCGGACTTGCGGATCGGCGGCGCGGACGTCACCGAAACGATGCCGAGACTTTTCGCGTCCAGGCGAAGCGTGATTTCGGCGCCGGCGGCCGGCAAGTCGAGCGAGGTCGCTGCCGCTCCGCCATCCCCCGTCGCGGTCACGAGATACGATCCTACCGTCAGGTTCGGGAACGCGAACTGACCTGTGGCGTTCGTCCGCGTTGCCTGCGAGACGTTATTGCCCGTTGCGGTGACTTTTGCGTTCGCGACCGGCGCGCCGCCGGCCAGGACGACCCCGGTGAGAGTGGTGCTTGCTGCCGCGGAAGGGCTCGCGCTCAAGGCGAGTTGCGCCGCCAGCGATAGCAGCACAAGACATTGTGCAATGCGATTCATGGTTGCTCCAGTCATCCACATCCCGCGCAAAGCGAGGATGCAGCATCAAGTTACGAAGATGCGAGGATGGACTGGAAGGGCGGCGGCCGGTTGTAGAGGTCGGCGAACCACACGATCGAGCGAGACGCGATGCTCGCGCGCTCGACGCGATCGACGAAGCGAGGAGTCAGATCATCGGCAGCAGGCAAGATATTGACGAGCGCCGCGACGACGTTAGGTAAGCGGCGTCCGACCGCTCGCGCGGCAAATCCGAAGAGCACGACGGTGAGCAGCGCGCCGAGCACGCCCGCCGCGATGTCGTGTCCGCAGAACGGGCAACCTTCGCCGAACTGCGTCAATAAGCCGAGCCCGAGCTGAAGCGTTGCAGTCAACGCGAAGTAGGCAGCGCCTTTTCCGCCGAACGGTAGCGTCGCAAGACCGATGTGCAGCAGCCGTTTGAGATCGCGCGCGCCGGAAGCGCGCAGCAAGAGCGCGCGGCCGCATATGACGAGTGTCGCTATGCCGGCGAGCGCCAAGACGCCGAGGTACAGGTGTTTTGCGCTGAAGAGAACGCTTTCCGCGCCGGTCCCCATCGCCGCGAACTCGGATGCCAAGTGCGCGACGATGCAACCCACTCCCACGAGGAGCAAGTAGAACGGCCGGAGATTCGGCGTGTCGGAGTTCGTGCGCATTCCTCTAGGTTATCGTATCGTCGGCTGTGGGACCTTAGGCCGCGGGTACGGCGCCTGTGACTTGCCTCACGGCCCTGCTCCCGAAGCTAATGAGAATCATTCTCGATAAGGAGCTCGCCTCCTTTCAGCGCACTTTCAGCATATGCGATATATGCGCTGCATATATGCTGAATAGATGCGTTAAAACGTCCCAGGCCGTGCAGTGAACCGGACACCGTTCGCGGTACGTACCACCATCATGTTTCCGACGCTACGCAACCTGGAACGCTGGCCACTGCTCCTCGCAGTCGCGCTCGCCGCGATGACCGTGGCCCACGCGCTCGAGCTGACGTTGGAGAATGCGTCGGTCCTTGGCGACGGACGCGCGGCGTACACGCACTTCGCGCAAGGCCCGATCGTCGATCTCGCGCTCGCGCTGTTCTTGTTCGTTCTCGCCGTGCTTGCCGTTCGACTCGTGCGCGGCACGCAGATAACCGCAAAGACCACCGATTGGCTGTTGCCCGCCCTCCAAGAGATCCGCGCGATGGGTGATCGCGGCGCCGCGCTGCGCATCGTCGCTTTGCAGATCCCGGCGTGGCTGGCAGCGGAGTTCGCCGAACAACGCTTGTCCGGCATCGCACAACCGTCGTTCGCCGCCGTCTTCGGCTTTGGGCATGTCACCGCGCCGTTCGTCCAATGTGCGGTCGGCCTCATCTTCGCGTGGGCGCTCGTCGCATTCTCGCGCACCGTGTGCGCCTCTGCGCATCAACTTGCGCGCGCGGCGCGTGCCGTCACAGCAGTATTCGTCGCACGCCTGCACCGGCCGTCCGCCGGCAGCGTGCTGCGCGATCTCATCGCGATCGATGCTCTCCGGCCGAAGCGCCGGCCGTTGCTCGCGCTCCGCCACGCTAACCGGCCTCCACCCGCGAACGCTGCCGCTCGCGCGTAAACGCGCGACGCGGCCTGCCACTATGGCCCGCTCCGATATGGACGCGGCCCTTTTGCGCGCATCGCTTTTGGTGGAGACCAATGATGAAATTCCGAATCCTCGCGGCGTTTGCCGCCGTCCTCACATGTTTTGTATTTCGTTCGGCGGCGTTCGCCGACGTCTACGGCGGCGTTCGCGGCACGATCACGGACGAAGCCGGGAACCCCGTCGCCGCAGCCCACGTGACGCTCAAGCCGTCCGACGGCGCAACGCTCGCCGCGGTCTCCGATGCCGCAGGCCGATACTTCTTTCCCCGGGTGGAGTTCGACACATATCTGGTAACAGTGGACGCATCCGGCTACGAGCAACAACAAGCGCTGGTCACCGTTTCGTCGGGCAGCGTTTCAACATTGAACGTACGCGTTTCGAAAAGAGTGCTCGGACGGGTCACCGCCCACGCGACGCAGGGCCATCCTGCAAGCGTCAACGTGGTCGGCGCGCAAAGCATACTCACGCTGCCCGGCAACACGTCGCTCGCCAAAGTCACCGAGACGACGCCCGGTATCGTGCCGTTCTCGTTCGGCGAACCGGTGTCACGCGGTTACCATGGGATTCTGTACGAAGTCGACGGTGTGCCGCTCCCGCAATCCGCGTCCTCGCAATTCGCGGAGATCATCGATCCGCGCAATATCGACCGCATGCAGGTCTTCACCGGCGCTATACCCGCTGAGTTCGGCGGCGAGCGAACGGGCGCCGTGGTCAACATCATCACCAAACACCTCGGGGCTGGCAGCCAGGGCGGCTATCTCTCGCTCAGCGGCGGCAGCTATGGGTCCAGCGGCATCTCGTTCAGCGACGCGGTCGGTTCGGGTCCGCTGCACGTTTCGATGTCGCTCAACGACGAGCGCAGCAACCGCGGCCTCGATACGCCGACCGTCGATCCGGTCCACGACAACACGAGCCAAGGTGACGAGTTTCTGCGGGCGGTCTACACGGCGGACCCGCGGGATACGTATTCGTTCGATTTTTCGAATCAGTACTCCGCGTTCCAGATCCCGATCGACACGAATCCGCACGATCCAAAGGATCCGTTCTTCAACGCGCCCGGTACCGATGACAATCAGCACGAGTACGATCGATTCGCCAATATCGTCTTCAACCGGTTGAATAAGGATGGCAACGGTTATTTCGAGTTCGCGCCATGGTATCGTTCCAGCCGGGTGGCCTATCTGCCCGATCCCGCGAACGACCTTGCCGGAGGTGCGCAGTCTTCGACGTTTCAAGACCGGACCGGCAAATACTACGGCATCACCACGTCGTTGTTCCGCGGCGGACCGCGGTCATCGATCAAGTACGGACTGACCGCGGTCTCTCAGGATTTCACGGGCCAGTTCCGGATTCAATTCATCGACTCGACAGGAACGCTGCAGACCTTCAACGACAACGTGGCACAACATGGATCGAATCTCGGCGCCTACATTCAGGAACAGTTCCAGGCGTCGCCGGTGATCGACCTCAACGCAGGCCTCCGCTACGACCGGTCGACCGGCTTCGTGGACGGCAATCAAGTGAGTCCGCGGGTCGAATTCAACTACCATCCCGACTCGAATAACACGATCCATCTCTATTATGGACGGCTGTATGCGGCGCCAGCGCTCGAAGACGTCCGGCGCGACGCGACGGTGGTGAACGGCACGGGCGGCGGATTGCCGGTCTACGATCTCAAACCGGAAACAGATTCGATCTACGAAGGCGGCGTCGCGCACGATTTCACGCCGTCGATTCGCGGCTACGCCACGCTCTGGTACCGCGATGTCGCGAACGTCTTGGATACGACGCAACTCGGATCGACGCCGCTGTTCACGCTGTTCAATTCGACGACCGGCAAAGCGGAAGGTCTCGAATTCAGAGTGGAAGGCAGCACGCTCCGGGGCAACTCGTTCTTCTTCTCGTACGGGTTGAGCGAGAGCTTGGCTTCGGGCATTTCGGGAGGCACGTTCCTCTTCTCGCCGCAACAGCTCCAAGGCGCATTTGGATTCGCGCCCGAGGATCACGACCAGACGAATACGCTCGATACGGCGTACACGTGGCGCCTCGCGAACGATCCCAATCGCTACTTCACGCTCGGCACCACGTATGGGAGCGGCTTCCCGGTGCAATTCGAAAACGGCCCGGGCCGGTTGCCGGTGCACTGGGAATTGAACTCGTCGTACGGACGCAAAGCTGCGCTGGGAAATCTTGGGTTCGAGGTGCAGGGCACGAACCTGCTCGATCACCACTACCTGTTGAAGATCAACAACGGCTTCAACACGACGCAATATGCGGCCGGGCGGCAGCTGACGGTGAAGATCACCGCTCCTCTGCCGTAAGCCGCGCATTCGCCCGCGACCACCACGCGAGATACGCTGCGGGGATCACGAAAAGCACGTCGCGCAGCACGGTCGCCCAGGTCGCGGGCGCAGCATCGGCCGGACCGAAGCAGCCGCAGGGCGCGGTGATCCCCCGCGCGACCACCGACGCGATCGCCGCGATGAACGCGAGGATCAGGAGCGTTGCGACGGCCGACGTCTCCGGAAGGAACCAGCCGCCGGCTAGGTATATGCCCAGCAGTATCTCAAACGGCGGCAGCGCGACGGCGATGAACGCCACGAGCGGCCCGGGAAGTCCGAGCGAAAACGCGGAGACGACCGAGGCGAGATCGTCGGCGTGGCCTAACTTCAACGCCCCGGCGATGATGAACAACGCGGCCAGCGCGAAGCGGGCAATGAGAGGTATGATATGAGCACGCGGGCCGAACGCCGCAGAAAAACTCGTCAAGGTGAGGATCCCTCCGGGCCGTCGAGCGGCCGCATCGCCGGTATTGTCATCGCCGCTATCGCTATCATAGGCATCGCGATCTATGCGATTTGGTTCTACCCGCACGTTTCGAGTTCGGCGGCGCAAAATCCGAACGCGTTGCCATCGATTCCGCCGCCGACCGCCGTCGGTGCAAAGGCGATACCGTTCGAAGTGGATACGCCGCTCGGTCCGTTCACTTCCGCCTCGCTCACCGGTAAGCCCTACCTGCTCGAGATCTTCGCCACCTGGTGCCCGCACTGTCAGCGCGAGACCAAAGTGCTCAAGGCCGTCCGCGCGAAGCTTCCGGCGTCGAAGCTCGTGATGTTCTCCGTTTCCGGCTCACCATTTGGACAGAACTCCACGATCGGCACGAACGTGCAGGAATCGCAAGCCGACGTCGATGCGTTTGACAAACAGTACGGCGTGACGTGGCCGGCCTATTACGATGCCAATCTGACCGTGGCGCGGCTTTGGGGAATGGTCGGATTTCCGACGATCTACATCGTCGACAAGAAAGGCATCATCCGCTACGCCGGAAGCGGCGACCAAGATCTGCCGACGCTGATGAAAGGGATCAAGAAAGCCGGCGTGTAGTGCCGGAGATCTGTAGTAGGGCAAGCAACGCTTGCCCTCGTTTTTTGGGCGGGCGATGCTCGCCCTACGGCCACTACTGGCTTGCGTTGGTGGCGTTGTGCAAGAACGAATTGATGAACGAAGCGATCTTGGCTTGATCGGGCGTGTTCATCGCCGCGAGGCGAGTCCATGCGGTCAGCGCGATCTTCGACTTCATGTGCGGATACGGCGCGACGATCACCGCCGTGCCTTGCTCCTCTGCGCCTTGCACATCGTCTGCAGTCGGCTGCAAGTGATCGGCAGGGATCAGTCTGCTATCGTACGACATGGCGATGGTGCTCAATCCGGAGACGATATCCGGACACTTGCAGCTGTATTGCAATAGCACGTTGCCATGTTCGAGCAGGTGCACTTGCACGTACGACGGCATAGTTGTCGGGCTCACAAACGTATCGGTGAAGACCTCGCGGTGCGGCCCCGATGTCGGCGGATTGGAATTGTACACGAAGTCGTCAGGCGTACCGGGATCCAAGTGCGTATGACCTTGCGACGGATAGAATGTGCCGTAGTACGGCGCTGGAGTCGCACCGGACGAACCCGGCGATTGGGTGGCTGACGTCGCCGCGGCCGATCCCGTCAATGCGCTCCCCGAGCGGCCGAACATCAGAAACGCGACGCCGGCGGCGATGAAGACGGCCACGGCGATCATCGGAAAAAGCGGGCGAGGCTTTGCGGGCTGTTGCGCCGGCGATTGCGACGTGGGCTTGTTCGATTTGGCCATGATGTGCGCTTCGCGCTGGTGCACTTCTCTGCCTGGCACATGATTTTTTCTGCCGGTTCCAGAAGGGCGCGTCCATGCCGGGCGGTTTTATCGTGGTGACAAATCGGTTCGCAGGCGGCGGCCGCGCAGCGCGGGTGCTCCGCGATGCGTGCGCTCGCGTCGGCGTGCAGCCTTCCGACGCGATCGAAACGGCGCACGACCGGGACTTCGTCGCGCGCTTGCGACGCGTGGTCGATTCCGCCGAGCGGCCGGTGACGGTTCTGTGCGTCGGCGGCGACGGCACGCTTTCGATGGTCGTCAATGCGTTGGAAGCACCCGGCGACGTCACGTTCGCCGTCATTCCGGCTGGATCGGGCAATGACTTCGCCCTCGCACTCGGCATTCGCACGCTCGCGCATGCGTTGGAGGCCGTCGTCGGTCCACACACGCAGGCTGTGGATCTCGGCACGATCAATGGAAAACGCTTCGTCAACTGCGTCGGCATGGGATTGGACGGCGAGATCGCGCGGATCGCCGCCGAAATCCGCAAACGCGGCCTTGCGCGCGGCCTCTCGTACTATGCCGCGGCGCTGCTCGGATTGTGGCGCGTGCGCCCGGTCGGCGCGCAGATAGAGTCGCCCGCATTCACGGGCCGCATGGATGATCTCCTGATGCTCACCGTCGGCAACGGCCCGTGGTACGGCGGCGGCTATCGCGGCGCTCCGAAGGCCCAGCTCAACGACAGTCTCCTCGATTGTTATGCGTTCGCGAATCTGCCCGGCGGCCTTCGCCGGCTCGCGCTCATGCAATTGATCCGCAAAGGTGGCCACCACGCGCACCCGGTGGTCACGTCATTGCTGACGCCGACGCTCGACGTCACGTTCGATCGCGAGATCGCGATGCACGTCGATGGCGAATTGACCGCTGCTTCGTCCGCGCACATCACGCTGGTCCCGCGCGGGCTCACGTTCGCGGTACCGCGCGCCTTCGCGTAGTAAACATTTTGACCCGTACTCCGTAGTGCCGGCCTTTATGGTCGGCCGATGATAAACATCGGCACTTCAAACGTCGGCACCACATTGAAGGTCGGTCTTACATCCCGTTCGAAACGTATGTTCGATTGACGAACGCGCCGGGCAAGCAGGTGTTGCTAGCTCTCGCTGCATTCGTTTGCGTTCGAGAAATGGAGAGTACACGGTGATGGTGAGACGCATCTGGGCCTCCCTCGGAACGGCGATCGTCGTGCTGCTGTCAGCATCGGCGTCGCATGCAGGTACCACGGGCTCACTTTCGGGCCGCGTCGTCGACAGCGCATCGCAGGCGCCGCTTTCCGGCGTATCGATCACGGTCGCGTCGCCTTCGCAGACGGAGACCGGCGTCACCGATGCTGCGGGCAGGTTTATTTTCGTTTCGCTCGCTCCCGATACGTACGCCGTGACCGCGAGAAAAGACGGATTCGACACGACATCATTGCCCGGCGTCACGGTGTTGGCCGATCAGACGCAGACGATCACGGTGAATCTCGTCAAGACCGTGGCCGTGCTGGCCAAGATCAACGTGCGCGCGACCGCCGGATTAGTCAGGCCCGGCACCACAGCCGACGTGTATTCGGTGAGCGGCGCCACCGCGGGCGCGGCATCGGCGGCTGCCGGTTCCGGCAATCTCAACCAGGCGTATTCCGCGATGGCCGCCGTACCCGGCGTCACCGCAGTGCAGGGCCAGCAAGGTTGGTATCAGCCTGTCTATATCCGCGGCGGCGACCTCGACCAAGTCGGCTGGGAATTTGACGGCATCCCCGTCAACCGCACATACGACAACGCGCCGCAGACGTTTTTGTCCAACCTCGGCCAACAAGAATTGCAGGTCTACACGGGCGGCACTTCGGCGACCGCCGACGCGTCGGGCATCTCCGGGTACGTGAACCAAGTCATCAAGCGCGGCAGCTACCCCGGATTCAAGATCTTGGATTTCGGCATCGGCAGCCAAGCGCTCTACAACAAGGCGAGTTTTGAAGTGGGTTCGGCCACGCCCGACGGACGCTTCTCGTACTATGTCGGGTCGACGCTCGTCAGCCAATCGTTCCGCTACATCGATAACGGCAACGGCGGCAGCCGCATCAACAGCGGCTTCTTCTACCCGATCGACGGCGTGAAGACGTTCGGCCCCGGCTATCTGTACGGCATCGCAGACACGAGCGATCACGAGTCCGTCGCGAATTTCCACTACAAATTGGGGAAGTCCGATGACGTGCAGCTGCTCTACCTCACGAGCTATCTCTACAACGATTACTACGGCTCGCTGAACGATCTCTACGGGAACGCATCGCAGGCGGCCATCAACGCGAATCAGGGATTTCCGGTCACCTTCGCTGACGGTGCGGTGTACGCGGGTCCATTGATGCAAGCGCCGGTCGCGCCGCCCAATCCGTGCGTCGATCCGAGCGGCAATATCGGCAACTCGCCGTTCGGCATCTGCTACTTCTATCCGTCGACGCCGCACGCATACGGCGCGGGTTTTCCGCGCGACCTGCGCGAGAGCAATACCAACGGCGTCTCGATAGAAAAGCTGCAGTACCAAAAGAACTTTTCAAGTTCGTCGTATCTGCGCGTTTTCGGCTACGGCCTTTACTCGAACTGGTTCATCCACGGTCCGCTGTCCGCGACGCTGAACTTCGGCGCCGAGATCGGCGATTACGAACTGCCCTCGCACACCTACGGGCTCGTGGCCGACTACACGACGCAACTGAACGATCAGAACCAGCTCACCCTTTCCGGGTACTACTCCGATACGCGGATTCAGCGCTATACCACCACCGAAGGATTCCCCGGCAACTCAGCGTTCGTCTCGGTCACGAGCGACGTCCTCAACGGCAATTGTTACGACGCCGTCACCGGCTTGCAGGTCTTCTGTAATTCGGCGAACGCCCCGAAGTACAACAAGCCGGTTGCCGACGAACACGGCACGCTGCAAGACCCCTTCGCGGGTGGTCCGAGCACGCCGTTCAAAGGCCAGTGGCTTGTCACGGAAAGCGGTTACCGCGCGAACTTCAACAAGGTCAATCCGGTCTACGATGCCGTGTCCATCAACGACAACTGGAAACCAACCGACCGGCTGTCCGTGAACGCGGGCGCGCGCGTCGAGAATTATCGCAACAATCTTGACGATAGCACGGTCAACGGATTTCCGGCGCGCGCCTTTTGGACCAACGCATACAACAACGAATTCTGCTTCGCGCCCGGCTATCTCCAGCCGCTCCGCAAAACCGGTTCGCCGACCGATTCCTGCGCGGCGGATTGGCCTCTGACGACGGCCATGCATATCGTGAACACCAATCCCGGTTCGTTCTCGCACGTCGAGTTCCAACCGCGTCTCGGCGTCTCGTTCGAGGGCGGTCCGGACGACGTCTTCCGCGCTTCCGCCGGCGTGTATTCGCGGCCGGCGAGCACGCGCGAAGCATCGTGGAACGGCACCGAACAAAACCTCGCCGCACAGCTCGGCGTCAATTTCGCGGCGTACGGCGCCTTCACGCCGAATCACGACGTGCGACCGGACCGGTCGACCAACTTCGATCTGTCGTGGGAGCACCATTTCGCCGGAAGCGACATGAGCTTCAAGGTGACGCCGTTCTACCGGAGCACGCAGGATCAGGTCCAGCAGACGATCGTGAACGCCTTGACCGGCCTGTTCGCGTCGTTCAACACCGGCCGTCAAGTTTCGAGCGGCGTTGAATTCGCCTTGACCAAAGGCGATTTCGCGTCCGACGGGTGGGCGATGCAGTTCGCGTACACCCACACGCACAGCAGCATCAGATTCAACGATTTCGCCAATGGCCGCAACGTCATCGACAACATGAATGCCTACGTCCAGCTCTACAATTCGTACACATCGGCCTGCGCAGGCGTCGCGCCGTCCTCGAGCGCGACATCGCGTTGCGGCGTCTTCGGGGGCGCGAACGCTTTTGCGAACGAACCGGGCGGCGGCGCAAATCCCTACTTCACGCTTGCCGCACAACCGCTCTTCGACCGCACGGCCTCATACGCGCCATACGATCTCGTGCCGGTGCCGTTTGCAGGCGGCAACGGCTACGAGGTGCCGGATGTCGCGACCGTGATCGTCGGATACAAGCGCGGCGCCTGGAACTTCACGCCGAGCCTGACCTATAGCTCAGGATCGGTCTACGGCTCGCCGCTGTCGTGGCCCGGACCCGATCCGATCGCCAACCCCGGTCAATACGGCTCTCCGCTCATGATTCCAGACCCGTACACCGGAAAATTCGACGGCTTCGGCGACTTCAAACAGCCGTCGCGCTACACGTTGAACATGCAGATCGGCTACCAGATGTCGAAGCAGGTACGGACGGTGCTGACATTGTCCAACATCATCGACAAATGCAACCAGCGCGGCTACGTCTGGGACTACAGCGCCATCTGCGCATACTCGAACCTGCCGTCCAGCTTCTTGTCACCGACGGGCGGCACGCTCGCCAACGCGGCAGCGGGCGCGATTCAATTGAAGTACCCGTACGCGATGTGGCTCAATAACAACAACACGGGTTTTGTGGGCACGCAGATCCCGTTCCAAGCCTCGCTGGACGTGAATTTCAAGGTCTGACGTTCGGCTGACTCGTTCCAAAGGCGCGAAGGCGTTGGCTTTCGCGCCTTTCTCTTAAGCGCCGCCGGGGTAGGCGCGCAACGCATCGAGCCCGATGCCGATCGCGCTGCGGTAGTCGCCGCGCCCGAACGCGGCGAGCGTGCTCGAACGGCTCACGCCGAGAATCGCGCCCGACGATGCGACCGTGCCGAGCGGCACATCGGGTGATTGCCAGACGTCGACGAGCGTCGCAGGCACGCTCACGCCCGCGACCGAGACGCTCGGAAACGACACGAGCAGATGTGTGGCGTGCACCGTGATCTGGCCGACGGCCATATCCTTTGGCTCTGCGATGAGGACGGTGCCCTGGCGCGTCGCGAACGGCAGTCCGTCGGCGAGCGAATAGGTCGGCGGTGGGCTCGTCGGGCCGACGCCGATGAAGTCCGATGCCCGATCGTTCATCCGGAATGCTTTGTCGCCGATGGCGGCCACGGTGGCGATGACTTCGTACGTTGCCGGAAATGGTCCGAAGGCGTCGCCGACGACGTAGGTCTTCGATACCACCGACGGCGCGGGGTTGGTGGACGTCATCACGCCGGCGCCAGAAACCGTTTGCGCATCGACGCGCGTCTCGATCCACAACGTGCTCTTGCCGCCGACGCTTTCCATGCCGAATCCCGTCGTGACCGTGGTGACGGCTCCGCCGGCCTGCGTGCGAACGCGGACCCAGTCACCCGGCTGCGGCAAGGCCGCAAGGTAGCCGTAGAGGTCGGCGAGCGAGACGCTATCGCCTGCATGGAGCGCGACCGGGGCGGCCGAGACTTCGCGCGGCTCGGTGAACGCTTCGGCAGAGATCGCCACCGCTGCGGCACACGCCGCGGCGATCAAGCCCGCGCGCACGAACGGCACACGCCGAAAAATTCGAGGCGGTGCTGCGTCATCGTGAAGCGCAATTCGCGTGAGAGCGCCGCCTCAAAACGTGCTATGGATGCGCACGGTACGTCGTCCACCTGCCCGCACTCGGTGCACACGGCGTGATGATGGTGCTCCACCGGGCAATAGAGAAATGCCGTCTCTCCGTGCGGCTGCGCCTGCGCCGATGCGGCGCCGACCTCCCGCAGCACGTCGAGCGTGCGGTAGATGGTCGCCAGACCGACGGCGGGCAAACCGGAGGCGCGGCGGCCGGCGGCCATGGCATCGAAGAGATCCTGCGCGGTCGTGTAGCGGCTCAGCTTCGCGAATGCCTCGACCACCGCACGCCGTGGCTGGGTCGCGCGATAGCCGTGCGCGGCGAGCCGTGCGAACAGCGCATCGAGCTGGGCGGTGCGATCGGCTTTTGACGTCCGCCGGTGGCCCTTGCGCTTCATCGGCTGCGCGCCGCATTCGCGCGCGCCTCGACGAGTGCCGTGAACAACGAGCGGCGCTTTGGCGAGAACGCCGTCGCCAAGAAGAAGAACGCGGTGGCTGCGAGGACGATCGTGGAGCCCGATGCCGCGTTGAGATAGTACGACGCGTAGAGTCCGCCCACCGACGATATGAGTCCGATCGCGGCCGAGATCGCCATCATAGTGCCGAAACGATTCGTCAATTGGAATGCCGCTGCTGCGGGCGTGACGAGCAGCGCTGCGACCAGCACGATGCCGGCCGCCTGGAGCGAGACGATCACCGTCACCGCGAGCGCGATGAGGAGCATCGCGTCGAGGGCGGACGTCGGCAGGCCGCTCGCCTGCGCGCTCACGGGATCGAACGACGCGAACAGCAGCTCTTTATAGAAGATCGTGATGAGCGCAAGCACGGCGACGGCGAGGGACGCGACGAAGATGATGTCGAGACGGTCGACGCCGAGCACGTTGCCGAACAGAAAATCCTGCAGATCGACGGCGTACGTGCGCACGCGCGACATCAACAGCACGCCGAGCGCGAACGATGCGGTGAACAACACGCCGATCGTCGTGTCGAATGAGACGTTCGAACGCCGGCTCACGGCGCCGATGCCGAGCGCGGTGATGATCGCGAAGACAAGTCCGCCGACATACAGATTGATCTTGAGGATATACGCGATGACGATGCCCGCGAACGACGCGTGCGCGAGGCCATCGCCGATGAACGCGAGATTGCGAAGCACGACGTACACGCCCACGACCGAACACGTCAAGCCGATGAGCGCCGACGCGATGAGCGCACGCACCATGAACGCGTTCTGCAGCGGGTCGAGCAGATAGTGCACGGTTTTTTAGTCCGCTGCGGCCGCAGCCGGAGGGATCATAAGCACGTGACTGCCGTAGGTCAGCGACAGCGTTTCATCGTTGAGCACCTCGCCGGGCGTTCCGTACGCGATCACGCGGTGGTTCAGGCAGAGCAGCTTGTCGAACCAGGTGGCGACGCACGAGAGGTCGTGCGTGCTCGCGACGATGGTCATGCCCCGCCGCTGACGCCCTTCGAGCAAGGTGAACATCGCGTGCTGGCTCGTCGCATCGACACCCGCGATCGGTTCGTCGAGCAGCATCAACTGCGGATCTTGCGAGAGCGCTCGGGCCACGAAGACGCGCTGCTGTTGGCCGCCCGATAGTTCGCCGATCTGCGATCCCGCGCGGTCGGCCATCCCGACCTCCGCCAGCGCATCGCGCGCGCTCTCGAGGTCGGCTTTGCGCGGCCGGTTGAAGAGGCCGAGCCTTCCGTAGCGCCCCATCAGCACCACGTCGAGCGCCGTGACCGGAAACGACCAATTCACCGATTCGGCCTGAGGCACGTACCCGACGATACGCCGGCGCGGATCCGGCGGGCCGCCGAAGACGCTCACCGAACCGCATTGTGCCGGGTGAAGGCCGGCGATCACCTTCAGCAGCGTCGATTTGCCCGAACCGTTGGGCCCGATGATGCCGACGAAGTCGCCGGCGTCGACGTCGAACGAGACCTCGTCGAGCACGTCGCGCCCGAAGTAACCCGCGCACACGCCGCGCAGACTCAGGGCCTTGCCGGCGACGGTCGCAGTGCTGCGATCGGGGTGGCCGCCGTGACCGTGCAGGTGCGGGGCGCCCGGCGCGACCGCATGGCTGTGATCGTGGGGAATCTCGATGTGTTCCGGCGCGACGTGCGTGTGATCGTGTTGTTCCTTAAGCTTCATGAGCGCATCGCCTCGACGATCCGCTCGACGTCGAA
The DNA here is from genome assembly GCA_036561585.1 of Candidatus Eremiobacteraceae bacterium. Lineage (GTDB taxonomy): Bacteria > Vulcanimicrobiota > Vulcanimicrobiia > Eremiobacterales > Eremiobacteraceae > JABCYQ01. The sequence goes on along the minus strand of DATBOZ010000065.1, from coordinate 4,733 downwards.
GCGCAACAAGCCCTCGTACGTCGTGAGCGCCGGCGTGGTGCCGAGTGTGTCGTCGTACAGATCGCTGACCGTCGTGATGCCGGCGCCTTCTGCGAGCTGGTGCGCGAGCTTCGGCGAAAATTGCGGTTCGGCGAACACCGCGTGCACGTGATATTTCTTGGCGTCAGCGATGAGCTGCGCGAATGCGCCGGCCGACGGTTCCTGGCCGGGTGACGGTTCGATCGCGCCGACGTCTTTGATGCCGTAACGCTTATCGAAGTAGTACCACGCGTCGTGGAAACAGATCATGACACGCCGGCTGGGTGGAACGGTGGCGATCTTTTGCGCGATCCAGCGATCGAGCGCACGATAGCGCGCCTGCGTCTGCTCGAGGCGCACTCGATATTTCTCTGCGTGGCGCGGGTCGGCGCGCTCGAGCGCGTTCGCGATCGCGGCAGCATACGTGGAAGCCTTGCTCGGGTCGAGCCAGAAGTGGGGATTTTGCGCGTGCGCCGGATCGGTGAGACCGGAGAGCGTGACCGGCGTCTTGTCACCGCCGGCTGAGCGCAGCAGTTTGTCCATCCACGCTTCGAGACCGCTGCCGTTCTCGAAGATCAGATCGGCATGAGACAGAGCGACGAGGTCGCTCGGCGTCGGTTCGTAGGTCTCCGGCGCCGCGCCGACCGGCACCAACGAATTGACGTTGACGAGATCGCCGCCCACGTCTTTGACGATAGCACCGAGCGTGGAAAAGGTGACGACCACGTTGAGCGGCGCGTTCGCACTGCTTGGCGCAGGCGGCGTCGCGGTTTTCGTCGTGCCGCCGCAACCGGCGATCGACAAAGCGATAGCAGTCGCGATCGTAGCCGCCGCGATACCGCGGATCCGGCGGGGCTGTGCGAGCCGGCCAATATCGAGAATCATTCTCACTTAAGTGTAACCGGGCGAGCGCGGCATTGTCAAGCCGCGAGCGGATATTACGAAGCCAAGGCCGCGTTCCGGTACGTCGCAAGAATATTCTTCACGTAGGCTTGCGTCTCCGCATACGGCGGCACGGCCCCGAAGCGGTCGACGGCGCCGGGTCCTGCATTATACGCCGCGAGCGCGAGATCGAGCCGGCCGTGGTAGCGATCGATGAGGCCGCGCAAGTACTTGGCGCCGCCTTCGACGTTTTGCGCCGGGTCGAATGGGTCGCGGACACCGAGTTCGCGCGCGGTCTCCGGCATCAATTGCATAAGGCCCAAGGCGCCTGCACGCGAAACGGCGCGCGACTGAAAACCCGACTCTTGACCGACGACTGCAGAAAGCAATGCCGGATCGAGCTCGTGGCGTTGTGCCGCCGCCGAAATCGGACCGGTGAACTTCCCCACTGCTGCCGGAGCCCCCGCTGCTGCCTGGGCTCGCGGCGTTGCTGGAGCCCGCGTCGGAGCGGCGGCGCGGAATCCCTTGACCAACGAACGCATGGCCTGTGTGAAGGACCGCTCGAGTACAGCGAGCTGATTGGTCAGCGTGGAGACCATTGCGCTGAACCGCTGTTCGATCGCGTCGAGATCCGCGGCCGGCGGCGACGGCGCCGACTCGTCAGCCTGGTCGGAGCCGGCATTCTCATCGCTTCCGGCATCGTACAATTTCGGCGTGTACGTGATGATGCTTGTGATGGCGGTAGGATCGATGCTCACGACGTGCCCTCCAGTGTGGTGTGAAACTGCTCGTTCGAATCACGCCGCACACGCGTGCAGTCCAGCGACAGCCTGGTGCAGTCGTGCCGCGATGTCCGGCCCGTCGCGGCGGCCATCGCCGTCGAAGATCAGCGCCTCGAGCAGTGGACGCGCGGCGAGCGAGGCGTCGAGCAGCGCGTCGCCACCCGGCCGGTACGCGCCGATCGCCAAAAGATCTTGCGCACGATCGAGCGCATCCAGCGCGCGCCGTGCCACCGCGGCGTCGCGACGGTGTTCGTGCGTGGTGAGCTCGGGAGCGAGCCTGCTGAGACTGCGCAAGACGTCGATAGCCGGATAGCGTCCTGCGTCGGCGAGGCCGCGATCCAACACGATATGACCGTCCAGCATGCCTCGCACCGCGTCGCTGACCGGTTCTCGCAAATCGTCGCCGTCGACCAGCACGGCATAGACCGCAGTGACGCTCCCGATGCGGCGCGCGCCGGCACGTTCCACGATAGACGCAAGATTCGCGGTGACGGACGCCGGATATCCGTGATTCGACAGCGGCTCCCCGCCTGCGATCGCCAACTCGCGCAACGCGTGCGCCGCGCGCGTGATCGAATCAACGATAAGCAGGACGTCGCGGCCCCGCCTACACAGCCATTCTGCTTGCGCGGTGGCGGTCTGCAGCGCCCACACGCGTTCGAGCGCAGGTGAGCCCGCCGGCGCGCACACAACCGTCGTCGAGCGCCAAACGTCGGAACGTTGCAGCGCCTCGATTGTTTCGCGCGCTTCGCGTCCGCGTTCGCCCACGAGCGCGAGCACACGAGCATCCGCTGGCGCGGCAGTGAGGATGCGGCGCACGAGGGTGCTCTTGCCGACGCCGGCGCCCGCGAACAGCGCGATGCGCTGGCCGAAGCCGATGGTGGCGAACGCATCGATCGCGCTGACGCCGGTCGGCATGACGCGACTGATGATGCTTCGCTCGGCAGGCGCAGGCGGCGCCAGATCTGCGCGGACGACGTCGGCATGCGGCGCAGAGCCGGAAACCAGGCGGCCCCAACCATCGACCGCTGAGCCGAGCAGCCCACTCCCGGCATAAGCGCCGAGTCGAGCACCGACGCTTGACGCGCGGTCACCGGGCGCGATCTCGGCGCGGCTGTCGAGCGGTGCGCAACGCGTGACGCCGGTCTCGATTGCACTGACCCGCGCGAGCGCGGGCCCCGATCGGGTCTGCACGACGACGATCGATCCGAGTGCACAGCCGGGTATGCGGAGCGCGATCGAACCGGCCGCGGCGCCGATCACGACCCCACTGCGCAGCCAGCCGTCGACGGGAGACTCGTCTAACGGAAAGATCATGACGCCGCGCCGCGGACGAGCAGAGCTGCGCGTTCTTCGACGGTAGCGCCGACCGTGCCGGCGGCGCTGTCGATGAAGACATCGCCGGGTGCGAGCGAAGGATCCGCGACGAAATCGTGTTCCTGCGATTCGGCGCCGACCGCCGCCACGGCCGGCGCGACACGGATCACCGCGTTGTGCGGACCGCCGGCGGCGCGCAATGCGTCGTCGACGAATCGCGCGACCAAACGCGGATTTCTGTCGACCGCGTAACGAAGCGCTCGCGCACACGCCGTTGCGGCAAGCTCGATCGCGGCCGCGCGGATGCGCGCCGTGTCCGTCTCTGCGCAGATCTGCACCTCGCCCGGCTCGCGCGAATGCAACAAAACATCCGGGCCGCCCGTCTCGGACCCGGTTCGTTCCGAAGATTCGGCCAAGACCGGCGCACACTCGACTTCCGGCTCGTTCGGACACGCATCGCGTTGGTCCACAGCACTCTCGACAAGCGGAATCGTGACATCGTGCGTACGCTGTAGACGCCGCGGTGCGAGCGGCGCGAAGCCGTTGTCAGTCATCGTTCCCACTCCGCAATGCACTCCTCGATCGCGCTGCGCCGGCTCGCGCCGATCTCTCGAAGGACGCGGTCGCGAAGCGCGGCCGGCATACCGTTCAGCACGTACGCCGCAGTGCGCGGCGCTTCGGCCTCGATGATCGCACGAACCGCCAGCGCATGATCCAGCTCGGGTGTAGCGGGAACGGGTCCGATATCGGGCCGGCGGCGCCATTGCGCTAACGCGAGGACGAGCGCGCATACCGCTGCGGCGGGTATGGCGACGAGCGCCGGCGACGCGTGCGAGGCCGCGTCGGCCGCAGGATTCGGATTCGGCTGCGAGCGAGGTGCAAACGGCATCATGGCAACCACGACGGTGTCGCCGGCGCCAAGGTCCGCGCCAGCCGCAGCGCGGACGAGCCCGGCGACGTCGTCGCGCCGGCCGGCATCGACTTTTCGGGCATCGAGGATCACCGCGACCGACACGCGTCGCACCGTGTCGGCCGCAGAGGTGCGGTGTTCGATTTCCGTATCGTACGCATAGTGTTGGACATGCCGCTCCTTGTCGAAGACCCGCGCCGCTTCGCGGCCGTGTTCGCGTCCAACATCGGCATCGAGCAACCCATGCGGCGTGATCCGCGTCGATTGCAGCGAAACGTCGGCACCGGCCGTGATGAGGCGTACGCGAACAACGCTCGCTCCCGGTCCAAGGACGGCGTCGAGCGCGCTCTGCACGGAGGCCTGCAGTCGCGTTTCGCGCGACGCCGATTGGTCTTGCAGCGCGCTTCCTTCGAGCAACGCGCCTTCGGAGTCGGTCACCGTCACGCGGTCGGGCGTCAAGCCGCTGACCGCAGCGGCGACGAGCCGGCGAATGCCATCGACGGTGCGCGCCTCTGGACGGGCACCAGGTTGCAGCACGAGTTGCACCGCTGCGGCCGGCAGCGACGGCGGGCCGAAGACGAATGGATCATCGCCCGCGGGAGTGAGGATGACGCTCGCATCGGCCACGCCGGAGATGCGTCGCAGCGTCTCCGTGAGATCCCCCGAGATGCCGATCCGCCGGCGGTCGTCGAGCAGCGTTCTCGGCGCCATGGCGCTGACCGGCTCGGACAGCATATCGGCCGACGTCGGCACGTACGGGCGCGGCAAGCCCGCGAGCGTCAACCGCAGCAGCACATCGCGCCGGCGCGACGCCGGAACGTATA
>DATBOZ010000064.1:0-8128 GCA_036561585.1 Candidatus Eremiobacteraceae bacterium | reverse complement strand
CGGTAGAAGTCTCCGAATTCCAGCGCGAATATTCCATGGCTGCGCGGATGCGGCAATAGACTTCGAGCAGCGCCGCGCCGGCAAGCCAGTCCCATCGAGGATGTTCTTTGCGCACGTAGGCGACCATCGCTTCGAGCAGCGGCGTCGCTCGCAGCGTGGAGACGGGCAACCGGTGTTTGCGTTGGATCCGCATATTGAGCGCGATCCAGCGCGTGCGCTGCGCGATGAAATCTTTCAACGTTTCCGGCCCGCGATTATGGACGATCGCGTCCGGCGCGTAACGGATCTCATAGCCGACGGAGCGGACGCCGTGCTCGATCTGCACTTCGTCGGCGGGCGTGTCGGGATTGAGCCCGCGGAAGACGTTGCGGAAGGCGATGAGCTCGCCCATCTTCGGGTTGCGCAATGATACTTCGTGATGCAGCCGCCACATCAAGCGCACGGTGAAGCCGATGAAGTCGTCGGCCGCGTTGAGCGGCACCGGGTGGCTGCCCACCATGCCGACCGCAGGATCCGCGAGCGGAGCGATGAGCGCTTCGACGGTCTGCGGCTCGTAGATGAGGTCGGCGGACGAGACGAGCAAGATCGGTTCGGTCGCGATCGCAAAAAATGTGTTGATGGCCCGGACCTTGCCGCCGCGCTGCGCCTCCGCGACGAGGTGGATCCTCGGGTGTTCCGCGGCGTAGCGATCGACGATCGCGCACGTCCGGTCCGTGCATCCGCTCGCGATCACGAGCACGCGATTGATCTTGTCGAACGCAGACTGCTTGAGGATGCTATCGAGCAAACGAGCGATGTTGCCTTCTTCATTGAAGGCCATGACGCCGATGGCGATCGGGCGTTCCATACGTTGTCGGAGTTCCTCGCGGGCGCCGGCTTCCATTTGCGTGCTTTTAGTGGTTATCGGCTGTCGCGACACAAGCAATGCTCGTCCGTGCCCCGGGACGCTGCCGCGGCGGCCACGGGAGCGGAAAGTCGCCCGGCTGTCCGAAGATATCCTGTGTGAGCGCAATCGCGGCGACAACGATGCGGGTGACGTATGTTGCCCGCCTGGGGCGCGTTTGATATGCTGCCCGTCGACGTCGCTTCCTTCGGGGAACGCTTGGCTTTGGGTTGCGCTGGGGCCGGCGCTACCTGGCTGACCGCGGCGGATGCAGGGACCGCGCTGCTGGATCGTGCGGCTCCAGGTTCGCGCCGCCTCGTGCGTCTCGCGTTAGGATCGATCATCGGTTTCGCGGTCGTCGGCTCCGCCGTCGCCGTGCTCGCATTCTTCCACGCCGCATACGCGTCGGTGCTGATGGGCTTGATCGCGACCGCGATCATCGTCCGCGCGCGCGCGCATGTGCGCCGCCTTCGCGCCGTACCCGGAGTCGTGCGCAACGCGACGTTGCGCTGGCGCGAAGCGGGTCTCTTCACCCGCACGTTCCTCGTGATCGCCGGGCTTGCGCTGACGACGGCGCTGATCGCCGCCGCGTTGCCGGCCGTATGGTGGGATCCAATCGCATACCACTTGCCGCTGATGTTCGCCGCGCTTTCGCACGCCACGCTCTCATTCGATCCCAACGTCGCGCAATCGGCCTTCCCGTGGCTTGCCGAATCGGCATCACTGCCGGCGTATGCGCTGGCGGGATCCGCAGGCGCTGCGCTCTGCACGCTCGGCTGCGGCATAGCGCTCGCATTCGTCGCCGCGCTGACGGCGGATGAGCTCCAGCCCGGTTCTGGCGTTTGCTGTTTTGCGCTGATCACGGGATCTGCGTTGTGGTTGTGGATCGCGCCGTCGTCATACATCGATGTGCCGGTCGCGATGTGGGCTGTCGCGGCGCTGTGCGCACCCGTGTTGTTGCCGTCGGGTCTGCGTCCGATCGCCGCAGGCGCGATCTGCGGCGTGCTCGCCGGTGCGTGCGCGTCGGCGAAGTATCTCGGTCTCGTGCTCGCGCCGTTTTCGCTGTGCATGTTGCTTGTGCCGCACGGAGATCGCATCCGCCGCGCCGCCGGCTATGCGCTTGCGTTTCTTGCCGTCGCAGCGCCGTGGTACATCCGGACGCTTTCGTTGACCGGAGATCCGCTGTATCCGTTTCTGTCCGCTGCCGCTGCGACCGGCCAAAGCATCGGTGCGGTGCTCGCACACGGCGCGGCAGTGACGGGTGTCTGCGGGGGGACGTCGTCGCTGCACGATCTGCTGCTGCTCCCGTACCGCCTGCTCGCCGAGCCGCGCGCGTATTGCGGCGACCCTGGGTACGCATTGCGCCTCGGCGCCGCGCTTTTCGTGGCGGCACCGCTGCTGTCACGCCGCAGCCGTCCATATTTCTTGCTCTCGCTCGCGCTGCTCGTCGCGTGGTTCGCGACCGGGCGTCAGCTGCGCTTTCTCATGGCGGGACTCTCCATCTACGCGATTGTCGTCAGCGTGGGCGCACAATCGATGTCAAGCGCATTGCGCCCGGTGGGCTTGAGCGTGCTCGCCGTCTTGATCGCATTCGGGATCGCCACGCAATGGGCGCCCGGCCTGATCTCCGAAGCGTCCAATAGTTTGGTTCCCGGATTTTCGTATATCGCGGGCGCCGAATCCGGCGATGCATATTTACGCCGGCGGCTCGAGACGTACGACGCCGCGCTGTGGCTGCGCGCGAACGGCGGCGCGGCAAAGATGTACGCGCTCGACGACGTGCGCGATTATTATTTCGGTCCTAACGTCTTGTGGGGCAATCCGCCGTATCCCGGCGGCGTTCGCCTGGATTGGACAGCGGCGCCGGAAGAGCGCTACCGGCGCATCGCCGCGCTGGGTTGCCGGTTCATGATCGTCAACGCCCATCCGCAGTTCGTCGGGCGATCGGAGACCGGCGTCGATTGGAAGGTGCTCGCGGCCGACGCCCGACGCGGCGCGGTCCGGCTGGTCTATTCGGCGAACAACGTCTTCGTATATAGTCTGCCGGCGACCGGGCGCTAGCGGCGCCGATTGCCTAAGGTCTCTGAGCGCGGGGAAGACACGGGTGTTCCGCCCGCGCCGGCGCTTCGGGATTGGGGTTACGTCCTGGACGCGATGTGCCGATAGAATAGCAAGCGGCGAGTGCTGTTGGCTTTATTCCCTGCGGGACATAGTGAGCGAAACGATTTCATGGCGACAAATGTAACCGATCTGCTCGGCGTCCGCATGGACGAGTTGATGCGCGTCACAATCGAACGCGGCGCGTCGGACTTGCACATGTGCGTCGGTCTGCCGCCGATGCTGCGCATCGACGGACGGCTCACCCCGACCGAGTTTCCGAAGCTCACGCCCGACGAGATGAAGAAGCTCGTCTACAGCATTTTGACCGACGCGCAAAAGGAGCGCTTCGAGAAGAATCTCGAGCTCGACTTCTCGCACGGCTTGAAAGGCTTCGGCCGTTTCCGTATCAACGCGTTCAAGCAGCGCGGCGTCATCGGTTCCGTTCTCCGCGCCATTCCGTCCACCGTGCCCCCTCTTTCCAGTTTGAATCTGCCGCCGGTCATGGCCGATCTCGTCGCCAGACCGCACGGCCTCATACTCGTCACCGGGCCCACCGGTTCGGGTAAGTCGACAGCGCTCGCGTCCATGGTCGACGTCATCAATCAGACCATGGCGCGGCACATCCTGACCATGGAAGATCCGATCGAGTATCTGCACTACCACAAGATGTCCATGGTGAACCAACGCGAGATCGGACACGATTCCTACAGCTTCGCCAACGCGCTGCGCGCGGCGCTTCGCGAAGACCCCGACGTCGTGCTGGTCGGTGAAATGCGCGACATGGACACGATCGCGACGACCTTGACGATCGCGGAGACCGGTCACTTGGTCTTCGCCACGCTCCACACATCAGACGCTGCGCAGACCATCGACCGTATCGTCGACGTCTTCCCGTCACATCAGCAGCAGCAGATCCGCGTCCAGATGGCTTCGGTCATCGAGGCGGTCGTCTGTCTGCGGCTGCTCCCGCATGCGTCCGGCGTCGGCCGCGTGCCGGCGGCTGAGGTGATGATCGCCACCCCGGCGATCCGCAACCTCATCCGCGAGAACAAGACCCACCAGATCCACAACGCCATCGTCACCAGCCGTATCATGCACATGCAGACGTTCGACATGTCGTTGCGCGATCTCGTGCGCAAACATATGATCACCGCGGAAGAGGCCTTGAACGCCTCGATGCACCCCGAAGAGCTGCGGAAGCTCATCGAGGGAGTGTAAGGAGTCACTTATGCAAATGTCACTGCTTTGGATCCTCGTCCTCCTCGTGATCCTGCTCGTGGGCGAGCACACGCAACTCTAACCCTGGAGAAAAAAATCAATGCCTAGTTTCGCATATCAGGCGAAAGACGCATCGGGTAAGACCGTCAACGGCGTCATCGAAGCGGAGAACGAGCGCGTTCTACGGTCGAAGCTCCGTGAGATGAACTACTACGTCACCGGCATCACGCAGAAGAGCGGCGGCGTCCTCAACGCGGACCTGAACGCCGTTTTCGGGAAATTCCGTGGGGTCGGCGAGCAATCGCTCGTCGTCTTCTCGCGCCAGTTCGCGACGATGATCAATGCCGGCCTCGCAATGGTGCGCTGTCTCGACGTCCTGAGCGTACAGACTGAAGATGCGCAGCTCAAGCCGATCCTCATCGCGATCCGTCGCGACGTGGAAGGCGGTTCAACGCTTGCGAGCGCGCTCGGAAAGTATCCGAAGACGTTCTCGCCGCTCTTCACCAACATGGTGCGAGCGGGCGAACTCGGCGGTATCCTCGACGACGTGCTCAACCGTCTCGCGGGATTCCTCGAAAAAGACTTCAACCTGAAGAAGAAGGTGAAGTCGGCCATGACGTACCCGACCGTCATTCTCGTCATGGCGATCGGCATCGTCATCTTCCTCGTCACCTTTATCTTGCCGACGTTCATCCAGATGTTCGAGCAGATGCAGATGAAGCTGCCGCTGCCGACCATGCTGCTGATGGCCTTCACCAAAGGCGTCCGCAATCCGTACGTCCTGCTCCCATCGCTTGCCGTGCTGGGCATCGGTTATTTCTTCTTCAATCGCTACGTCTCCACGCCGGTCGGCCGCCGCCAGTACGATGCGTTCAAGCTGAAGCTGCCCGTCTTCGGCATGCTGATCCGGAAAGTCGCGATCTCGCGATTCTGCCGTACGCTCGGAACGCTGCTGCAATCGGGCGTGCCGATCATGCAGGCGCTCGAGATCGTCGGCAAGGCGTCGGGCAACGAAGTCGTCGCCGAGACCGTGTCGAAGGTCCGCGAATCCGTGCGCGAAGGCGAATCGATCGCGGTGCCGCTGCAGCTCTCGGGCCTGTTCCCCCCGCTCGTCACACAGATGGTCTCGGTCGGTGAAGAAACCGGTAACCTCGACGGCATGCTCTCCAAGATCGCCGATTTCTACGATACCGAAGTCGACTACATGCTCGCATCGTTGACCTCGCTGCTCGAGCCGATGATGATCCTCGGCATGGGCTTCATCGTCGGATTCATCGTGATCTCGGTGTTCCTGCCGCTCTACCAGATCATCGGAAACATCCACTAAGGATGGCGGTGGCCATGGGGGCCGACTCGCTGCCTGATCCAGGTGTCGCGGCGGAATTCGAAGCGTATCGACAGAACCGCTCGATTGAAAACCGCGATGCCCTGATCATGCGCTACGCGCCGCTCGTGCGCTCGGTGGCAGGCCACTTCAGCCGCGTGCTCGCGGAGCGCGACGACCTCGAACAAGTCGGGTACGTCGGCTTGATCAAGGCGGTCGAACGCTTCGATGCGAGTCTCGGCGTGCCGTTCGAAGCGTATGCGAGGACGATCGTCAGCGGTGAGATCTCGCACTACGTGCGCGATCTCGTTCCGAGCATGCGCGTGCCGCGCTGGTATGGTAACCTCAACCGGCGGCTGCACGAATCTCGCGACCGGCTCGAGTCGGCGCTGCAGCGCGAGCCCACCATTTTCGAGCTCGCGGAAGACATGAACGTCACCCCCGAAGGCGTTCGCGAGATCCTCGAGCTACGCGCCAAATACAATCTCATGTCGCTCACCGACTACAACACCGAGCGCGAGCCTGCGATCGACCGCATCCGCAGCCAGCGCTATCAGAACTTCCATCTGCCCATCGAAGACCGCATCGTGCTCGACCGCGCCATCGAACGCCTCGCCGCCTTCGAACGCCGCGTGGTCGATCTGTTCTTCTATCAAGACCTGACGCAGACCGAAATCGCGAAGCGGCTCGGCTTTTCGCAAAAGCATATCTCGCGCATTCTCGCAGCAACGCTCGCAAAACTCCGCGCCGATATCCACTAGTCCGATGTTGCCGCGGCCGCAAGCTTCTGACCGCACGGCGGTGCTTGGTCTGTTGTTCGCGCTTGCGCTCGGCGCGCTTGCGATCTTCTGGCAGCTGCTCGCGCAAAGCCCGTTCCTCGACGAAGCATTCTCGATCCGCATCGCAAGTCAGGACTTGCCGACGCTCTTCCAGGCGGTCGCGCGGCAAGACGTCCATCCGCCGCTTTTCTATCTGCTGGCGCATTTCGCCGTGACGTGGTTGCACTGGCCGCTCGAGCGCTACCGGCTGCTGACGGCCCCCTTGAGTCTCTTCACGATCCTCGCGACGTGGGCGCTCGCCCGGCGATTCTTCGGCGACAGCGCAGCGTTCATCGCGGCGCTCGTCATCGCGCTGCAGCCGGTGATGCTGCCATGGGATCGTCTCTTCCGGATGTATGCGCTTCTCGTGCCGGTTGCGGCAGCTTCCTGGTTGCTTTTCGTCAAGGCGCTTGAGGAAGCGAACGCCCGCCGCCGCGCGGGATTGTGGATTCTCTACGCGGTCTGCGCACTCGCGCTTCCGTACCTCCAATATCTCGGGGCGGTCGTCCTCGTCTGCCAGAGCGCATATGCCCTCGTCGATTTGAAGAAACGATGGCCGGCGCTCGCCACGGCGGCCGCGTCGTGCGCGTCGCTGCTCCCGTGGCTGTGGGCGATCCGGATCCAGTTCCCGCTCGGCGGCTATACTGCGACGACGCATCCGAACATCGTGGACGTGTTCTCGGGCTTGGCGCTTCTCGGCGCGCCCGAGAACTGGATGCATCAAGCCTGGTTTTTGCCGCTCATCGGGTGCGTGATGATCGCCGTCATCCTCGCTGGCGCTGTGATCGGGCGTGCGACGCCGCTGCCGTGGTGGCTTGCGCAGATCGCGCTCCAATTCGCCGCTTCGCTCGTGCTCGAGAAAGCGCTTGCGATTCCGCGGTATCTGTTGACTGCGCTTCCCGCCGTGGCGATCGCCATCGGTGCGGTGAGCGCAGCGCTGATCGCATCGCGCTCTCGCGTGCTCGGGTTCGCGCTCGCAGCGTCGGTCGTCGCGCTCGAGGCGGTGTGCGTCTCGAACGTGTTGCTCGATCCGTACTATCAATTTCCCGATTGGAATGTGGTCCGTGCCGTCGTCGCGACGAACGAAACGCGAAGTGACGTGATGGTCTTCGACCAAGCGTTTCCCGGTCTCGTGGTGGAGAGTGATCCTGCGTTCGCCGGCCACGACCTCTACGGCCCGAATACGTTTCGGGATGTGGATCCGACGCTTCGATTGGTCGATGGGAGGCCGTCGGCTCGCGTTTGGTACATCGAAAATCAGTGGTGGTACCCCGATTCCGGACATCGTATCCTGCGGCATTTGCAGACGACGCGGCCGGAGATCCGGATCTGGCACGAGGCGCGCTACGATCCCGCAAACGAGGTCTACGTGCTGCTCTTCGGTCCAGCGCATCATTCCGGGACCGGTGTGCGGCGCGTCACACAGAAGAGGGTCTAAGAGCCCAAACGCGGGGGTATTGAGACTAGTGAAAGAGTTGCCGGAGAAGGCAGTGTGCGATTTGATGGACTTCAGACCGCGCAAAATCCCGCCGATAAGGTAAACGTCGGATGCTTCGCCCAGGAAGGCGACCCAAGCAGCCATCAAGTGATATCCAATTTCGAAAGGACTAACCCCAAGTGAAGAAACTGCAAAAGGGATTCACGCTGATCGAGCTGATGATCGTCATCGCGATCATCGCGATTCTGGCGGCCATCCTCATCCCGAACTTCATCCATGCGCGTGCGGAATCGCAAACAGCCGCATGCGAAGGCAACGAGAAACAGATCGCGACCGCGATGGAAGAG
>DATBOZ010000063.1:0-22782 GCA_036561585.1 Candidatus Eremiobacteraceae bacterium | reverse complement strand
GTCGCGCCCGCACGGCGCGAGATCGGCATCCGGTCGATTTTCAACCTTGTGGGTCCGCTTGCGAATCCGGCTCGCGCCGCCCGTCAAGTCGTCGGCGTGGCGGATGGTCGCGCCGTGCGAACCGTCGCAGAAGCGCTGCGCAGGTTGGGTTCCGAGCGCGCGGCGGCAGTACGCGGTATCGACGGTATGGATGAGGTCAGTCTTTCGGGCCCGACGGTCGTCGTCGAGTGGACCGGTTCGCAAATCGTGGAGTATGAGATCGACCCGGCCGCATTGAGATTGACACGCCGCGCGGTGCCCGCCCTGCGCGGCGGCGACGCCGAGGAGAACGCCGCCATCGTGCGAGCGATTTTATCCGGGCGCGCCGGCCCGCACCGCGACGTGGTCGCGCTCAACGCTGCGCTCGCCTTGGTGATCGCCGGCATCGCCGCCGATCTTCTCGACGGCATGCGCAGGGCAGCCTTGAGCATCGATAGCGGCGCGGCGGCCGCGAAGTTGGACGGCCTCGTGCGTATGACGGTATCATGAGCGATCTCGACGCGATAATCGCGGGTCGGCGCACAGCGGTGGCGGCCGCAAAGCGGCGCGCTCCGGCATCTGCGCACCGCGACGCTGCGCTCAGCCGGGCGGACCGGCGCGACTTCGTCGCCGCGCTGCTGGCTGCGCGCACGGCCACGACACCCGCCATCATCGCCGAGTTCAAACGGCGCTCGCCTTCGTCGGGCGACATCGATCCGGCGGCGGAGCCTGCCGCCGTGGCCGCAGCGTACGAGCGCGGCGGAGCGGCCGCGATGTCGGTGCTGACGGAAGCGGCGGCATTCGGCGGAAGCTTGGACGACCTGCGCGCGGCGCGCGAAGCGTGCGCGCTGCCGGTGCTGTGCAAAGACTTCATCGTCGACGCCTATCAGATCTGGCAAGCGGCCGCGGCCGGAGCGGACGCGATCCTGCTGATCGCGGCGATCCTCGACGACAATCTGCTGCGCGGTCTGTTCGCGTTGGCGAGCGCGCTGCAAGTGGCGCCGCTCGTCGAGGTCCACGACGAGACAGATCTGCGGCGCGCGCTCGCGATCGGCGCCGGCTTGATCGGCGTCAACAACCGCGATCTTCGGACGTTCGCGGTCGACGCGAGCACGGTTGAGCGCCTTGCGAAGCTTGTACCGCCAGGTCGCGTGCTGGTCGCCGAGAGCGGATATCGATCGGCGGCCGATATCGACGCTGCAGCCCGTTGCGGAGCCGGCGCGGTCCTGATCGGGGAATCGCTCATGCGGGCTTCCGACAAAGAGACCGCGCTTCGCCGGTTGCGAGGAGCATGACCATGCGGATCAAGATATGCGGTATGACCGACTCGGCGGAAGTGGCGACCTGCGTCGCGGCCGGCGTCGATGCGCTCGGCTTCATCTTCGCGTCGGGACCGAGAGCGCTCGACATCGACAAGGCTGCGGCGCTGACCGCGTCCACGCCGCCGTTCGTGACGACCGTCGGCGTGTTCGTCAATGCGCCCGCCGAACTCGTGCGCTTGGCCATTGATGCGTGCAGGCTCGACGTCCTGCAGTTCAGCGGCGACGAATCTCCGGAGTTTTGCGGGTCTTTCGGCAAGCCGACGATTGTTGGTGCCGGCGAGCGTATGCCGTCGCGCGACGATTTGGCGGCGGCGCGTGCCGTCGCGGTGATGGCGGATTCGCGCGCCGGCGGCGCCTATGGCGGCACCGGTGTACCGGTACCGCTCGCAACTGCGCGCGCGATGCGCGCCGCGTCCGGGCGCTGTTTCGTGCTCGCCGGCGGATTGAAAGCCGAGACGGTGGCGGCTGCGATCCAAGCGGTGAGGCCCGATGCCGTCGACGTGCGGTCGGGCGTCGAGCGCGACGGGCGCAAGAACGGCGCGCTGGTGCGCGCGTTCGTCGCCGCTGCCCGTGGAGCGCTGTGAACGTGAAGTACGACCCGCACGCACCGGATGCCCGTGGCTATTACGGCGAATTCGGCGGGCGCTACGTGCCCGAAGTCCTCTTCGAACCACTATGCCGGCTCGAGGCGGCGATGCGCGAGGCGTTCGCCCATGACGCGTTTTGGTTGGAGTACCGCGCGCTCTTGCGCGACTTCGTCGGCAGGCCGTCACCACTCTTCGAAGCGCGCAATCTTTCCAAGGCGACGGGCGGCGCACGCATCGTCGTCAAGCGCGAGGACTGCAACCACACGGGCGCGCACAAGATCAACAATACGGTCGGCCAGGCGCTCCTTGCGCGCCGGATGGGGAAGACAAGGCTGATCGCGGAGACGGGCGCCGGCCAGCATGGAGTGGCCACCGCCACCGTCGGCGCACTCTTCGGTTTGCCCGTCGAGGTGTACATGGGTGCCGTCGACGCCAAACGTCAGTCGCTCAATGTGTATCTCATGCGTCTGCTCGGGGCGCAGGTCCATGAAGTGACGGGCGGATCGCAGACGCTCAAGGATGCGACGAACGAAGCGTTTCGAGATTGGGCGGCGTCTGTGGAATCGACGTTTTATGTCATCGGTTCGGTCGTCGGCGCGCATCCGTATCCACTGCTCGTCCGCGAATTCGCGCGAGTGATCGGCGACGAAGCGCGCGAGCAGGTTCTCGAACGTTTCGGCAGATTGCCGGACTACGTCGTCGCGTGCGTCGGCGGCGGGTCGAATGCGATGGGCACGTTTGCGGCGTTCTTGGACGATCGAGCGGTCCGGTTGTGCGGGGTGGAAGCTGCAGGCCGCGGATTGGATGTGGCGGGCGGTCACGCCGCGAGTCTGCTCGGCGGCACCGTGGGCGTGCTGCACGGCGCGCGCACCTATCTCTTGCAGGACGCTGAAGGGCAGATCTCCGCGACCCATTCCGTGTCAGCCGGATTGGATTATCCCGGCGTGGGCCCGGAACACGCGCACCTGCGCTCTATCGGTCGAGCGACCTACGCCGGCGTCGATGACGGACAAGCACGTGAGGCGTTCGCGACGCTTGCGCGTCTCGAAGGGATCGTGCCCGCGCTTGAAAGCGCGCATGCGATCGCCCACGCGTGCCGTATCGCCGCCGGCTTGCCCAAAGATGCGATCGTCTTAGTCACGTGCTCCGGGCGCGGCGATAAGGATGCGTTGCAGTTCGCACTCGATAGCACCGGGGTTGCTCCGTGAGGGGAGCGATCGATGCGGCGTTTGCCCGCGCGCGCGGCGAACATCGCGCGGCGCTTATCGCATACCTCATGGCCGGCGACCCTTCGCTCTCCGCCACCGCCGCACTCGCCGGCGCCGCTGCAGATGGCGGAGCCGATATCATCGAATTGGGATTCGCATACTCCGACCCTTTGGCCGACGGCCCAATCATCGCGGCGTCGGCTGCGCGCGCGCTATCTGCCGGAGCGACCTTCGACGCGACCCTGGCTATTGATGTCCGCCAATTGCGCGTTCCCGTGATCGCCTTCGGCTATTGGAATCCGATCTTCGTCCGGGGAGCGGCGCGAACGGCAAGCCGGCTTGCAGATGCGGGCTACGCGGGTGCGATCGTCGCCGACCTCCCGCCCGACGAGGGAGCGATCATGTACGAGGCGTGCCGGCGAGAAGGGCTCGACGTGCCGCTCTTGGTCGCGCCGACAACGCCGCATGCGCGGATGGCGAAAATCGTTCGCGCCTCCACAGGCTTCGTGTATGCCGTCAGCCGGCTTGGCGTGACCGGCGCGCGCTCGGACCTCGACGGCGGCGTCGAAGGTCATGTCGCGCGCATCAAGTCGGAGACCGATCTCCCCGTCGCCGTCGGCTTCGGCATTTCGAGCGCGGCGCAGGTGCGCGACGTGGCTCGGTACGCAGACGGCGTCGTCGTCGGCAGCGCGCTGGTCGATCTCGTCGCGCGCGCTGCGTCAGTCGTCGACGCGTGCGCCGCCGTTCGCGCGGCATGCTCCGAAATGGCCGCCGCCTGCCGCCGGTTGTAGGGCCATGTATTAGGGTGAGCATCGCTCACCCTCGTTTTTCTGTGCGAGCGATGCTCGCCCTACGACAGATCGGCGTGCCGACCATAAAGGTCGGCACTACAGTGGAGATGCTACGTCGCGGCGCTGCGCGGTGCGGTCGCGGAAAAGCCCACATATGCGAGAATCGCGCCGGTGATGAGGTGGATCCAGATGTCATAGCCGCCGAGCGGCAGGATGCCGAAGAGATTCGGTTGGACAAAGCCGAGAAGTCCGACGATGAGCAAGATGACGCCGAAGGTCTTGCAGAAGGAGATGCCGCCCGACTCGCTCCTTCCGCCGGACAGGCCGGCCAATCCAATGACGATGTGCACGATGTTATGCCAGAGGTTGACGGACGCGACTCCGAGGAGCATGCTTGGGGTCATGCCCGTACTACCCCCGAGTTGCGGAATGAATCCCAGAATTCCGACGATGAGATAGATTGCGCCAAAGAGCGTTGCGATGGTCTTCGCCATGATCTACGATGCCTCCCAACGCGAAAATAAGCAATCGAGGTGCGCTTCACAGGAATGCACCACGATGGCGTCTGACGTACCTCTGGCCGGCGCCCATATCCTCTCGCCGGCGGGAAGGCAGTGCGGTTGCGCATTCTGTTCTGCGGCGAAGGCTTCACCGAATCTCGTCGCCAGCTCGCCCCCCTCGTGCCCGGCCACGAGATTCTGACGTGCCCGGCTGGTCAAACTGAAGCATACCTCGCCGGCATCGACATCGTGGTCCCGTATATCAGTGAGATCGGCGCACACGTCATCGCCAAGGGCACGTTTGGACTTGTCCAACAATTTGGCGTGGGGTTGGACGGCGTTGACCTCGACGCGGCGACGGACGCGGGCGTGTGGGTTGCCCGCGTGCCGAGCCGCGGCACCGGCAACGCCGAATCGGCCGCGGAGCATGCGCTCTTGTTGATGCTCGCGCTTTCAAGACATTTGGCGAAAGCGCAAGCCGCGCTCGCGGCGGGCATCGTTGGTGATCCCGCAGGCATCGCGCTGTGGGGAAAGACCGCGTGCATCGTCGGCCTCGGCGACATCGGGTCGGCGCTCGCCGGACGCTTGCGCGCATGCGGCATGCGGCTTATCGCAGTTCGCCGGCGGCCCGAGCAAAGCGGCGTCGCCGCGCTCGGCGTCGAGCGCGTGTATGGACCGGAGGGCTTGCACGAAGCGCTGGGCCAAGCCGATTATGTCGTGCTCTGCGTGAACTACGATGCCGCGAGTCATCATCTCATCGATCGCGCAGCGTTCGTAGCGATGAAACCGGGCGCGTTTGTCATCAACATAGCGCGCGGCGGGCTCGTGGATCCGGCCGCACTGTTGGAAGCGCTGGAATCGGGCAGGCTCGCCGGCGCCGGACTCGACGTGTTCTGGTCGGAACCGCCCGATCCGGCGCATCGGATCTTCTCGCACAACGTGATCGCCACGCCGCACATCGCCGGCGTCACCGATGCATCGTACGACGGCATCGCGCGAGCGGTCGCGGCGAATATCCTGCGTTACGCGAACGGCGAGGCGCCGCTGTTCGCGGTAAACGCGCCACCGGCGGCCGCGCAGCGCTCTCGAAGGCAGCGCTGAAATTCACGCGTGCCGCTGTCGGAAGCATCGGCTAAGTCGCAGCTGAGCGGGTCGAGCGCGGCGAATGCTGCGGGCGCCGGCACATCGCCCGGCGGCGTTGGAACGCGATTGCGCAGCACGATGTCGAATGACGTCAGCCTTTGCAGCGCGACGCGCTTCCACCGTTTTCCCGGGTCGGACGCGACGAGCACGGACGCGTTGGGCCGCAGCCACTCGATCGCCGTCGTCCCTTCGACGACCGCACCGTCGGCGCCGTTGCGCTCGAGATAGGCGAGCGCTTCGTCGACCGCCGCGGGCGCTGCGTCGCGCAAGGCGATGACCCACGCCACAGCGACCGCGCCTGCGTCACGCAGACGGCACGTGTCCGTGCCTTTTTTGCCGATCGCGCTGGGCGCGGTGACGATGCGAGCCGGAAGCGAGACGTGGACGGTTTCGCAGACGCCGCACGAAGCGCCGCGCCCGCAGACGCCGCGGTTGTGCGGCGCGTCGAATTCGCCGTCCGCGACCGTCAATTTGATCGCACCGAAGCGTTGGCCGGTGAGCGCTTGCAGCGCGCGCTCTGCTGCGAGCGTCTTGCCGACACCTGAGTGCGGTCCGCCGACGATGACGATATCCATGTCCTCATGACGTTCTCGTCTCAAGCGCCGCCACCATGCAGGCGCAGGCCGGCGCTCGCGCGCTAAAGAACGGCGCCGTACCACGGATTTG
This sequence comes from Candidatus Eremiobacteraceae bacterium, assembly GCA_036561585.1. Lineage (GTDB taxonomy): Bacteria > Vulcanimicrobiota > Vulcanimicrobiia > Eremiobacterales > Eremiobacteraceae > JABCYQ01. Next base: position 16,547 of record DATBOZ010000063.1, on the reverse strand, counting down.
CGTGAATCGGGTCGATGTCGTGCGTCATTCCCCATTGCCGAACCTCGGGCCGCTCGTCGCGATGGCTTTTGACAAAGCGGTCACAATCGTGGTCGGCCAATGGAAGCTACTGCTGATCGTGTTGATGATGTCAACGGTCGGCGGTCTGTACGGTCTGTCGTTCGCGGTCCTGCCGTCCATCGCGTTCGCGATCTACTGGGCCGTCGCGTGCTATGCGCACGCGGTGCGGCTCGAACGGCCGGACTATCGCATGAAGGCCGCGCGTGCGCGGACATTGGTCGGCTTGTATATCGGCACCGGGCTGCTCATCGAACTAGGGATTCTGTTTTTCGTCGTTCCCGGTGTCTACTTCGGCACGAAGTATTCGATGGCGTCGATCATCGCGGCGACCGATGACGTCGGTGTCAATGCGGCGGGAAGCCGTTCATGGTTGTTGACGACGAACGCGTTCTGGAGCACCTTGGGCTTCAACGTCGCCTTGTACTTCGCGATGTTGGCGCTGACGCTGGTCGGCTACATCATCGGCGTCGCCGTGCTCGCCGGACTAGCGCAGCTGTTGATTCCGAGCGGCGGGGTGCACGCCGCGGCGCAGAACGATGCTCTCGGCGGAGTGTACGGCGCGCTCGCGGGGTTCTGCATCTGCGTCTACGTGATCGCGATCTCCGTCGCGTATCAAGCGCATGCGGTGGCGCAACTCTATTGGCTGCGCGCTTTGGAACGGCGCGCAAACGCTGCCGTGGCCGAGGCGTAGGGTCAGTCGACTCGCGGCGCCGCCGCTTTGATCTCCGGCGTTGCCTGATCGGCGAAGCGCTCGAAATTCTCAGCGAACTTCGCGGCAAGATCTCTTGCTTTGGCGTCGTACGCGGCCGGATCGGCCCACGTCGCGCGGGCGTGCAACACGCCGCTCGGCACACCAGGTACCGCTGTCGGCACGTCGACCTTGAATACCGGATCGGCGACGAACGACGCTGATTCCAGCGCACCCGATAAGGCCGCCTTGACCATCAGGCGCGTGTAGGGCAACTGCATGCGCTTGCCGGTGCCGTAGGCGCCGCCGGTCCACCCGGTGTTGACGAGCCAGCACCGGACGTCGTGCTTGGCGAGGCGCTCGCCCAGCATCTTTGCGTAGACGACCGGGTGATGCACCATGAACGGCGCGCCGAAGCAGTGCGAGAATGTGGTCTGCGGTTCGGTCACGCCTTTCTCAGTGCCGGCCACTTTGGCGGTGTAGCCGGAAAGGAAGTGGTACATAGCCTGCGCGTGCGTCATGCGCGCGATCGGCGGCAGCACGCCGAACGCGTCGCACGTGAGCATCACGAGGTTGGTCGGGTGACCGCCGCGTCCGGAAGGCACTGTATTCACCACCGACGTGAGCGGATAGGCCACGCGGGTGTTCTCCGTCAGCGACGCGTCGTTGAGGTCGAGCTCGCGCGTGTGCGGGTCCATGACCACGTTTTCGAGCACCGACGCGAACATCCGCGTCGTCGGAAATATTTGCGGCTCGAGTTCGGCCGAGAGATTGATGGCCTTCGCGTAGCAACCGCCTTCGAAGTTGAAGATGCCGTCGTCGGTCCAACCATGTTCGTCGTCGCCGATGAGCAGCCGGTCCGGATCGGCCGACAGCGTGGTCTTTCCCGTGCCCGAGAGCCCAAAGAAAATGGCGGTGTCGCCGCCCCTGCCGATATTGGCCGAGCAGTGCATCGGCATGGCATTGCGCAGCGGCAGCAGATAGTTCATCACGGTGAAGATGGATTTCTTGATCTCACCGCCGTAGGTCGTGCCGCCGATGAGCACCAATCTGCGCGAAAAGTCGACGATGATGAACGTCTCGGAGCGCGTGCCGTCGCGCTCGGGCACCGCGAGGAAATCGCACGCGTCGACCACGGCGAATTCCGGTTTGAACGCGTTTGCCTCGGCAGCCGAATTCGGTATGAACAGATGGTGCGCGAAGAGATTGTGCCAAGCCCGTTCGGTGACGACCCTGATCGGCAGCCGGTAGCGCGGATCCGCGCCGGCGTGTGCATCGAGCGAATAGACGTGTTTGTCGCGGAGGTACTCGTCGACCCGTCCGAGCAGCGCGGTGAAGCGGCCGGCGTCGAAGGGTTTGTTCGTTTTGCCCCAGTCGATCTGGTTCTCGCTTGAGGATTCCTTGACGAAGAACTTATCCTGCGGCGAGCGCCCGGTGTGCTTACCTGTCCGGACGACGAGCGGGCCGCCGGCCGCAACGTTGCCTTCGCGTTTGCAGATCGCTTCCTCGAACAATTGCGCGGCGTTGAGGTTGCGCGCTACGCTGGCGGCGTAGCCGAACCCGAAATCTTCGAGCCCGAGCGATTCGCCTGCGACGACTGCCATGAAACTTAAAACGCTCCTTTGCGGGACCGGGTTGCTACCAGGCGAATTTAGGCGCGTACATAGTGCTTCCTGCGGGACTGAAGGCAGAGAAGACTGCGGTCCCGCGAAACTCTTCGACACAAGTCGAAGTAGCTCAGAATATACACGGCCGCGAACGACGGCCTCATACGTGGAGGTCTCATACGATGCGAATCCTGTGGGTGGTGTTTTTCGTCGCGGCGGCGTTCATCGCGCTCGCCATTCTCATCCCGTTGCTGCACATCGCGCTCGTCGTGGCCATTCTGGTCGCGGCAGCGATATTTTTGATGGCGGTCTGGAAGGCGATGTTCGGCGCGAAGTCGCCGGCGCCACCGACCTCACCGGTCGACCCGCCGCGCTTGGAGACGCGATCATAACGCCTCTTTTAGCTTGTCTGCGGTGATGTTCGCGCCGCATATGACGACGACGACCGATCGGCCGCGCAGCCGCTCCTTTGATGCGCGCAAGCCGGCGATCGCGAGAGCGGCGGAGCCCTCGCACAACATCGCGTGCGACTCGATGAAGAGCCGCAGCGCCGACCGGATGTCGTCCTCGCCGATGTCGACAAACGAATCGACGAGCGCACGACAGAGATCAAACGTGATGGTTCCCGGTTCGATGCCGCCGGCGGTGCCATCGGATAACGTCGGGAGGTGTTCCGTTTCGACGACATGCCCGGCGCGCACCGATTCGGACATCGCCATCGAGTTGCGTGCCGAAACTCCTATTGCTTCGATGCCGGGCTTGACCGCCTTGAGATAGCCAGCCACACCGGAGATCAGACCGCCGCCGCCGACCGACGCGACTACTGCTTCGACCGACGGTAGCTGACGGACGATCTCCGCGCCGATCGTTCCCTGGCCGGCGATCACCGCCTCGTCGTTGTACGGCGAGATGTACGTCATGTCGTGGTCGGCGGCGTAGGTCCGGGCGAACATCTCGGTTGCGCCGCTCTCTTTTCCCGCGGCGCGGACGTCACCGCCCAATCGACGGATATTCTCGACTTTCGCCCGCGACGCCGATTCCGGTACGAATATGATTCCGGCGACACCGCACCGGCTCATGGCGAGTGCTACCGCCGCGCCGTGGTTCCCAGAAGATGCGGCGACGATACCGCGCACGCGTTCCGGCTCGCCGAGCGAAAGAATCCTGTTGAACGCGCCGCGCACTTTGAACGAGCCGGTGCGTTGGAGGTTCTCAAGTTTCAGATAGACTGAGGCATCGGTGAGTGCGCTCAACGTTGCTGAGTGCTCGAGAAGCGTTTCGCGGACGTGCGGCCGTATCCGGGCCTCCGCTGCTTCTACGAGAGGTCGAAAAGCGATCATCGCGGTGAAATCGTCCTGTAATGGGGGAGGAGGGGTGCAAAAGTTCCAACTACGCCGTCCATCGTTCGATCGTGAGAGGGCTTTCTCGTGCCTCGAATCCATCCCTTGAGTTACGAAGACGCATCGCCACCGGCGCGTGCGGAGTTCGAGAAGCAGATCCGCGAACACGGCCGCATGACTAACATGAAGAAGACGCTCGCGCACTCATGGCCTGCATTGCGCGCGCTTATGGAATGGTATCCGCTGCACGACGAAGTCGCGATCTTCTTGGGTGATCGTCTGACCACGATCTTCGCGCATGCGATTTCGACGGAGGCCGATTGTCTCGTCTGCTCCACGTTTTTCCGCCGCGCGCTGACGGACGCTGGGGAAGACCCGGAGCGCTTCGAACTCGACGCGTGGGGTGAGACCGTTGTGGAGTTCGGCCGTCAAATCGCGCGCGACGCACACGGCGTCACCGACGAATTGTACGCCCGGCTTGAAGCGCGTCTGCTGCCGGATCAGATCGTTGCGCTTACGGCGTTTGCGGGAATGATGATCGCCACCAATATCTTCAACGATGCGCTGCGCGTCGATCTCGACGACTATCTGCAGGCGTATCGCAAGCGATCGCCGGCGTGAGCGGAGAATTCGCGGGCAAGACGGCGTTCATCACCGGTGCGGCACACGGGCAGGGCCGCGCGGTCGCACGTGCGCTCGCGCAACGAGGCGCGAACATCCTGGCGTTCGATGTCGCCGGGCCTATCCCTGAGTCCGGTTACCCGATGGGCACGCCTCCTGAGTTGGATTCGCTCGTCGCCGAATGCGCGGTGGCCGGCGGCGCGTGCATCGCCCGGAAAGGTGACGTGCGAGACGCGAACGCGATCGGCCAAGCGGTGCGCGACGCGATCGCAGCCTGGGGCGCGATCGACATCCTGTTCAACAATGCGGGCATCTGCTCGTACGGCCTGGCGCACGAATTGACGGAAGACGCATGGGATGCGATGATCGACATCAATCTCAAAGGCTGCTGGCTGGTGGCAAAGCAGGTGATCCCGGGCATGATCGAACGCCGCTCGGGCGTGATCATCAACAATTCGTCGGTCGCAGGTTTGCGCGGCATGTCGCGTCTCAGCCACTACGCAGCGTCTAAGTGGGGCGTGACCGGCTTGACCAAATCGTGGGCCATCGAACTGGCGCCGCACAACATCCGGGTGAACTCGATCCACCCGACCGGCGTGAACACGCCGATGAACGATGGACTCGCGGCACTCGAAGGACTGACGCCGCGCGAGATCGCGGAACGGTCGGCAGGCAATCTTCTGCCCGTGCCGTGGATCGAAACGAACGATGTTGCGGAGGCGGTGGTCTACCTGGCATCGGATCGCGCCCGGTATATCACCGGAGCACAATTCGTGATCGATGCCGGCCTGCTGACGCGCTAGTAATTTATCTCTGTAGTGCCGACCTTTAAGGTCGGCCGGCCGACCTTAAAGGTCGGCACTACAGAGATAAATTACTAGCGCGTCAGCAGGCCGGCATCGATCACGAATTGTGCTCCGGTGATATACCGGGCGCGATCCGATGCCAGGTAGACCACCGCCTCCGCAACATCGTTCGTTTCGATCCACGGCACGGGCAGAAGATTGCCTGCCGACCGTTCCGCGATCTCGCGCGGCGTCAGTCCTTCGAGTGCCGCGAGTCCATCGTTCATCGGCGTGTTCACGCCGGTCGGGTGGATCGAGTTCACCCGGATGTTGTGCGGCGCCAGTTCGATGGCCCACGATTTGGTCAAGCCGGTCACGCCCCACTTAGACGCTGCGTAGTGGCTGAGACGCGACATGCCGCGCAAACCTGCGACCGACGAATTGTTGATGATCACGCCCGAGCGGCGTTCGATCATGCCCGGGATCACCTGCTTTGCCACCAGCCAGCAGCCTTTGAGATTGATGTCGATCATCGCATCCCATGCGTCTTCCGTCAATTCGTGCGCCAGGCCGTACGAGCAGATGCCCGCATTGTTGAACAGGATGTCGATCGCGCCCCAGGCTGCGATCGCGTCGCGCACCGCTTGGCCGATCGCGTTCGCGTCTCGCACGTCACCTTTCCGGGCGATGCACGCGCCGCCGGCCACCGCGCATTCGGCGACGAGCGAATCCAACTCAGGAGGCGTGCCCATCGGGTAACCGGACTCAGGGATAGGCCCGGCGACATCGAACGCCAGGATGTTCGCGCCTCGTTGCGCGAGCGCACGTGCGACCGCGCGGCCCTGCCCGTGTGCCGCACCGGTGATGAACGCCGTCTTGCCCGCGAATTCTCCGCTCACGCCGGCGATCGCTTGCGATACGCCTGCAGATAGTCGTCGAGATCGACGCGCAGCGCATCGTTGAAGATATTGGTGGCGATCATCATTCCCGCAAACGCCGTAAGCGCAACGATCTGATCCGGCAGCAGACGCGCTTCAAGCCGGGCGTACAATTCGTCGGTGACGCCGTGTGCGTCGCGCGCGATTTGACGGCCGAACTCCACAACGGTCTCACCCCACGCGTCGAGTTCGAAGCGCTCCGGGTCTTCCCCAGCGTCCGTCAGCGCGCGGCGGAAAAACGTGGAGCAGACGAGACAATCGGCCTCCGTCGAAATCGCATGCGCGAAGATCGTGGTCAGACGATCACCCAAGAAGATCGCGACTTCGTCGTGCAGCGGATACCATTCCATAAGCGCGCGCAATGCAGGCCATGAGTGCGCGAGCGTCTTCTTCATGTTAGTCATGCGGCCGTGTTCGCGGATCTGCTTCTCGAACTCCGCACGCGCCGGTGGCGATGCGTCTTCGTAACTCAAGGGATGGATTCGAGGCACGAGAAAGCCCTCTCACGATCGAACGATGGACGGCGTAGTTGGAACTTTTGCACCCCTCCTCCCCCATTACAGGACGATTTCACCGCGATGATCGCTTTTCGACCTCTCGTAGAAGCAGCGGAGGCCCGGATACGGCCGCACGTCCGCGAAACGCTTCTCGAGCACTCAGCAACGTTGAGCGCACTCACCGATGCCTCAGTCTATCTGAAACTTGAGAACCTCCAACGCACCGGCTCGTTCAAAGTGCGCGGCGCGTTCAACAGGATTCTTTCGCTCGGCGAGCCGGAACGCGTGCGCGGTATCGTCGCCGCATCTTCTGGGAACCACGGCGCGGCGGTAGCACTCGCCATGAGCCGGTGCGGTGTCGCCGGAATCATATTCGTACCGGAATCGGCGTCGCGGGCGAAAGTCGAGAATATCCGTCGATTGGGCGGTGACGTCCGCGCCGCGGGAAAAGAGAGCGGCGCAACCGAGATGTTCGCCCGGACCTACGCCGCCGACCACGACATGACGTACATCTCGCCGTACAACGACGAGGCGGTGATCGCCGGCCAGGGAACGATCGGCGCGGAGATCGTCCGTCAGCTACCGTCGGTCGAAGCAGTAGTCGCGTCGGTCGGCGGCGGCGGTCTGATCTCCGGTGTGGCTGGCTATCTCAAGGCGGTCAAGCCCGGCATCGAAGCAATAGGAGTTTCGGCACGCAACTCGATGGCGATGTCCGAATCGGTGCGCGCCGGGCATGTCGTCGAAACGGAACACCTCCCGACGTTATCCGATGGCACCGCCGGCGGCATCGAACCGGGAACCATCACGTTTGATCTCTGTCGTGCGCTCGTCGATTCGTTTGTCGACATCGGCGAGGACGACATCCGGTCGGCGCTGCGGCTCTTCATCGAGTCGCACGCGATGTTGTGCGAGGGCTCCGCCGCTCTCGCGATCGCCGGCTTGCGCGCATCAAAGGAGCGGCTGCGCGGCCGATCGGTCGTCGTCGTCATATGCGGCGCGAACATCACCGCAGACAAGCTAAAAGAGGCGTTATGATCGCGTCTCCAAGCGCGGCGGGTCGACCGGTGAGGTCGGTGGCGCCGGCGACTTCGCGCCGAACATCGCCTTCCAGACCGCCATCAAAAATATCGCTGCCGCGACCAGAATGGCCACGACGAGCGCGATGTGCAGCAACGGGATGAGAATGGCGAGCGCGATGAACGCCGCCGCGACGAAAAACACCACCCACAGGATTCGCATCGTATGAGACCTCCACGTATGAGGCCGTCGTTCGCGGCCGTGTATATTCTGAGCTACTTCGACTTGTGTCGAAGAGTTTCGCGGGACCGCAGTCTTCTCTGCCTTCAGTCCCGCAGGAAGCACTATGTACGCGCCTAAATTCGCCTGGTAGCAACCCGGTCCCGCAAAGGAGCGTTTTAAGTTTCATGGCAGTCGTCGCAGGCGAATCGCTCGGGCTCGAAGATTTCGGGTTCGGCTACGCCGCCAGCGTAGCGCGCAACCTCAACGCCGCGCAATTGTTCGAGGAAGCGATCTGCAAACGCGAAGGCAACGTTGCGGCCGGCGGCCCGCTCGTCGTCCGGACAGGTAAGCACACCGGGCGCTCGCCGCAGGATAAGTTCTTCGTCAAGGAATCCTCAAGCGAGAACCAGATCGACTGGGGCAAAACGAACAAACCCTTCGACGCCGGCCGCTTCACCGCGCTGCTCGGACGGGTCGACGAGTACCTCCGCGACAAACACGTCTATTCGCTCGATGCACACGCCGGCGCGGATCCGCGCTACCGGCTGCCGATCAGGGTCGTCACCGAACGGGCTTGGCACAATCTCTTCGCGCACCATCTGTTCATACCGAATTCGGCTGCCGAGGCAAACGCGTTCAAACCGGAATTCGCCGTGGTCGACGCGTGCGATTTCCTCGCGGTGCCCGAGCGCGACGGCACGCGCTCCGAGACGTTCATCATCGTCGACTTTTCGCGCAGATTGGTGCTCATCGGCGGCACGACCTACGGCGGTGAGATCAAGAAATCCATCTTCACCGTGATGAACTATCTGCTGCCGCTGCGCAATGCCATGCCGATGCACTGCTCGGCCAATATCGGCAGGGGCGGCGACACCGCCATTTTCTTTGGGCTCTCGGGCACGGGAAAGACCACGCTGTCGGCCGATCCGGACCGGCTGCTCATCGGCGACGACGAACATGGTTGGACCGACGACGGCATCTTCAACTTCGAAGGCGGTTGCTACGCGAAGGCCATCAATCTCTCGGCCGAACTCGAGCCGCAAATATTTCCGACGACGCGGATGTTCGCGTCGGTGCTCGAAAACGTGGTCATGGACCCGCACACGCGCGAGCTCGACCTCAACGACGCGTCGCTGACGGAGAACACCCGCGTGGCCTATCCGCTCACGTCGGTGGTGAATACAGTGCCTTCCGGACGCGGCGGTCACCCGACCAACCTCGTGATGCTCACGTGCGACGCGTTCGGCGTGCTGCCGCCGATCGCGCGCATGACGCACGCGCAGGCTATGTACCACTTCCTTTCCGGCTACACCGCCAAAGTGGCCGGCACTGAGAAAGGCGTGACCGAACCGCAGACCACATTCTCGCACTGCTTCGGCGCGCCGTTCATGGTGCATCACCCGGTCGTCTACGCAAAGATGCTGGGCGAGCGCCTCGCCAAGCACGACGTCCGGTGCTGGCTCGTCAACACCGGGTGGACCGGCGGCGCCTACGGCACCGGCAAGCGCATGCAGTTGCCCTACACGCGCCTGATGGTCAAGGCGGCCTTATCGGGTGCGCTGGAATCAGCGTCGTTCGTCGCCGATCCGGTATTCAAGGTCGACGTGCCGACAGCGGTACCTGGTGTGCCGAGCGGCGTGTTGCACGCCCGCGCGACGTGGGCCGATCCGGCCGCGTACGACGCCAAAGCAAGAGATCTTGCCGCGAAGTTCGCTGAGAATTTCGAGCGCTTCGCCGATCAGGCAACGCCGGAGATCAAAGCGGCGGCGCCGCGAGTCGACTGACCCTACGCCTCGGCCACGGCAGCGTTTGCGCGCCGTTCCAAAGCGCGCAGCCAATAGAGTTGCGCCACCGCATGCGCTTGATACGCGACGGAGATCGCGATCACGTAGACGCAGATGCAGAACCCCGCGAGCGCGCCGTACACTCCGCCGAGAGCATCGTTCTGCGCCGCGGCGTGCACCCCGCCGCTCGGAATCAACAGCTGCGCTAGTCCGGCGAGCACGGCGACGCCGATGATGTAGCCGACCAGCGTCAGCGCCAACATCGCGAAGTACAAGGCGACGTTGAAGCCCAAGGTGCTCCAGAACGCGTTCGTCGTCAACAACCATGAACGGCTTCCCGCCGCATTGACACCGACGTCATCGGTCGCCGCGATGATCGACGCCATCGAATACTTCGTGCCGAAGTAGACACCGGGAACGACGAAAAACAGAATCCCTAGTTCGATGAGCAGCCCGGTGCCGATATACAAGCCGACCAATGTCCGCGCACGCGCGGCCTTCATGCGATAGTCCGGCCGTTCGAGCCGCACCGCGTGCGCATAGCACGCGACGGCCCAGTAGATCGCGAACGCGATGGACGGCAGGACCGCGAACGACAGACCGTACAGACCGCCGACCGTTGACATCATCAACACGATCAGCAGTAGCTTCCATTGGCCGACCACGATTGTGACCGCTTTGTCAAAAGCCATCGCGACGAGCGGCCCGAGGTTCGGCAATGGGGAATGACGCACGACATCGACCCGATTCACGCAAATCCGTGGTACGGCGCCGTTCTTTAGCGCGCGAGCGCCGGCCTGCGCCTGCATGGTGGCGGCGCTTGAGACGAGAACGTCATGAGGACATGGATATCGTCATCGTCGGCGGACCGCACTCAGGTGTCGGCAAGACGCTCGCAGCAGAGCGCGCGCTGCAAGCGCTCACCGGCCAACGCTTCGGTGCGATCAAATTGACGGTCGCGGACGGCGAATTCGACGCGCCGCACAACCGCGGCGTCTGCGGGCGCGGCGCTTCGTGCGGCGTCTGCGAAACCGTCCACGTCTCGCTTCCGGCTCGCATCGTCACCGCGCCCAGCGCGATCGGCAAAAAAGGCACGGACACGTGCCGTCTGCGTGACGCAGGCGCGGTCGCTGTGGCGTGGGTCATCGCCTTGCGCGACGCAGCGCCCGCGGCGGTCGACGAAGCGCTCGCCTATCTCGAGCGCAACGGCGCCGACGGTGCGGTCGTCGAAGGGACGACGGCGATCGAGTGGCTGCGGCCCAACGCGTCCGTGCTCGTCGCGTCCGACCCGGGAAAACGGTGGAAGCGCGTCGCGCTGCAAAGGCTGACGTCATTCGACATCGTGCTGCGCAATCGCGTTCCAACGCCGCCGGGCGATGTGCCGGCGCCCGCAGCATTCGCCGCGCTCGACCCGCTCAGCTGCGACTTAGCCGATGCTTCCGACAGCGGCACGCGTGAATTTCAGCGCTGCCTTCGAGAGCGCTGCGCGGCCGCCGGTGGCGCGTTTACCGCGAACAGCGGCGCCTCGCCGTTCGCGTAACGCAGGATATTCGCCGCGACCGCTCGCGCGATGCCGTCGTACGATGCATCGGTGACGCCGGCGATGTGCGGCGTGGCGATCACGTTGTGCGAGAAGATCCGATGCGCCGGATCGGGCGGTTCCGACCAGAACACGTCGAGTCCGGCGCCGGCGAGCCTGCCCGATTCCAGCGCTTCCAACAGTGCGGCCGGATCCACGAGCCCGCCGCGCGCTATGTTGATGACAAACGCGCCCGGTTTCATCGCTACGAACGCTGCGCGATCGATGAGATGATGACTCGCGGCATCGTAGTTCACGCAGAGCACGACATAATCGGCTTGGCCCAGCGCTTCGTGCAAGCCCTCCGGTCCATACACGCGCTCGACGCCGAGCGCGGCGACGCCGCTTTGCTCGGGCCGCCGGCGAACTGCGATAAGCCGCATGCCGCATGCGCGCAAGCGTCCGGCGAGCGCCGACCCGATGTCGCCGAGGCCGACGATGCACGCGGTCTTTCCCCACAGCGCGATGCCTGCGGGATCACCAACGATGCCCGCCGCGAGCGCGGCTTGCGCTTTCGCCAAATGTCTTGAAAGCGCGAGCATCAACAAGAGCGCATGCTCCGCGGCCGATTCGGCGTTGCCGGTGCCGCGGCTCGGCACGCGGGCAACCCACACGCCCGCGTCCGTCGCCGCGTCGAGGTCAACGCCGTCCAACCCCACGCCAAATTGTTGGACAAGTCCAAACGTGCCCTTGGCGATGACGTGTGCGCCGATCTCACTGATATACGGGACCACGATGTCGATGCCGGCGAGGTATGCTTCAGTTTGACCAGCCGGGCACGTCAGAATCTCGTGGCCGGGCACGAGGGGGGCGAGCTGGCGACGAGATTCGGTGAAGCCTTCGCCGCAGAACAGAATGCGCAACCGCACTGCCTTCCCGCCGGCGAGAGGATATGGGCGCCGGCCAGAGGTACGTCAGACGCCATCGTGGTGCATTCCTGTGAAGCGCACCTCGATTGCTTATTTTCGCGTTGGGAGGCATCGTAGATCATGGCGAAGACCATCGCAACGCTCTTTGGCGCAATCTATCTCATCGTCGGAATTCTGGGATTCATTCCGCAACTCGGGGGTAGTACGGGCATGACCCCAAGCATGCTCCTCGGAGTCGCGTCCGTCAACCTCTGGCATAACATCGTGCACATCGTCATTGGATTGGCCGGCCTGTCCGGCGGAAGGAGCGAGTCGGGCGGCATCTCCTTCTGCAAGACCTTCGGCGTCATCTTGCTCATCGTCGGACTTCTCGGCTTTGTCCAACCGAATCTCTTCGGCATCCTGCCGCTCGGCGGCTATGACATCTGGATCCACCTCATCACCGGCGCGATTCTCGCATATGTGGGCTTTTCCGCGACCGCACCGCGCAGCGCCGCGACGTAGCATCTCCACTGTAGTGCCGACCTTTATGGTCGGCACGCCGATCTGTCGTAGGGCGAGCATCGCTCGCACAGAAAAACGAGGGTGAGCGATGCTCACCCTAATACATGGCCCTACAACCGGCGGCAGGCGGCGGCCATTTCGGAGCATGCCGCGCGAACGGCGGCGCACGCGTCGACGACTGACGCAGCGCGCGCGACGAGATCGACCAGCGCGCTGCCGACGACGACGCCGTCTGCGTACCGAGCCACGTCGCGCACCTGCGCCGCGCTCGAAATGCCGAAGCCGACGGCGACGGGGAGATCGGTCTCCGACTTGATGCGCGCGACATGACCTTCGACGCCGCCGTCGAGGTCCGAGCGCGCGCCGGTCACGCCAAGCCGGCTGACGGCATACACGAAGCCTGTGGAGGCGCGAACGATTTTCGCCATCCGCGCATGCGGCGTTGTCGGCGCGACCAAGAGCGGCACGTCGAGCCCTTCTCGCCGGCACGCCTCGTACATGATCGCTCCCTCGTCGGGCGGGAGGTCGGCGACGATCGCACCCGCGTAGCCCGCATCTGCAAGCCGGCTTGCCGTTCGCGCCGCTCCCCGGACGAAGATCGGATTCCAATAGCCGAAGGCGATCACGGGAACGCGCAATTGGCGGACATCAATAGCCAGGGTCGCGTCGAAGGTCGCTCCGGCAGATAGCGCGCGCGCAGCCGACGCCGCGATGATTGGGCCGTCGGCCAAAGGGTCGGAGTATGCGAATCCCAATTCGATGATATCGGCTCCGCCATCTGCAGCGGCGCCGGCGAGTGCGGCGGTGGCGGAGAGCGAAGGGTCGCCGGCCATGAGGTATGCGATAAGCGCCGCGCGATGTTCGCCGCGCGCGCGGGCAAACGCCGCATCGATCGCTCCCCTCACGGAGCAACCCCGGTGCTATCGAGTGCGAACTGCAACGCATCCTTATCGCCGCGCCCGGAGCACGTGACTAAGACGATCGCATCTTTGGGCAAGCCGGCGGCGATACGGCACGCGTGGGCGATCGCATGCGCGCTTTCAAGCGCGGGCACGATCCCTTCGAGACGCGCAAGCGTCGCGAACGCCTCACGTGCTTGTCCGTCATCGACGCCGGCGTAGGTCGCTCGACCGATAGAGCGCAGGTGCGCGTGTTCCGGGCCCACGCCGGGATAATCCAATCCGGCTGACACGGAATGGGTCGCGGAGATCTGCCCTTCAGCGTCCTGCAAGAGATAGGTGCGCGCGCCGTGCAGCACGCCCACGGTGCCGCCGAGCAGACTCGCGGCGTGACCGCCCGCCACATCCAATCCGCGGCCTGCAGCTTCCACCCCGCACAACCGGACCGCTCGATCGTCCAAGAACGCCGCAAACGTGCCCATCGCATTCGACCCGCCGCCGACGCACGCGACGACGTAGTCCGGCAATCTGCCGAAACGTTCGAGAACCTGCTCGCGCGCTTCGTCGCCGATCACTCGCGCGAATTCGCGGACGAGCAGTGGATACGGATGCGCGCCGACGACCGAACCGATGACATAAAACGTCGATTCCACAGACGCCGCCCAATCTCGAAACGCTTCGTTCGTCGCATCCTTGAGCGTCTGCGATCCGCCCGTCACTTCATGGACCTGCGCCCCGAGCAGACGCATGAGATACACATTGAGCGACTGACGTTTGGCGTCGACGGCACCCATGTACACCTCGACGGGCAAACCGAAGAGTGCGCCGACGGTGGCGGTGGCCACTCCATGCTGGCCGGCGCCCGTCTCCGCGATCAGCCTTGTCTTCCCCATCCGGCGCGCAAGGAGCGCCTGGCCGACCGTATTGTTGATCTTGTGCGCGCCCGTGTGGTTGCAGTCCTCGCGCTTGACGACGATGCGTGCGCCGCCCGTCGCCTTGGAAAGATTGCGCGCTTCGAAGAGTGGTGACGGCCTGCCGACGAAGTCGCGCAAGAGCGCGCGGTACTCCAACCAAAACGCGTCATGGGCGAACGCCTCGCGCATCGCCGCCTCGAGCCGGCATAGTGGTTCGAAGAGGACTTCGGGCACGTAGCGCCCGCCGAATTCGCCGTAATAGCCACGGGCATCCGGTGCGTGCGGGTCGTACTTCACGTTCACAGCGCTCCACGGGCAGCGGCGACGAACGCGCGCACCAGCGCGCCGTTCTTGCGCCCGTCGCGCTCGACGCCCGACCGCACGTCGACGGCATCGGGCCTCACCGCTTGGATCGCAGCCGCCACCGTCTCGGCTTTCAATCCGCCGGCGAGCACGAAACAGCGCCCGGACGCGGCGCGCATCGCGCGCGCAGTTGCGAGCGGTACCGGTACACCGGTGCCGCCATAGGCGCCGCCGGCGCGCGAATCCGCCATCACCGCGACGGCACGCGCCGCCGCCAAATCGTCGCGCGACGGCATACGCTCGCCGGCACCAACAATCGTCGGCTTGCCGAAAGACCCGCAAAACTCCGGAGATTCGTCGCCGCTGAACTGCAGGACGTCGAGCCTGCACGCATCAATGGCCAAGCGCACGAGTTCGGCGGGCGCATTGACGAACACGCCGACGGTCGTCACGAACGGCGGCGTGGACGCGGTCAGCGCCGCAGCCTTGTCGATGTCGAGCGCTCTCGGTCCCGACGCGAAGATGAAGCCGAGCGCATCGACGCCGGCCGCGACGCAGGTCGCCACTTCCGCCGAGTCGGTCATACCGCATATCTTGATCCGCATGGTCATGCTCCTCGCAACCGGCGAAGCGCGGTCTCTTTGTCGGAAGCCCGCATGAGCGATTCCCCGATCAGGACCGCGCCGGCTCCGCAACGGGCTGCAGCGTCGATATCGGCCGCCGATCGATATCCGCTCTCGGCGACCAGCACGCGACCTGGCGGTACAAGCTTCGCAAGGCGCTCAACCGTGCTCGCGTCGACCGCGAACGTCCGAAGATCGCGGTTGTTGACGCCGATCAAGCCGGCGCCGATCGCGAGCGCGCGCCGCAGATCTGTCTCGTCGTGGACCTCGACGAGCGGCGCCACTTGCAGCGCGCTCGCCAACGCGAACAGACCGCGCAGCAGATTGTCGTCGAGGATCGCCGCGATCAGCAGGATCGCGTCCGCTCCGGCCGCGGCCGCTTGCCAGATCTGATAGGCGTCGACGATGAAGTCTTTGCACAGCACCGGCAGCGCGCACGCTTCGCGCGCCGCGCGCAGGTCGTCCAAGCTTCCGCCGAATGCCGCCGCTTCCGTCAGCACCGACATCGCGGCCGCTCCGCCGCGCTCGTACGCTGCGGCCACGGCGGCAGGCTCCGCCGCCGGATCGATGTCGCCCGACGAAGGCGAGCGCCGTTTGAACTCGGCGATGATGGCGGGTGTCGTGGCCGTGCGCGCAGCCAGCAGCGCGGCGACGAAGTCGCGCCGGTCCGCCCGGCTGAGCGCAGCGTCGCGGTGCGCAGATGCCGGAGCGCGCCGCTTTGCGGCCGCCACCGCTGTGCGCCGACCCGCGATTATCGCGTCGAGATCGCTCATGATACCGTCATACGCACGAGGCCGTCCAACTTCGCGGCCGCCGCGCCGCTATCGATGCTCAAGGCTGCCCTGCGCATGCCGTCGAGAAGATCGGCGGCGATGCCGGCGATCACCAAGGCGAGCGCAGCGTTGAGCGCGACCACGTCGCGGTGCGGGCCGGCGCGCCCGGATAAAATCGCTCGCACGATGGCGGCGTTCTCCTCGGCGTCGCCGCCGCGCAGGGCGGGCACCGCGCGGCGTGTCAATCTCAATGCGGCCGGGTCGATCTCATACTCCACGATTTGCGAACCGGTCCACTCGACGACGACCGTCGGGCCCGAAAGACTGACCTCATCCATACCGTCGATACCGCGTACTGCCGCCGCGCGCTCGGAACCCAACCTGCGCAGCGCTTCTGCGACGGTTCGCACGGCGCGACCATCCGCCACGCCGACGACTTGACGGGCGGCGCGAGCCGGATTCGCAAGCGGACCCACAAGGTTGAAAATCGACCGGATGCCGATCTCGCGCCGTGCGGGCGCGAC
>DATBOZ010000062.1:0-20245 GCA_036561585.1 Candidatus Eremiobacteraceae bacterium | reverse complement strand
GACATGACGGAACGGCGCTTCGCCGTCATCGAAGATTGGCTCGCGCACAAGCCTTGGGATTTCTTCATGTTCGTCGAGATCGGTTCGGACCGGCTGCATCACGGCTTCTGGAAATTCTTCGATCCGCTCCATCGCGGTCATGTGCCCGGCAACAAGTATCAGAACGTCATTCGTCAGTACTATGAAGACCTCGACGTCATGCTCGCCCGAGCGCTCGAACGCGTGGACCTCAGCGAAACGCACGTCTTCGTGGTCTCCGATCACGGCGCGAAACGCATGGATGGCGGCATCTGCATCAACGAATGGCTCGTCCGCGAAGGGTACCTCACGTTGAAGTCGACGCCGACCACGCCCACGCCGTTCGCAAAGCTCGACGTCGATTGGTCGCGCACAACCGTCTGGGGCGAAGGCGGCTACTATGCGCGCGTCTTCTTCAACATCGCGGGCCGCGAGCCACAAGGTGTCGTGCCGCCGGATCAAGTGGAACGCATATCAACCGAGATCGCGCGCAAGATCGCGGCGATTCCCGACGATCTCGGCAGACCGCTCGTAAACGAAGTGTTTCGACCGCACGAGATCTACCGCACTGTGCGCGGGATCGCGCCGGATCTCATGGTCTACTTCGGCGACCTTCATTGGCGCTCGGTGGGCTCGGTCGGATACGGCGGCGCGCTGCACACGTTCGAAAACGATATCGGCCCGGACGACGCCAATCACGCGCGGCATGGTATCTACATCGAAGCGCGTGCGGATCGGCCTGGCCTCGGGCGGGCCGACGATGTCGACATCCTTTCGATGTACGATCGCTTCATGGGCATTTCGGGTTTGCCAATCGCAATGTAGCGCCGACCCAAATATCGCCTTGTGGGGCCGACCTTTATGGTCGGCCCGCCGATGATAAACATCGGCACGACAATCCAGGTTATGATGGGGCGAACGGCAGTGGCCGCGCCTCGCGATACACCGCGAGCGTGAATTCCCAAGGATAGTACGCGTGGCGGATCTCCGAGAACCGCGATAGCTCGGTCAGCGCGAACTGCAACGTGCGCACCGGATCCTCGTGAAACGCGATCTCTCGTTTCCAATCGACGAGACTCGTGAGAAAGTTTGCGGCGATGCCGCGTTTCGCGGTCGCGAACATCGCCTTGAGCACCGACCGCACGATCGCTTCCCACGCTTCGTCGGTATGCTGCATACGTAGATTGAAGATCCCAGACGCAACGACGTAATCTGCCGGCTGCGGCGGATCTTTGACGATATCGCGAAGCTCGACCACAAGCGTAGGATCTCGGTCCAATGCGCGCTCGATCATCTTCGGGTTGATATCCGCGCCGCTATAGGAAGCGTTCGGAAAATGCACTCGAAGGAAATCGCGCAGATGGCCGAGCCCGCAGCCCACCTCGTAGACCGTGAATGATCGGCGTTCGTGTTCGAAGGCTTGCGCGATCGATGCAAAGCGAAATTGCTGAAACGCCTCGTCGCGCCACGCCACGGCTTTGGCGGAAAAGCCGTGACTATCGAGCAGCGTATTGTAGTAGTCGATCAGGTCGCCAAATTCCGGGGCGCCGGGCGCGCTCATAAGTAGCCGAGCGCTTCCAGCCGCTGGCGGACGATTTCTTCTTCTTCGGGCGAGTACGGCGATTCCGCATCGGCGTTAGCATCGTCCGCGGACGCAGGCGCGACCACCGCCCGGACCGGCGCGCGATTCACTCCGTCGACGTCGGCCGGTATGTCGACGCCGAGCAATGCATAGATCGTCGGCGCGAGATCCTCAATGCCAAGAGCGCCTTGCGCGGCGAATGACGAGATCCACACGCCATCGCGCCAGTGGCCGCCGAAGGTTCCTCGATGCACGACGCCGTGTTCGAGTTCGAAGCCGCCGTCGACCGGCTTCCGTTTGCCCACATAGCTGACCGTGTCCGCGACGGTCTCCACGATCAGTTCCGGAAACTCGTGCACGTACCGTCCGTGAAAAAGCTCTTCGCGGCGCCACACCTGCGAGATGATCCGATCGCCGGTGGCCGGATCGCGGGTATCGAGCAGTTTCGCGCGGATCTCATCCGCGAGCGCCCACGTGTCGCGCGTTTCAACTGCGCCCGACTCGTACGTACCCTTTGTGTTGATGTGGATGCCCGCATACGCGCCGACCGCATCGCGGCAGAATGCCCGCGTCCGCGCCCATTCCACCACACCGCTCTCGATATCGACGATATCGATGCCCGGCAACCCGCCGGCATCGCCGCTGCGGAAAAACCGGCCCCGCAATACAAGGTAGCCGTGTTCTTCAAGCCACTGCAGAACGGAAAACGACCGCACAAACGGGCCGAATCCGTGATCGGAACAGACAATGACCGTACATTCCCCGATGGAATCGAGCAATTTCCCGAGCAACGAGTCGAAGCGTTCAAGAAGGGATTGCGTCAGTTCGTTGCCGGCCCCAAGACGGTGACCGAGTGTATCCACGAAGCCGAGATACAGCATGCAGCAATCCCACTGCTCGGCCGCGCACATCGCGGCCGTCAACCGGAATCGCGCATCCAGCGCGCGGCGCATCCGCGATTCATCGGCGGTGAATTCGTCCTCAACCGCATAGTCGAATTCGTGGAGACGGGCAGCCCAGCCCTCATCGTTGCAGCGCGGCATGCCAGGCGGCGCATCCCAACCCGCGACCGCGAGGTAACCATCGCGCGCAGCGGCCGGAAACGTCATAGGATAACCGATGCTGATGACCCGCTTGCCCGCGCGGGGCAGACGATGCTGGATGCCCTTGTCGCCGATATCGCTTGCATTGACGATGCGCGTCTTATAGCCGCTGGTGGGCCGCTCGAACGTGAGCACGCCCGTCTTGCCCGGATTCATGCCGGTGTACGCCGCTGTCCATGCCGCAGGCGTGATGGGTAAGGGTGTGGAGCGCAACGGAAGCGCAACGCCGCGCGCGGCGATCTTTTGCAGATTCGGCATCACGCCGGCCTTCACAGCCCGGCCGACGGTGTTCTCGTCGGCGCCGTCGAGGCCGAGCACGAAGACGCGTTGATGCATGTCCTCGCGAGTTCTTCGGTCTACGCGGCGTTCCTGTGGAAGCTGCGACTAGGCGCTGATGACTTCCGACTCGCGCTCGCCGACATACAATTCGACATCGTTCGGTGGGACCGCATTGCGCGCTGCTGCTTCGCCGACCGCGTCGTAGTAGCGCGTGATCTGCAACCGGTAAAAGATCGCGAGCGTATCCACGAAGACATCCCAAACATCGCCCATCCCGACGCGACCGAACGTGCCGCGTTTGAATCGGAGGCTGACGGGCGCATCGACGATGCGATAGCCGAGATGGTGCGCGTTGACGAGCACTTCGACGTCAAACGCGAACCGTTTCGCCAAAACGCGCGGGAATACGCGCGCCAAGACCGTGGCGCGAAACGCCTTCAATCCGGTCTGCGTGTCGCGCAGCGGCAGACCGAAAAGCAGCTTCACGAGCCAGTAATAGCCGGAGCTCCATGCTTTGCGTAGGAGCGGGTAGTTGACGTCCGACCGCGGGTGCCATTTGCTGCCGACCACGACATCGGCGGTACCGGCGTCGATGGGCGCGATGAGGCGCGGGATCTGCGCCGGATGCAGGTCCATGTCCGCGTCGAGAAAAACGACGATCCCGCCCGTGCAATAGCGGAAACCGCACATCAGTGCGTTCCCCTTGCCGGCGTTGCGGTGGTAGCGCACCACCTTGACGTTGTTGGTATTTTCGGACAGTGCCCGAGATGCGGAGTGATACGTGTTATCAGGGCTGCCGTCATCGACAAGGATGACTTCGTACGGCCGGCCGAGCGATTCCATCGTCGCGATGGTCTCGCGCAGGTTGTCGAGGATGTGCACCGCTTCGTTGTACGCGGGCATCACGACCGAGATCTTGTTGCTCACTTACATGCTCTCCGTCCAAGGGCACGTTCGTCGTGCAAGCACCGTCCCCTATGCGGACGAAACGAATGCGCGCATCGCCGGCGTTAGACTCTCATGAGACTGACCGCGTCTGCTCACGCGACGAAACGGACCATTAATGTCGCAGATCCACCGTACCGCGCGCTAGGTGACGGCAGCGATGCTGCTCCCGGCCTGCAACGTGCGATAGACACCGCGGTCTCTGCAGGCGGTGGTACTGTGCTCTTGCCCACAGGGACATACCACTTAAACAGCGGTCATCTACAATTCAGCAGCGACGAGCGTGGCGCGGGTCACGTCGCGCTCGTGGGCGCGCACAAAACTGGAACTCGCCTGGTGCTCGGCGACCATTTCGGCGCCTGCATCTACGATTCGTCGCCCGGCTTGCACGATCTCTGGATTCAGAACCTGACCTTCGACGCGAGCGCCATCGATAGGATGTGCTGCATCGTGCTCAGCCGATCTGTGGTCAACGTCACCTTCGTGGATTGCGCGTTCGTCAACGTCAAGGATCACTATGCGGTGACTATCGGCAACGTCGGCGACCGGGGCTCGGGCAACGCAGGAAAAAATCTCCGCTTCATCCGCTGCGCGTTTTCAGCGCTTGACTGCGGCACGTATGAGGCGCTGCTTTATCAGAATGCGCGGCACGGTGAAGTGCGCGACTGCACGTTTGACGGCTACGCGGGAAGCGCGTGCGCGCTTGGACTTTATGGGTATGTCGAAGACGTCGAGGTCCGCGGCAACACGTTCAGAGGCGCCGTCAAGGGCGGCGACGTCTACACGCAGCAATGCGCGCGCGTCGCCATCGTCGATAATCACCACACCGCGGGAGCGCCGGCAGCTTCTTCGATCCAGGTCAAGAACAGCGTCGATGTGCGGATCGAACGCAACGATATCACCGGCGCGCTCACGGAAGGCCGCGGCGCGAGCGACGGCGTGCAGATCTACGATTTCTCCGGCGAAATGTTCGACGGCGTGCATCCTTCGGCGTACCCGGATTCCATGCGGATCTCGGTTCTCCACAACACGGTCCGCAACACATTTCACGGCTTTTCGGTCCCGTCGCACGCGCAAAGCGCGCAGCAGCACCGCGCGCAGAAAGACCTGCGCGTTGAGGACAACCGGTTCTCCGGCCAATTCTCGTCGCCGATCTCGATCGGCGCTCCCACGGTGCAAGACATCAGGGGCGTCGCACTCGCGCGCAATATTATCGAACGTCCGCCCGCCGAGGTGCGCGGCGGCGCCGGTCTCATCGACGTCGCCTGCAACCGGGGCTTTGCGCCGGCGACGCTGTCGCAAGACGTCAGCCAATCGCCGGAAGCGCAGACCGTCACGCTGAGCGGCACGCCGGCGATCGTGCCCGGACAATCGGTCGATATCGGCGAGGGCGATGCGCGCGAGACGGTGCAACCCACGCAGACCGCGCCCGGCTCGATCACCGCCATCTTCCTCAAAGATCATCCGCGCGGCGTGCCGTGCGTGCCGTCCACGCTGATCGTGCGGATGGGCGTCGCCGATATCTCCATCGTGGGCAACACAATCGTCACCGGCGGCACGGCGACCGCTGCTGCTGCGATCCGCATCGACGGCGCTACCGGGGTGCGCATCGAAGACAACGATCTCCGAGGCGCGCAAACCGCGGTGCTTGCATCGCACGACGCGCAATTGCTTTCCGTGCAACGGAACCGCGCGAACGGCCCGGAATTGGTCAGGTTTTCGCAGCCGCCTCAGTAGCCGCTTGCTGGTCGGTGTTCGCGACCGGCGCGCCGCCAAGACGCGCCGACGCTTCGGCCATCTCGAGGATGCGCACGACGCGGCGCCCCATACGATGGTCGGCTGTCGGCTCCTTGCCTTGTGAAAGACACGCCACGACTTCGGCAACTTCGACTGCCAGCGCCTCATCGTTCGGCAGATACGGCGCGTGCATGTCGCCGACGCGATATTGGATGAGCGCGTTGTGCAAGCGTTCGGTCTCGCCTTCGGCAAGCGTCACGCCCCGATCGTAGATACGCACTTTTTCCGCCGGATCGGTCTCGTCGTAGACGACCATGCGCTGCGTTCCGCACAATACGACTTGGCGCACTTTCACGGGCGCCAACCAGTTCATGCTCACGTGCGCGATGAAATTGTCCGGATACCGAAGCGTGAGGTACGCGATGTTCGGGTGGTGGCCGTCGAAATGCGTGGCCTCGGTGCAACTCACGGAGGCCGGCATGACGCCGCCGAGGATGAAGTCCAAGATGGATAGGTCATGCGGCGCGAGGTCCCACGTGACCGACGCGTCCTGCGAGAACAAGCCGAGGTTGATCCGCACGGAATCGTAGTAGAGCAGCGTGCCGAGGTTGCCGCCGGAGGCTTCGGCCGCCATGCGCCGCACCTGCGGCGTGAAGACGAACGTGTGATCCACGAAGATGCGCACGTCGCGCTTGGCCGCACGCTCGATCAGATCGTCGCACTCAGGCACGCTGCGGCACATCGGTTTTTCGACCAGCACGTGCTTGCCGGCTTCGATGGCTTCTTTCGCCATCGGATAGTGGAGCGCTGCGGGCACCGAGAGCGCCACCAGATCCACGTCCGATGCGATCACGTCGCGATAGTCGGTCGACGTTTCGGCAGAGGGCCACGCTTTGCGCGCCGCTTCGAGCCGTTTCGCGCTGACGTCGCAGATCATCTTGACGGCAGCCCCATCGTTGGCCGCGAAATTACGCACGAGATTCGGGCCCCAGTAGCCGTACCCCACAATCGCGACCCGTATCACGCAGTTCTCCTCGATGCTTCTCTGCTCAACACCGCTTCGGCCGCATCGACCGTCGCATCCCACGTGAGCGTGCGCGCGAAGGTCTGCGCCGCGCCGCACATCGCATCGTAACGTCGCGCGTCTCCCACGAGCGCGATGAGCGACGCGGCGAGTGCGGATGGCGATGGAGCACACCGGATGCCCGTGAAGCCGTCGACGACCGAATCGCGCGTGCCGGGTATGTCGTAGACCACCGCCGGCGTTCCCGCGAGATTCGCCTCGCTCACGACCAGACCCCACCCTTCGCGTGCCGACGTCATGACGATGGCGCGCGCAGTGTGCAGGATGCGCCGCTTTGTCTCTTCGTCGGCGTAGCCCTCCCAATGGACACGCGCCGCCACGCCGAGCGATGTCGCAAGCCGCTGCAATTCGCTCTTCACCCGTTCGTCGCCGCCACCGACCACGATCAAGCGCGTTGACGAAAGTGGACCCTCGCGTGTTTCTGCAAGCGCCCGTATGACATGATCGATTCGCTTCGACTTCGTGACGCGGCCTACCATCACGATCGCATTTTCGCGCGCGGCCAGCGGCAGCGGAGCAGCCGCTTCGTATTGATCGATCGCCATCGGCATGACGTCGATCGAGCCACGAAGGCCGATGTGTCGAATGCTGTGCGCCGACGACTCTGAAATCGTCAGAACTGGACACCGGCGGTAGACCTGCAAATACGCCGGTTCGGCAAGGTAGCCCGCGATAGCGATGGGCCACGGCGCCTCGAAGAACCACACCTCGCGCGCTAATTGGCAGATCAAGGTGACCACCGGTTTGCGCGCGTAGAGCGGTGCGAAAAACGGAAGCGTGTTGATCTCGTCCACCACGACGTCGAAGTCGCCAAGCGAAGCATAACGTCGCATGGCATGCATGCGGACCGTCGCCGCGCTTCCCTGGCGCACGATCCGCACACCGTTGAGTTCGCGCTCCGGCGCGCCGCCCGGAAATGCGCCGGCGAACCAGGTGGCTCGATGGCCGCGCTCCACGAGCCGGCGCGCGATGCCGTGGGTGAGATATTCCGCGCCGCCGGCGCGCGGATGTTCTGGATCGCGCCAATTAAGGAAGAGGACGTTCACTCCTTGGACGTCTCGCCGGCCGGCGTCGAGTGTCGATTGAAGAGCAGATCGAGTGCGTCGCCGAGATTTTTGCAGGCCTCGACTGCCGTGATCCATGCAAATGCGAAGCCGATGATAGGATGATACAGCCACAGCGGCTCGCGGTCGCGCAATGCGCGCCAGAGCGCGACGAATGTCGGCGGCACGACGCTGATGGCGTACAGCGGCCAGATCGATCGCCTGCGCCGGCGATCGGCCGGCACGTAGCGGTCGCGCCAGCGCAGCGACGACGCGGGCTTGAAATTCTTGGCGATGCGCGGCTGGAATTTATGCAGGAGATCGAAGAGACCTGTGGTGGTGTAGTGATCCACCAGCGGCGCGTCCACGCACGCCATCACGGCGCCGCTCGCGATCATGTCGAACACGACGCCGACGTCGTCTTCATAGCCATCGGGCATGGAGAACGGTGCGCGGATGACGGCACCTTGCGCGATCGCGAGCAATGGCGGCCGCTCGGGTGGAAAGCGGTAAAGCGCGAAATTCGGTGTCGTGCGCAGCGGCGCGTACGCTTTGTGGAACTCGCGCGAGTTGCACGCCGCTCCATACATGAATTGGTTGAACGGGTCGGTGAAGCGATTGAAGTAACGCGTGGTGAGCGCGTAGTCGGGGCGGTCGTCGGTCACGTGCGCGAACGCGAAGCGAACCGACGGATCTTCGAACGGCTCGGCCATCCGGCGCGCGAACGAGGGCCGGACCACGTTGTCGGCCGCCATCACGCAGATCAGATCGCCGGTCGCCTGGCGAAATGCAGCCGGCATGCTGAAGATCGCGCGCTGCGCTGGATTCTCCGTGACCAGCGCGCCATAGCCTCTCGCTTTCTCGCGCGTATCGTCGGTCGAGCCCTGATCGGGCAGGATGATCTCTATCTTGTCCGCCGGGTACTCTTGGCCGCGGATCGACGCGAGGCAACGATCGATCCGCGCGGTTTCGTTTCGGACCGGAACGATGAAGGTGAATTTGGGGACGCTGGCGCTCATCCGGTCGTTGCTTCGCCGATCATCGAACCGTCGCCCTCAGAGCTTGTAGACGACGATCGCACCGTCGTCAAACGCTTGGATCGGCGACAGCTCGTTCGGGACTTGCGGTGTTTGCGTGCGCGCGGTGCGCAGGTCGCCGGGCAGCCAGATCCAGCTCGCGAGCGCGGGTGTGACCAGCGGATCGCCGTAGGCTCGTTCCTCAACGATGACCACGCGAACGCCGCGCGCGCGCAATCTCGCGGCCACGCCCGGTCCGGAGATATCGGCGAGCGACGCTCGTTCGGCCGCCGATAAATGCAGATCGATGACGTTCGCTCGCGCGATCGATTCCACATACGCGAGTTCGGCGCCGCGGGGCGTTGCCGCATCCGTCATCGGATAGTATGCGATCGAGCCGCCGTTCGGGTTTTGCGCCGCCCACATTTCAGCGGCGATCGTCTGGGACGAATTGACGCGTGACGCACCTGGGCCGACCGGCAACACGGAGATGACGATCGCGAGCGCCACGAATCCCGCACCGACCGTGCGCCACGGCCCTGCCGGTTGCGCGAACAGTTTGTCCAGCGCGAGCGCGCCGAGGAGTGCGCAGAACAGACTGATGCCAAGCCCAGCCTGTGCGATGCCGGCGAAGCTGGGCACCAGCGCCGCGAGCGCGGCCGCCGGCGTCGGCAATGCGACGCCGTTCCATTGCGACGGTAGCGCCGCGTACAGCGAAAACACAAGACCGAGCGCCG
The DNA here is from genome assembly GCA_036561585.1 of Candidatus Eremiobacteraceae bacterium. Lineage (GTDB taxonomy): Bacteria > Vulcanimicrobiota > Vulcanimicrobiia > Eremiobacterales > Eremiobacteraceae > JABCYQ01. Next base: position 10,701 of record DATBOZ010000062.1, on the reverse strand, counting down.
CCGCCTTCGCGAGCGCGAACTCGCGTGCGCCCGGCCGTAGAATTGCAAAGGCGAGCGCAAGCGCGATCAAGGCGATGCCGGGCGAGATGCACAGCGCGAGAACCACACCTGCATGATGTTCGGCGGCGAACAACGGCGCAAGCATCGACGCCGGCACCGCTGCCTCCCACGGCGGTGATCCGTCGCCGGCCAAGCCCCGGATGGTATCGGGCGAACCGAGCATTGCGCCTGACGCCGAAAGCGACGCGGCGACGCGCTGCGAGAAGATCGCGACGTACGCGAACGCAGCGACGGCCCACGGAACCCACAAGAACACGTGGCGTCGTAAGCGGTCGCGGGTGTCAGGGTCGGCGAGCGTCAGCGCTGCACCGATCGCGAGCATCGCGATGGCTTCGACCGGCGCGAACAGCGTCGCGAGGAACAATGCGGCACCAGCCACGGTGAGTGTGAGTTGGGCGAGCGATGCTCGCCCTAGTACTGATTGGCGCCCGACGACGGATGCGATCATTCCCCAGCAGAACGCCGGGATGAGAAATGTTGGGGCGAGCGTCAACGATAGCGGCCACTCACGCGCAGGGCATGTCGCCCAGAGCAACCCTGCGATGACGCCGGCGGGCAAACTCGCGCCCAGCCTGGACGCGATGAGATACACCAAGATCCCACCCGCGATGCCGTCTAACGCGACCAGCGTGCCCCATGACCAGCCCAACGCCGGATGTGCGGCTAGCGTCGCGAGTTGCCCGATTGCGTGCGAGCCCCAGACCAATCCCGGCGCCCCGGCGGAAATCGCGACCAGCAGCGCAAGACCGAACGCGATCGACGCCACGATCCGCAAGCCGCGCGCCGAAACCGCTTGCCCGACAAACGCATCGATGGCGGTGGGCGCGAGCTCCGCCTTCGCGCGCGCGGCCGCGGCCGTATCGCTCAGCGTTGAGATCGCGACCGCGGCGCCGAGCAGCAAGAACGCGGCAAGCGCGAAGCCCGTGCTGACGATGGTCGTCACGTCGTTGCCCGCCAGTCGCACGATGCCCGCGAGCAGTGCGTAAATAGCGCCGACCAAAAGATAGAGCGGCGGCCGGCGCCAGCGGCGCAACAGCAACGCGGGGGCGGGGAGCAACAATGCGATCATGCCCGCGACCGGCAGCGCGATGCTTTGCGCGCGCGCCGAAGCGAAGAGCAGCAGCGCGCCTGCCGCGACGAATGCGATGAACGCGTTGCGCGCGAGATTGGATCGCCGCTTCGAATTCGGAGCAATGTTCACCATGACGGCCACCTGCGCAGCACGGCGATCAGGCCTGCCACGAAGAGCAGGGTCAGGAGCAGGCCGAGTTCGACCGCCGCCTGCGGCACGAAGAGTGCGACGAGGTGCTGTCTACCTGCGGGCATCCACCAGCCGTTGAGCATATCGTCCACCGGATGATGATCGGCGGCCGGAATCGCCGCCGCTCGCAAGCGCACGTAGTCGAGCAGCGCAAAGCCGGTCGGGTGGAAGTCGTCGGCGACGAGTGCGAGCTGCCAGCCTCGATCGTACGCTTCAGTCAGGACGAGCAGCCCGCCGTGCGAATCGACGCGGCCTTCGTACTCCGTCGGCGTCACGATCCTGAAGCCGGTAAGGTCGGCCGTTGCGAACGTCTTCGGCGTTCCTTGCGAGAGGAGCGCGGCATCGACGCGCCACGGCGGCGTCGATCGCGACGCAAGCGCGTGCACGCCCGCGGGGAGGACGAGCGAGGGCGCCTGCGCCGTATAGAGTTCTACATCCGCAGGCTTTTGCAACGTCGCAGCGTGCATCGGCGTCTCATCGAGCGTGATCGAGGATTGGCCGAGGAAGGTGTTGGGCGCCTGTCGCTGTTTGCTTCCCATGATCGCTTCGACGCCGCCGATCGCGATGCGCGCGAGTTGGCCGCTCGCCGTCGACAAGCCGGGAAGCGGGTCGAACGTGAGGTAGATGCGCACGAGCTTTGCCCGAGGATTGCCCTGCAGCCGGTAATCTTTCACTTGCTGCAAATCGATGCGGTATTGCGTCCACACCGCGCCGTAGTCGGCCGCGATGTCGGCAAAGTCCCGCGGCTCGCCGAGTTTGATGGATTGCACTTCAAACGGCGAAGGTTGCGTGGTCACCCACTGATTTGGGATCGCCTCTTCGGTCGTCGTGTAATCCGGCTGGCGCCCCGGAAACACGACGGCATTCACTTTGCCGTTCGACGATGTGGAAAAACCGAGCAGCATGTGCGTTTCGAGCTGGCGCGGCGTCGAGATCAGCAGTTGCAGATAGTGCGCATCAGCCGGCGCTTCGATCGGAATGGTCACCTTCGCGGATTGCGACACGTAGCGAGCCGCATCGACGATCTTCACGATCGCACTGCGCTGCACGGCGAAGCGTCGCGATTTCGAATCGATGGTCACCGTGCCGCCCGACTCGCGCGTCACCACGCCTTGCATTTGCGAACCGTCGGCAAGCGAGAACGTCGCTTCATCGCCGAGCAAGCCGTTCCCGGGATCCACGGCGCGTGGAGAATCGGCAAGTTGTAACGTCAGCTGCAGCAAGCGCTTGTCAGGCACCAACTGCAGGAGCCGCATCCCTTCGACGCTCATGCCGTTCGAGAGCGTGATCCCGCTCATGTCGGCCGACGCGGCGACGCGCTCCGACACCCGTGGGCCGATCCACGGACTCCCGATCGAAAGGTTCGCGCTGCCGAGGTGCGCGACGAAGCGGCCGCCAGGGCCGCCGGCGGACTCGGCGCCGGCCGGCTTGACGATCGTCAGGAAGACGCCCGTCATCTCGTACGCAGCGGCGCCGTCACCTTCATCCGCAAGGCGATGCTTGCGAAGCCATGCCGGGTCGTCGCGATGCAAGTCGAGGCTGCGCCGGAATTCGGCGTCGAGCGCTTTGCCGATCGCAAGCCGGATATCGCCGAAGTAATGCGTGTCGTACGGATTGAGATTCTCGAGATAGCGGAATCGCGCGCCGTCCGCCGGTCTGCGCAGCGTGACCTCAAGTTGCAGAATCACCGTATTCGCGGGTGCGAGATAATCGATGTCGAGAAATGGCTCTTCGTCGAGCGGAATGTCGACCCGGTCGAAGACGGGATAGGCCGCGCGCTGCTCGATCTCTGTCGGCGCGTCGGCTTGTGCAGAGAGCACGAGCCCTTCTTGCGAGCGGAAGACGGTCACGCCGAGCGGGCGTTGATCGGCGGTGGCGGTCAGCGCCTGTTGGTGTGAGACCGTCAGATCGCCGCGCAACAGCATGGTGACTTGATTGCGAAGGTCACCGGTGGTGTCGTCGAGGCCGAGCGTGACCTGGATGTTGTTCGTGCCGGGATACAAGGTGACGTCGTGCAACACGATCGGTTGACCGCCGCCAAGCAGCCAGCCAAGGGACCGCGGCGGAGCGGTGAACTCGGTGACGAGACCGTTGAGCGATAGTTTGACGCTCAGGGGCAGTTGCGTTGCGGAGACGAATGCCGGCAGCAGCAGATCACCGCGCTCCGCAACGGGAATCGCGTTCGTCACGGTGATCGTGCCCGCCACGCCGTAGAAACCGAACCACGCGCCCGCGCCAAGGCCCTTATCGGTGCTCAGCTCGACGCCGCCCGCGTTGGGCACGACCGCGATCAGGCCCGGTGCGTTCGTCGAGTATTGCTGGTTCGCGTCGCTGATGTCGTTGAAGAGGACGGGCGCGCGAGACTCCGTGACCTTGTGCGGAATCGTCGCGACCTGCCGGAAGTCAACGCGCATCGCATCGCCCGGCAATTCGCGCGGCTCGTAATAGAGCAGGTTGATGTCGGTCCGCGCCGGTGCGCGGGTCGCAAATGCGACGTTGAACAGTTTTGGCGCGCGCCAATTCTTGACGTTCGACGTCATGGCCGACGTCGTCGCCGCAAAACCGCGATACGCGAGCGGCGCAGCGTCGGCGAATGCGGTGTACGAGTGGAGCTGCGCGACGACACGCGCATAATCGTCAGGGCTGTAGTCGTCGCGGTTCACGAGCTGCGCGCCGTCGATGACGTTCGGAATTTTTGCGAGCAGGTTCGGGTCCGGATTTTGCCCGGAGAGCAGCACGGCCGCTCTGCTCGACCAAAACGGCGTGCGCATCAACGCGTCGATCGATTCACCGCTGCCGTTGAGCACGACCGGCGCGGGCGCGATAAATCCGCGCACCGGTGTCCAATTGCGGACCTCGAACACGTAATGGCGTCCGATCACACGATCGAACTTCAGCCATGGCCGCGAGTGCAGAAAATCGATGGCCTCGTTGAACTCGGTATACGTCAGACCAAGTTTGTAGACGATGCGATCGTCGTCATAAGGCACCACGACGTAGCGGATGTTGAGTTCGCGCATCAGGTCCGGTATGAACGGTGACGAGTAGAACCAGAAGATCGACGACCAGTCGGAATCGTAGTCGCGGAAACCGTCGTATCCCGCCCCGTTGGCCACTTGTTGCGCCTCGACGTACGGATGGCGCTCGCCGGCGCGCATCGGCTCGATGTCGCGCGGGAACACCAGCGTGCGGTAGAAATCGGCTCCGCTATCGAGGAAGTTCTCGAGCTGCACGACGTCTGCCGGGCGCGGTTCGGATGTGAAACTCCGGTAGCGCGTCGGATTGAATGCATCGCGCATGAGCCACGTATACCCGACGGTCACGACCACGAGCGTCGCGACGGCCATGCGTTGCGCGTTCACTTTTCCGAGGCGCCGTCGCAAGATCGCGAACAACGAGGACAACCCGAGCGTCAGTGCGATCGCATACGCAAGACTGTGCAGCGACATCCACTTCGTGATGTCGCGGAACAGCGACATGCCGGGCACGTGCGCGTAGATCCAGACGTTGATCGGCCCAAGCGGCGGGTTGGGTCCCGAGTCCAGCAAGATACAGAGAAATGCGGCGAACGCGATCGCGCGCGTGCAGCGCCGCCGCCACGAGAGCGCGAGTCCGAGGAATGCGAGTACCGGAAGGAAGTAGAACGACGGATCGACCGGCGCCGCCTGGAATGGCGAGTCGTCGGCCACCCAGTGGAAGTATGCGTTGAACAGCGCGAGGCTGTGCGTCATCGACATGTACGCCGAAGTCACCGTGTAGTCGAAGGTCGATCCATAGCCCGGCGGCGCTTGCGCGGGCGAGACGATCTGCGGCACGATCCAATAGAGGTTGAAGCCCAGCAACGCGATGGCTGCCGCGACCATGCCCGGCACGGCGAGGCGGAGTCGACGCAGCGAGCCATCCCGGATCAAACGGTCGATGCCGATGATCGCGCAGAGCACGATCGCGATGTACACGTATCGCAAGTCGTACGTCATCTGCACGAGGAAGAGCGCCGACAACAGCACGCCTTTGCGCGGCGACGGCTTATCGATGAACGACAGCGCTGCGATGGCGATGAACGGGATGATCGCCGCCGCGACGATCGACGGAATGCCGCCGCGCTCGACGAGCGCAACCGTCCAGGTGCTGGTGATGAAGATAAACGAGCCGGCGGCCGACGCAAGCGGCGAACGCGTGAGCCGGTAACCGAGCGCGTACGAGCCCCACACCGAGAGTATGAGGTAGGGCCAGAGGTAGCACAACCGCTCCGCGAGTTCCCAACCGCCGCCCAGTTTCGCGATCAGGCCGCACAGCGCGAAGATGGGAAATGACGTCATGTAGACTTCTTGGTTTTCGCCGATCTGCTGCGCGCCGCTCCATGCGTGCGGCCACGGGAAAAACGAGAGCAGTTCATCTTGGCTGCGGCGCACCCAGTCGCTGCCGATCACGAGCCCGCTGCCGATCCACGCGTGGAAGAGAACGCATTCGAACGCGATCGGTAGGAGTATCGGCCAATGACGGCTCAGCGCTCGAAAACGGTCAAGCATCAATCAAGCAGTCGTCTCGGGCTTCGGGCGTGCGAATGCCATCGCGATCGCCGCGGCGATCGCAGCGGCGACGATGCCCCACAAAAGCGAGATCGGCGGTGCGGCATAGCGCACGGTGAGTGTCCCCGGACGATCGACGATCCACCCCTGGGCAAAACCGTCAGCAGGATAGGACGCAAGCGCGTTCCCGTCGACAAGAGCTTGCCAGCCACCGGACGAGTGTTGGTGCAGAACGACGAGGCTCCCTTGCGGCGGTGCGGGTCCGGAGTATTGCAGTGAGGCATTGCGTTTGAAAAGCGCGTAGGAGATCGCGCGATGTCCGCTCGCGGTCGCGAGTGTGTCGAGCGTGGCGTCTCGCGTATCAACGCCGCCGGTTTGGCCGACTTGCCACACAGCGACCGGTCCGCGGCGCAGCAGACCGCGCAGTTTGGCGGCGCTCATCCATGCATACGGGCCGTTGCCGCCGGATGCGAGCATGGCCGCTCCGTCCAACGGAGCGTCCGGACGCGCGGTGATCGCGACATCATCAAAGGCACCCGCGAAACGATCTGCGTACGCGTCGGCCTGCGACAGCGGCACCCAATCGCGCGTGATCTCGTCCGTCTGGTACGTCGAACGAGGCGGCGCTGTGGCGACGACGCCCGGCGGCGGCGCCGGCGGCAACGTGATCTCGTCGGACGCGCCGCCGCGCGCGAGCGCATGGAGCGTCGTCCAGTCACCGCGCACGACACTTGCCTGCGCCCACGTCAGCGTTCCCCGATAGCATGGCACGCTGTATGCGTATACTTCTCCGAGGACCGCGAGGCTTTTCAAACCGCTGCGTACCGGCGCCGGTACGCGCTGCGCCGCATATTGCGCGCGCGTCACCGCCTCTTGTGCGGCTGAAGCCGCGCCCCGCAGCGATGGAACGGTCTCGGTGTTCGCGCGCATCACGACTGCTTGTATGCCGAGATTGGCGAGCAGACCGCACGCCGCGCGATCGCCATTTGCGAGCGCGCGCGTCGCGACGATGAGCGGCACCGACGGCCGGTATTCCACAAACGGTGGATGATCGCCGATCGGAAATGCCAGCGAGTCGGCCCCGCCACGTGTCTGTGCCATCCGCATCGGCTGCACGCTCGGCATCCAGAGCACAGCGCCGTTGCCGGGCAGATTGGCGATCGCCGGCACAATAAAAGAATACTCGACTCGCACCGGCGCGTCGAGACGTGCCGCGCTCGCCGTGAGCCCGGGCCATGCTGCGGGCACGCACGCGACCGCAAATACGGCGAGCCCCGCGGCGATCCGCTTGCCGCCCAACGCGCGCGCACCGAATGCCGCAAGCACGAGGATCGGCAGCATCACGAGCACGGCGACGTGACTGAACTCCCGAAACGCGGAGAGCGCGAGAACGTGGCTGAATGCGTTCGAGAACATCGGCGCCAACGGACCGCGCATCCCCGCGACCCACAGCGCCGATCCAATCCACAAAATGGCGAGCGGCACCGCGCGTGCCGTGACGAATGCCCCGAAGAATGCGAGCGCGATGAGCGGCGCCAACAACAATTCCGCGCTCGGTTCAAACGATTGGAAGTAGCCTGCAGGGTCGGCTGCGCCCGCGAGTGCAATCGTGGCGCGCGAACTCTGCGCGAGCTGCCAGTCGATGTTCGCATGCGCCGGCGCGAACGCCGTGGCGGGATGTCCGCACAAAAGCGCCGCGATCATCGGCGCTTGCATACCGCACGCGATCGCCGCTGCGAGCGCGATATCCCAACGCCATGTTCGCCGGCCGGCGGCCAACAGTGCGACCGGCGCGATCAGCAAAAACTGCACTTGCGCGGCGGCGAAACCCCACAACACACCTAATCGCCCGGCTCGTGCCCACGAAGGCGCACGCTGAACGGCGAGCGCGATCATCCAAGGAACGAGCGCGTATCCCACAAGCCACGGCAGATGACCGGCGCTCAAGCGGTTCGTCGCCGCGGGTGCTAATGGATAGAGAAATGCGAGCAACGCTTGCCACGAGCGTTCGAGGCCGAATGCGCGGCCGCAGCGCGCAGCGCCGGTCGCGCAGATCACGAAGAGCAGCGCGAGCATGAGATACAGCGACCACGCAGGCGATAGCACCTTGCCGGCTATCCACGCGAACAAGACGATCGGATATTGCGCAACCTCTTGCACCGCGGGCGCGCCCGCACCCCACGGCAGCCAGAGCGAACGGAGAATCGACGGCCACGCATCCAACTGCGCCGACAGGAGCGGCCACTTCCAGTCGTGCGCGAATGCGGGCACACCGTGGCCTACCCACGGCCAGATCGCAAAGCCGCATGCAGCGACGCCGAGGGCGGTCGCCCACCATGCGTTGAGCATCGTCACGACAACCGGCGTTTCTACTGCATCTCGTTGCGCAAGTGCGCGCGCGATGAGCGCGACGAGTGCTGCGGCCGCTCCCCACCCTGCGATGACATCGCGCCAGCCTGACGAAATATTCCCGAAGACGGCAGCGACGAGCACGGCAAGTGCGCCGGCGAAGTAGATGAGTCCGACTGCTCGTTTCAGCGGCGCGGCGCGCCGACCGCGCGCTTGCCGACGGCGCGTCGCAGCACGTCCGCCGTCTCGGCGACTTCTTCGTGCGTGATTCCGGGGAACATCGGCAACGAGAGGATTCTGGCGGCCGCGTTTTCCGCAACCGGATACGGACCTGGCGCGATCGCTCGCCCGGCGAATGCCGGCTGCCTGTGCAGCGGGATCGGATAGTGGATGCCGTAGCCTATGCCGGCTTCGCGTAACGCCGCTTCGGCGCGCGTGCGGTCATCGACGAGGACGACCATAAGATGGTACACATGGCGGCCGTCGCCGCGCTCTGCGAGCATCGCAACGCCGCTCGATTCGTCGAACAACCCGCGATACCGCGCGGCTGCGGTTCGGCGCTCGTCGTTCCACGCATCGAGGTGCGCAAGCTTCACGCGCAGCACTGCTGCATGCAGGGTATCGAGAACGCTGTTCTCGCCGAGCATGTCATGGTGGTAGCGCGTCGCCTTGTCTTGGCCGAGCCAACGCTTGGTGCGCACGACGCGCGCAAGCTCTGCATCGTTCGTCATCAGCGCCCCCGCATCACCGAGCGCGCCGATGTTCTTCGTGGGATAAAAACTGAAGCAGCCCGCGTCGCCGATGTTGCCGGCTCGCGTGCCTTTGTAGTCGGCGCCGTGCGCTTGCGCCGCATCTTCGATCACGAACAGATCGCGCTCGCGGGCAAAGCGCATGATCGGATCCATGTCCGCGACTTGCCCGAAGAGGTGCACGGGCATGATCGCCTTCGTGCGTTTGGTGGTCGCAGCCACGACGGCGTCGATCCCGAGCAGGAGCGTGTCCGGCTCGACATCGACGAAGACTGGGGTGGCGTTGTTCGCGGTGACGGCAAATGCAGTCGCGGCGAACGTGTTGACGGGGACGATCACCTCGTCGCCCGGTCCGACGCCGAGCGATTCGAGCGCGAGCTTTAACGCGGCGGTGCCGCTCGAGGTGCCGACGCAATGCGCACTCCCGACGTACGCTGCGAATTCTCGCTCGAATTCGTCGAGGTCACGTCCCTGCGCGAAGCCGCAATCGTCGAGCACGCCCGCGATCGCGGCGCGCATTGCCGCGCCGATCCGGGCGTGCTGTCGTTTCAGATCGACGAAGGGGACCATGCGGGCCGCTTCGGCGAGTAGGTTCTTCTCTACTGCGCGATTTGGTCGAACGCGTACTCGGTCTCGGTGAGACGAACTGGACCGGCGTTCGTCAGCGATACGTACAGCGATCGGATTCGGCCCGGCGACGAACGCGTGAAACGCCACGACGTCGAACTGTAGCGCGCGACCGGATTGTAGCTATGCCCCTCTCCGGTGAACGACCAGCCGTTCTTCCTCATGTGCGCGATTTCGCCATTGACGAACGACATCCACGCGTCTCCGATTCCGGGAGTCGCAGACTGATAGTGCGCGATTGCGAAATCGGTGAGCTGCCACTGATATACTTCTTTCCTGTTCAGCGCATCGCTGCACTTGCCGACGTAGAGCTCGGTCTCATAAGGCGTTCCTGTGACAGGCGGTACGACGTATTTGTTTTGATACATCTGCGGCGTTGTCGCCCAAGGTTGACCTGGACGCTTCGGTTCGGTGTAGTACGAGAGCCCACCAACAGTGACCGCCCCGTGATACGATGCGCGGGCCATGAGCGATCCGCCCGAAGGCGCTGGAAAGTCGATCACGAGTGATCCCGGCGTTGAGAGAAATTGCTGCACTTGCTGTGCTGTGGTTTGATTCGGCGCAAGCACGTGGTAGCGTGTGAGTGGCTGGACCGCCGTCGGCGCGAGCGGCACGGGTGCGACCAGCGCAGCGAGCGTCAATACGAGTGAAAACATGATGTGCATCCCCCTTGCTGCTTACCTAACGTAACTGGAAACGATCCCGTTTCGCGAGCTGCGTGATCCCGACATGGTCGGTGGGCAGACCTTTATCGTCGGCCAATTATTTGAGGAAGAAACAGGCGCGATCTCTCGACCGCGCCCGTCGCCTCGTAAGCGGTTCTCTCTATTGGGGATATTTCGGGCGCACACGTGTGGCGCCCGTGGGCGATCCGGTGCGCGTATGCACCGACATGCGGTGGAGCAGGGTCTTCGCATCCACGCCCGTTTGAAGAGGTCGCGCAAATCGGGCCGGCGCGTAGGTATCGAGCGGCAACCGAGCGCCGTTTTCGTCTATCGGCTTGGCGACGATGCGATAGTCGAACGCGAGCGTCGACCTGCCGCCGCGTGCTTCGCGGACGATGAATCCGTGCGCCGACTTACCGGTGACGTAAAGGCCGTTGTTGTCGCCGTCGGGCGTGACGAAC
>DATBOZ010000061.1:0-9675 GCA_036561585.1 Candidatus Eremiobacteraceae bacterium | reverse complement strand
GATACGCTGTCCGTCAGTCTCGTGACGGGCGCCGTGCGCAGGGGAAGGATTCCGATCACCCTCGCTGAGGGCGAGCTTGCGTTGCTGCTCGCGCTGGCCCGCGAACAACGGTCGCAATCGGTACCGGAATTGACCGACATGCTCTGGCCCGACCATGACGAGCAGAGCGCGGTCAGATCGCTCCAATCGCGCATCCATCGACTGCGCGGCAGGCTTGGCGATCCGTCGGCGATCGAAAATCTGGCGCAAGGCTATCGATTGCGGCCGGGGGTGGTGGTCGACTTGTGGCACGCGGAGCACTTCCTTCGCCAAGTGGCGCCCGTCAAAACAATGCAAGCCTCTGCGGTCGTGCAACTTGATGCCCTTCGGCACGTCTTCGGCACCAAGCGACCCACGCCGCTGGCATCGTGGGAGTGGTATGGCCCCATCGAAGTCCGCGTTGCGGCCGTTGCGCGCACCGCTCGCTTGCGGCTCGGCGAGCACTGGATGCGATCGGGAGACCACAAGGCGGCGCTTGATTGCGCGCAAGAACTCATCGCGGCAGATGACCTCGATGAGGCCGGGTGGGAGCTCTCCATCCGCGCGCACCTTGGCGCTGGATCGGTCAGCGAGGGTCAGCGTGATTTTCGCGCCTACAGGGAGCTTCTCGCGCGCGAGTTGGCTGCCGAACCTTCGCCATCGCTTGCGGCGCTCGTCCATTCGGAGCGCAACGGACACGCTTCTTGACCGCACGCGCGTCGTGCGTCAGCGCGGTGTGAGGCTGTCCCACGAGAGCTCCGAACCCATTCATATCCGTGCCGGCCGCCTCGTGAGCGTTCCGTGAGCGCCCTGCAGTACGCTTCTCCCAGGACATCATCGCGTTGCGCTTGGGAGAATCTTCATGAATGCACACACTCGTAGGTCCATTTTTTCTATTGCCGCGGCGGGTTGCTTAGCGGCTGCTGTCGCGACCGCCGCGCTGTTGACGTCCGCGAGCGGCAAGGCGTCGGAGACGGTTCCGCAATCCAATTGCCAGACGTCGCAGCCATGCGTCGACGTCGTGAACATCGGCCCGGGTGAAGCGATCCGCGGTCTGTCTCACAACGATTCAGGCGTCGACGGCGCAACGCGAGCATCGAGCACGCACGGCGGTGAGGGGCATATCAACGCGGGCGTGCGCGGCGTCGACACGTCCCCGCAAGTGGGCCCCGAGAACTTTAGCACGGGATTGCTCGGCTTCTCTCGAACGGGCTTTGGTATGTCCGGTTTCTCCAAGATCCACGCCGGCGTGTATGGTCAGACGACGAATCCGAGCTTCTCCGATATGTACGGCACCGCCGGCGTGGAAGGTTTCGACCAGTCCAACGACACCGGCCAGTTCAATCTCGGTGTTGAAGGCGGCACGTTTGCGGGCACCGGCGTCTTCGGCTTCTCGACCCTCGGCAACGGCGTGCGCGGCATCACGACAAATCCAAGCTCGATGAATCAGCAGCATCGCGCGGCGGTTTTCGGTATCGACGAATCGACCGATGGCGGCGGATTGGATTTTGGCGTCGCCGGTTTTAGCCCCGGCACCGGCGTGGCGGGCATCAGCATCGCGCCGCCGACAGCACCGGGAGCACCGCTCGCGCCGGCAGTCGCCGCGTATTGCGAGAACGGCGGCGCGGCGATCCAAGCGGCCGATGGCTTCTCGCCGACCTCAAACCTGCTCATGACCTTGGACTGCCTGGGCAATCTCACCGTGAAAGGCACGGTGACGAGTGGCGGCTTGCAGGTCACTTCGTCGAAGACGCAGCGCGGTGTGGACGTCGCCGAATACGCGCCTCGACAAACCGAGCCGACGATTGAAGACTTCGGCGAGGCTCAGCTGATCGCCGGTCGCGCCCACGTCAACATCCGTCCGGATTTCGGCGCCGCGGTCGAACGCGGGTCGCGCTATTTGGTCTTCATCACTCCCGAGGGCGACAATCGCGGCCTCTATGTGATCGATAAAGCGATGACCGGTTTCGACGTTCGCGAAAGCCAAGAGGGTCGATCGAACATCGCGTTTTCGTACCGGATCGTTGCTACGCCCTTTGGCATCCGCGACGAGCGCTTACCGTTGATGAGCGAGTTACGCGCTCGCGCTGCCGCCGCAGACCGACGTACATCGATCAAAGCAGCCGACGTACTGCGATCGCTTGGGGCAAACGTGTCGGCGCCCTCCATGTCGGCACCGCACATGTAGCGCCGACCGCCTGTAGTGCCGATGTTTATCATCGGCGGGCCTTCTCGGTAGTAGGGTGAGCAACGCTCACCCTTTTTTTTAGTGCCGATGTTTATCATCGGCCAGCCGACCATAATGGTCGGCACTACACGGTTAGTAGGCGGCGCAGGACTTCGGCCTTCGTCAATCCCGCGATCGCGAAGGACTTGTGGCGTGAACTGGCGCCGCGAATCAGAGTCACTGCGCTCTGCGGCACCCGAATCGCCGCCGCGATCGCCCGTCGCGCGGCTTCGGTTGCGCGGCCTTCGACCGCGGCCTCGCGGACACGCACCGTCACGATCTCCCCTGAAATGACAACGCCAGGCTTCTTTGAGCCCGGCTTCACGAGAACAGCGACCAGCGAGCTCACGCCTTGGCGTTGGTCGGGGTCTGCTGTCCTTTTGGGTCGTCGATAAGGGTGAGATGCCGCGTGAGAAATGATCGCAGATCGTGTCTGACCGTCGCCACCTGATCGTGCATGCGCGCTAATTCCGCTTTGCTCTCGTCGAGCTTGTGGCGCATCTCCTGGAGTTCATCGCTGACTTCCAGTTTGGCCTTTTGTTTGATCAGGTCGGTCTCTTTATGCGCATTCGCCTTCACTTCATCGGCGGTGCGCTGCGCGAGGACAAGCGTGTTCTGCAGCGTCTCCTTGATGGCGTCGAAATGCGCGACCCGCTCGCGCAGGTCAGCAAGCTCGGCTTCCAACTTGGCGCGCTCTGCGATCTCCCCTTCGAACGATTCCGCGACCTCGTCGAGGTATTGATCGACTTCCTCGCGCGCATAGCCTTGCAGCGACTTCTTGAATTCTTTGTGCTCGATATCGAGCGGCGTGATCTTCACGCGACCGATCCCCGCTTAGTAGGCGTCATACGCGCCGCCCATCGCGTGTTCCGCGTCTTTGGAGTTGATATGCACGTTGCTCGGCACGAAGAGATAGATGCTTTCGGCGAGACGTTGCATCTTGCCGTCCATCGTATAGACGACGCCGCTCAGAAAATCGACGACGCGCTGCTGCAACGTGCGGTCGGCGCCGACGAGATTCACCACGACGTGATGTCGCGCGCGCAGCGAATCGGCGATCTCCGTGACATCGTCGTAACGCTTCGGCTGATACACCGACACGACGGTGCGCCGCGACGACTTGGCGTCGCGCAGCGAGATGATGGCCGACCTACCGTCGTCGTCGAGCAACTCGTCCTCGAAATCCTCGTCCTCGGCTTGGCCGAAGAACTGCTTGAAGTTGGTCCACACGCCTGCTGAGAGCATCCTTGCTATCCTTCCCCGCCGTCCGGCGTGGAAACTTGTTTGACCGGCCGTTCCCCGAACAGCGCGGTCCCGAGTCTGACCATGGTCGAACCGGCCGCGACGGCCGCCTCGAGATCGCCGGTCATGCCGAGCGAAAGAATTGGCTCGCCGTCGAATGCGTCGCCCAACGATGCAAACGTCGCGTGCGCTTGTGCGAAAGCACCTGGAACTTTCACAGGATCCGCCGGCCCCACCGCCATCACGCCGCGCAGCCGCAGGTTCGGCAGGTCGCGCACCGCACTTGCGAATGCGGCCGCCTCGCCGGGCGATACCCCGGCGCGGTCGTCAGACGCGATGTTCAATTGGACGAGCACGTCAAGTTTTTTCCCGGCTTCTCGAGCGGCCCGGTCGAGCGCGGTCGCGATCGCGATGTCGTCGACGGACTGGACGACGTCGAACAGCTCGACGATGCGCTTGCACTTGTTGCGTTGGAGTCGGCCGATGAAGTGGCGTCGTGCTGCCGCGATGGAATGCGGGTCGAGGGCCGCGAATTTGGCTGCGGCTTCTTGCAGGTAATTCTCGCCGACGTCCGTCAGGCCCGATGCGATCGCCGCCGTCACAGCCTCCGGTCCGAACCCCTTGGTCACCGCCAGCAAAGCGACGGTCTCGGGACGACGCCCGGCCGCTGCCAGTGCACGGCTTATCCGCTCGCGCACGGCCCGAAGGTTGTCCGCGACGCGGCGCTCGAACGCCGGGGTTTCACTATCGCTCAAGCGTTCGATACGTTCCAGCCTGCGGACCGCGAATCCTCCGGTCGAATAAGGGCAAGCATCGCTCAGCAATCTGTAGGCGCGCGCGTTGCTCGCCCTACTACATCAGTAATTAGCGCTGCTTATCGCTGCGCGAGCAGCGCCGTCCGCTCGGCGCGGTAGTCTTCGAAGCGGCCGGCGAGAATCGCATCGCGCGCTTCCGCGGCGAATCGCACCAGATACGCGACGTTGTGGATGCTCACGAGCCGTGCGGCCAATAATTCTCCCGCTCGGAACAAGTGCGCGATGTAGGCTCGGGTGAACGTGCTGCATGCTGCACACGCGCATTCGGGATCGAGCGCGGTGAAGTCGTCGACGAACTTCGCGTTGCGCAAGTTGAGCCTGCCACGCGACGTGAGCGCAAGCGCGTGCCGCGCGCAGCGCGTCGGGTAGACGCAATCGAACATGTCGACGCCGGCCGCGATGCCGTCGAGCAGATCCTCGGGCGTGCCCACGCCCATGAGGTAGCGCGGCTTATGCTGGGGCAGTTCCTCGCACGTCGCGCGTGTCATCGAAATGCTTTCCGCTTTGCTTTCACCCACCCAGAGCCCGCCGATGGCGTAACCCGGGAAGTCCAGCGCGACCAACGCGCGCGCGTTGGCGCGGCGGAGCTCATCGAACGTCGAGCCTTGCACGATCGCGAAAGTCAATTGATCGGCGCGCTTTTTTGCGACGCGCGCGCGCTCGGCCCAGACGAGCGTGCGGCGCGCGGCATCGGCCGCGCGTTCGCGATCCACACCAGCGGGGGCCACATCATCGAGCAGCATCGCGATATCCGAACCGAGCGTTTCTTGGAGCGCGCACACCGACTCGGGAGTGAACGTGTGTCGCGAACCGTCGAGATGCGAGGCGAAGTGATAGCCGTCGTCATCGACGCGCGAAAGCTTGCTCAACGAAAATACTTGAAATCCGCCGCTGTCGGTGAGAATGGCGCCATCCCACGCCATGAACGTGTGCAGCCCGCCGGCGCGTTCGATGATGGCAGCGCCGGGTCGCAAGTAGCAGTGATAGGCGTTGGCGAGGATGATGCGCGCGCCGCATGCGCGCAACTCGTCGGGCGAAAGGCCCTTGACCGCGGCCTGCGTTCCGACCGGCATGAACACCGGCGTCGGCACATCGCCGTGTGCAGTGTGCAGCGTCCCCGCGCGCGCTGCGCGGTCGGTGCGTTGCAAGGTGAACGCGCTTCGCGATTGCGTCATGCGGACTCGCCGGCGCGCAATCGCTCGACGAGCGCGGCGAAATCTTCGGGCCACGGAGCGGTGAATGACATCGCCTTGCCGGTGATCGGATGGTTGAAGCGAAGTCGCGCCGCGTGCAGTGCCTGACGCGTCATCCCGAGCGCGGGCCGGCCACCGCCGTACGCGCGATCGCCGACGATCGGATGGCCGATCGCCGCGCAGTGGACGCGGATCTGATGCGTGCGGCCGGTTTCGAGCTTGAGTTGGATGAGCGCCAACGTTTCCGGTGGCGTCGAACGGCGCTGATGTTCGGTGGATCGCAGCGCAAACGTCTCGGCCGCACGATACTGCGTGACGGCGCGCCTGCCGTTCTCGCGAACCGCGAATTTGGTGCGATCGTTCGGATCCCGTCCGATCGGCGCATCGATGACCCCGCGCTCCTGTGCGAGCCGCCCCCATACCACCGCATCGTATTCGCGCTCGATCTTACGCTCGGCCATATCGCGTGAAAGTCCGCGCATCCCCTGTTCGCTCACGGCGACCACCAGCAGTCCGCTCGTGTCTTTGTCCAAGCGGTGGACAATGCCGGGGCGCAACGCGCCGTTGATCGACGGCAAGGGGCCGAGCGCAGCAAGCAGCGCATTCACGAGCGTGCCATGCGTACTGCCCGGGGCTGGATGTGTGGCCATGCCGGCCGGTTTATCGACGACGCACAGATCGTGGTCGCGATAGACGATGTGGATGGGGATCGCTTCGGGGCGCGCGTCGGGTTCCGTCGGCGCGGGCACGTCGACGACGACATGATCGCCGGCGGCCAACTCGTACGACGCCTTCGCCGGGGCACCGTTCACGAAAACGTGCCGTCCGCGGATCAACAGCGCACACGTCGTGCGCGACCGATCCACACGGCGCGACACCGCGACGTCGAGGCGCAAGCCGGCGTCATCCGCCGTCGCGTCGAACGTCACGGCCCGCGTCATTGCGCCGCGTGAGCCTTCTTGTCGTGGATGAGCATGCGGATGAGGAGCAGGATCACGCCGATCGAAATAGCCGAATCGGCGACGTTGAAGACCGGCCACCATCGGAAGTCGATGAAGTCCACGACATACGAGAGCCGCATCCGGTCGGCGATATTCCCGATCGCGCCGCCGAGGATCAAGCCGAATGCGATGTGCGTGGTCATGCCGGCGCTGCCCGTGCTGCGGTACCAGAGGAAAAATCCGATCAGCACGGCCGATGCGAACGCCGCCAGCAGCAACGGATGCGAGCCGAAGAGACCGAACGCACCGTGCGAGTTTTGCACGTACGTGAAATAGACGACGTGCGGGATGACGATGCGGCTCTCTTCAGGCATGAATGTGGTTGCGACGACGTGTTTGGTATATTGATCACCGGCCACGACGAGCGCGGCGATGATCAGAAAGATGATCGACAGCGGATTGATCCTTTACTTCTTAGCGTCGTACGCCGCGACCAAGCTCTCGATGCTCTGGCCGGTGAGGTACGAGATGTAGACGGGGACGAGCGGCAGCACGCACGGCGAGATGAATGAGACGAGACCTGCGACGAAAACCGCGCCGACCGAAATCGCGTCGCCGGTGGCCTCAGGTCCCGTGCCCAAGTTGGCAAGGTTTGGGAACGTTCCGTAGAGCCATGCGGTGACGCGCAAGAACAGATTGAAGAACAGCACGACGCCCGTGGCGATGACAAACATGCCCGCGATCACTTCGATCACCGGCAAAAACCGCTTGATGCGATTCAGAAACGGAAGCACGTATTGCAGACCGATCGCGGTTGCGAGCAGCGGCACGCCGAGGCCCATCGAGTAGACGAACAAGAGCCACACGGCTTGTCCGACCGTCTGCGTTTCGCTGGCCATCGCCAGGACCGCCGCCAAGATCGGCCCGATGCACGGCGACCAGCCGGCCGCAAAACCGATGCCGACGAGCACGTCACCGACGTATGACACGCCGCCTTTGCGGATCTGGAGACGCTTGTCCATCGCGAGGAACGGCAAGCGGAACAGGCCGACCATGTTGAGGCCGAGAAAGATGACCACAACGCCGAGCACGCGCGTTATCAGCGTGCGATATTCTTCAAATATGCTGCCGAGCGCGCTCGCAGACGCACCCGCCGCGATGAACACGAGCGTGAATCCGAGGATGAAAAAAAGAGAATGGATGATGACGTCGCGCCTGCCGACGAGAAGCGCCGGCGCGCGAACGGTTTCGGTACTCGAACTCACGGTTATATAGTGCCTACCATCTATGGGCGAGCGTTGCTCGCCCTCCTACGAGAAGGAGAGTCGGATTGATCGCCGCGCTGGCAACCACCCAACATTGGTTTACGTACCCGAACATCGATCCGGTTGCATTCCATCTCGGCATCTTTTCCGTGCGCTGGTACGGGTTGACTTACCTTATCGGCGCCCTGCTCGTGTACCTCCAGTTGCAGAGTCGACGCAGCCGATCCAGAACCGGCATGACGGTGGACCAGGCGCAGGAATTCGTCGTCTATGCCATGATCGGCGTCGTCTTGGGCGGACGACTCTTCTTTTTATTGGCCGATGTGCTCACGCCGGTTTCGGCAGGCGGGCATCCCGTTTCATATTATCTTCAGAACCCGCTCGAGATCATCGCGATCTGGCACGGCGGCATGGCATTTCACGGCGGATTGATCGGCGCGCTCATCGGCATCTGGCTCTTTTTGCGTCGCAACAAACTTCCGTTCTATCCCGTTGCCGATGAAGCCGCGCTGTGGATGCCGGTCGCGATTGCGCTCACGCGATGCGCGAACTTCATCAACGGCGAACTTCCGGGCCGCATCACGAACTCGCCGGTCGGATTTGTTTTTCCGGGTTATAGCGGTTATCGATACCCGTCGCAATTATTCGAAGCGGTCGGCATGCTCGTGGTCGTGCTTCCATTGTTGTGGTGGTTGCATGGCGGCGTGCGCCGGCGCGAAGGACAAGTGTTCTGGACGTTCATCGCCGGATACGGCGTGGTGCGCACGATCGTGGAATTCTACCGCGAACCGGGCATCGTGTTGTTGGGCCTCACCGGCGCGCAGTATCTCACCATCGCGATGTTCATCCTCGGCGTGGTGATGTACATCCGCATTTCGCGGGCTCCGCGCGTGCCGGCGACGCAGCCGGGCAGCGGCCGAGTCTAAGCTTGCAAACACTGTGGGGCCGACCTTTACGGTCGGCCGAAAAATATTGATGGTACTCGTCGCCGCGCTGCTGCTGCTCGCGGCCGGCGGTACGGTGCATGCACCGTCTGCGGATTCGCGGTCAACGGCGATGCGGTCGATGAGCTTTTTGATCGGAAAGTGGCAATGCCACGAGCATATCGTTGGCGGCACTGATCGCGCTTTTTCAATGGTTGTCACGACCGCTCTCGCCGACGCGTGGATGAAGGCGGAAACCGAATATCCCGCTGTTGGAAGTGCGCCTGCGTGGCGAGAAGAATTCTATTGGACGTATATTCCGCTAACTATGAGTTGGACACTGGACACGTTCGACAGCGGCGGCAACTATGGTGATTTCGGCGCGACATGGTGGAAGGGACCGACGATTGATTGGCACGGTCGACGAATCGTCATGGGGCATATGGACGATCAAGCCATCGAATGGACGAAATCTTCTTCCGCTCGCGTCGAAATCCGCGAATATGACAGTGATGCCGCAGGCCATCTAGCGTCTCTGTCTTCGGCGACGTCATGCGGTAAGGCCGGTTAGCGCGTCTTAGGAGGAGGGCACGGTGTCCATCTACGACCGTATCAAGCTTGCTCGCGATTGTTACCATGCCTACGAGACCGGAGATCGCACCGTCGTCGAAAACCTTCTGACAGAGGACTTCACGTTCTTTAGCCCAGCCGACGCCGGCATCGATCGCGCGAAATACTTCGAGCGCTGCTGGCCGAATTCGAAGCTTATCGCATCCTTTGACTTCAAGCGACTTATCGAATCGGCCGACGAGGTCGTTGTGACCTACGAGAGCACGAAGACCGACGGCAGTCGCTTTCGCAACACCGAGGTCCTCACGTTTAGAGGCGACAAGATCTGTAAAGCGGAGGTCTACTTCGGCTGGGATCTTTGACCGGCACCACGTACGCTTGCGCGTCTCAGGCGCGGCTGCCGTACACGTTCTGCTTTGCGTGATGCGTCGCGAGAATTTCGAATACGTCGACTTCGCTGAAATCATTTGTTGGGATACGC
>DATBOZ010000060.1:0-2212 GCA_036561585.1 Candidatus Eremiobacteraceae bacterium | reverse complement strand
TGCGCGGACTGGCCTGCGGTCGTCGCGAAGGCAACGCCGGGCCTGCGCCCGCGACAACCATATGACCGCACGCTTTACGGAGACGGCCGATGTTTTTTCGCGAAATCTATGAAGACGGCTTAGCGCAAGCCTCCTACGTGGTCGGGTGTCCGGAGAGCGGCGAGGCGTTCGTCGTCGATCCTCGCCGCGACGTCCAAACGTATCTCGACCTGGCAGAGCGAGAAGAACTCCGCATCGTCGCAGTCACGGAATCGCACATCCACGCCGACTATCTCTCGGGTGCGCGCGAATTGGCAGCGACGACCGGCGCGACGCTTTTTTTGTCGGGATGCGGTGGACCGGGCTGGGAGTACGGCGGACTCGACGGCATCAAACACAAGATCATCCGCGACGGATATCTGCTGCAGCTCGGCTCTGTGCGCATCCAGGCGGTGCACACGCCGGGGCACACACCGGAACATCTCTCGTTCTTAGTATACGACGGCGCCGACGCTATCGAACCGATGCTCATGCTCGCCGGAGATTTCGTTTTTGTCGGCGACGTCGGAAGACCGGATCTGCTCGAGCAGGCGGCAGGCATCGTGGGTTCCGCGGATTCCGGCGCACGCGCGATGTTCAGAAGTTTGCGCGAAAAGTTTTTGACATTGCCCGACTTCGTGCAAGTATGGCCCGGGCACGGCGCCGGTTCTTCATGCGGCAAAGCGCTGAGCGCGGTGCCGAGTTCGACCGTCGGTTACGAACGGCGCGTCGCGTGGTGGTCGCCGTACTTGCGCAAGAACGATGAGGACGGATTCGTCCGCGAGCTGCTCGACGGCCAGCCCGATGCGCCGACCTACTTCGCGCGCATGAAGCGCATGAATCGCGACGGGATGCCGATCTTGCGCCGCATGCCGTCGCCGGTGGAGATGGATGCGGCGGCGTTGCGCGCGGCTGTGGCCAATGGCGCATTCGTGATCGACACGCGTTCGGATGATGACTTCGCGATCGGCCACGTGCCCGGCGCCGTCAACGTGCCCGCCGGCGAGCGCTTCTCGGCGTGGAGTGCGTGGATCGCTCCGGAAGGTGCGCCAATCGTTCTCGTGACGCGAGCCGGAAGAGTGGACGATCTCGTGCGCCGGCTCGTCCGCGTGGGACTCGACAACGTCATTGGATGGATCGCGCCTGACGCGGTTGGGCTTGCCAGCGAGCGGCTGACGCGCGCGAATGTCGACGAAGTGCGCACGATATGGGAATCAGGCGAAGCAACGATATTCGACGTGCGCAACGCCGGCGAATACCGGCTCGAGCACATTCCCGGCGCGACGCAGCTTTCGGCGGGCCGCATCATGCACATGATAGACGCCGTTCCGCGCGATCGCACGGTGGTCGTGCATTGTGCAAGCGGTTCTCGTGCGAGCGTCGCCGCGAGCGCGCTCGCCGCGCGCGGTCTCACGAACGTGATATGCATGACCGGCGGCATCCACGATTGGCAACAGCGCGGCTATCCGTTAGAGAGCGGTCTCGAAGCGGCGCCGACGATCTAAGTTTATCTAGCATTGCGGGACCGCTGACCGCGGCCCCGCGCAAGAACTAGTCTACCGCTTGTGCTTGAATGGATTCTTAAATCGTAAGACGGTACCAAGATCGATGCCGCGGATGATGGATTGACTATGATAGGTCAGTCCCCACGAATCGATCGATGACATGTCCGGAAAGATGCACGCCTCGAGCGTTTGATCGATCGAATGTGGATCCAAGGTGACCCACCCGCCGCCGGCGCCGGTCGTTCCACCGAATTGGTCGGAGCCGCCAAGCAGCGAACAATAACATGAAGCCGGGTTGCCCTGACAGTTGCCGGGCTGCAGCATCGCGTAGTACGCGAGCGCGGCGAGGGTGGGCTGCTTCGTGTACAACGTATCGAGCAAGAGATGGATGCGCGACCCGTCGGACTTCAGCGTGAACTGACACCAGCTGCGCTCGCCCGCAAGTCTGAGCGGATTCGGTCCGTTGGTGCCATACCACGCGGTCCGCGTCTCGACGATCCCGCCGACGCTCTTGCAGTACGCGGCGGCCGCTTGGGGATAATAGTCCGGGCCGGGATTCGACATCGTCGTCGCTGAGGCAGGCACGTTCACCGCGCCGATGCCGACGATCATCGCAGCGACGAAAACCGCCGCTGCGGCAAATGAAAACTTCACCATGATACTCCTTAAAACACAACGCAAACGGCGTT
>DATBOZ010000059.1:0-9606 GCA_036561585.1 Candidatus Eremiobacteraceae bacterium | reverse complement strand
GTATCGAGTGAGAACGAGATCATGCCGTTCGCGTAGACGGGCGTACCCGTGAGGCGCGTGTCGAGCGTTTCGATGCACTGCGAACAACCGGGTTCGGTCGCAAGCGGCGCGAGCGTGTAGGTGATGGTCGGCACCGTGAATTCGGTCAGCTTCGGATGCGTGAGCGGATTCGCCATCGCCCAAAGGTTGATGCCGGAGCAGCCGCCCGAGCAGCGGAAGCCGCCGGAATTCCAATTGAGCGAATCGATGAAGAGACCGGCGGCAGGGTACGGACCCCCGTTCGCTTCCACCATGACCGGCTGAAGCGTGTCGACGAGGAGCGTGCCGATCTTGATGTCCTTCAGGCCCTTCGGCGTCGTGGCCGTGCCAGCTTCCATGGCCGATTTATTCGCGGCGAACACTTCGTCGTACAACAGCTGGGAGCCGCCCTGGTCGAAGATGTTTGCGCCGAAGTAGAACGCCTGATTGTCGAGGCCGATCTGCGTGTAGTCCGCGGCGTTCGTCGTGCCGAACGCCATGTTGAACGTGTAGACGTTCCACGCGCCGTTCGGATCGCTGGTCTGGCTGACCGCGGTCCAATACAGCGTTTGTTCTGGGCAGTTGTTGAGGCCGAACGCGCCCTCGACTTGGAGGAACGTCACCCAGAAGCGGCCATCGGTGGGATCGTAGAGTGCGCGCGGGTCGCTCAAGAACGGCCCATTCGGATCGCACGAACCGGGATTCGGTACGCCGAAAAACGTCTGAACGTTCTTTGGCCAACCGGGCTGAAGCACGCCGGCAGTATTGTACACTGCGATCGACGTGTTCACACCTTGAACCTCCCATGCCGATGAAGCGGCGATGGCCATGTCCGGCGGTTCGCACCCGCCGAAGTATGGGCAGGTGGATGCGGAGTCGGCCATGCCGAGAAATTTCGACGACTTGCGTGGGGTGAAAGGCGTGAGATTGAAATCGTCGATCATCGGGTGCGCGTTGACCGGAGCGAACGGATTGTGCACGGCTGCGTGCTTGAGTGCCAGCCACGTCTGCTCGTTGACGCCGTTGAGTTCCGGCATGAAGCCTGGCGCGTGCCGAAGCGGTTGATAGATGGCGGCCGGCGCCGTCCGCATGTCGACGCGATGCATCGAGACGAGGGGCGCGATCGCCTGATCGGCGGTGACCACATGGCTGGATGCGTTGCCGAACGCAGCTGCGCGCGCACCGGCCGGCGCCACGAGTAACAGAGCTGCTATCGCCACGCCAAATGCGGCGCGCGTACGGATCGGGAATCTCGTCATGAACTATGCTCCTATGAAGAAAGACTTCGAACGCCAAAGCGCCCGTTCGCTCAGCGCTGTTCTTCTGGTGAAAACACGTGAGTTGCTTGAGCCGAAAGACCCCAAGTGCGACATCCGACTCGAAGCCTTGACTGACCGTTTACTTTGTGATACAAAGTGAATGTGAAATTCATTTTTCAAGCATCGATCCTTGCCGTCGTGATTTTCGCGATCGGTCTTTTCTATTTTCATTCGTTGCCGGCCATTGTGATCGCAGTCGGCACACCCGTGCGTCAAGATGATTTCTCGTACACCGTGACGCGCGTCGTCAAGCACCGGGATAAGGAAAACATCGCCTACGAAGTGACGATCCGTGTGGACAACCACGCGAAGGTTGTCGACTATCAATGGCGCGATGCGATCGCCTCTGTCACCGATTCCGCCGGCCGGCAGTATCGCGCGCTACCGGATCAGCGTGACGGCTCCGATCGACCGCCGATCGCCGCAGGCGATTCTGCGCAATACACGCTCACCTACATGCTTCCAGCCACTGCACAGCGTCCAATGATGCAGTATTCGAATGGGATCCTGATGGGTGACGTGTTCGACGGCGCGGCATATCGCCGAGCGGCAATCCCACTCTAAGGCGTGCAAGCGAAGCTCGCCGTCCTACGGAATAGAGCGGCATGGCCATCCGCATCAACAAGTATCTCGCCGACGCGGGCGTCGCATCGCGCAGGAAAGCTGACGAACTGATCGCTGCCGGCGGCGTGCGCGTCAACGGCAAGACGGCCGCGCCCGGTACGATGATCGATCCGGAACGAGACGAGGTCCGCGTCGCAGGCAAGCATATCGGCGCGCAAACCGCGCCGCATGTCACGCTCGTGCTCAACAAACCCACGGGCGTCGTCACGACCATGAGCGACGATCGCGGCCGGCACACCGTCGCGGAGCTCATGCCCAAAGGCCGCCGGTTATTTCCAGTGGGCCGGCTGGATGCCGACACGACCGGCGTGCTGCTCTGCACATCGGACGGCGCGCTTGCGCAAGTGCTCGCGCATCCGTCGCACGGCGTCGAGAAGCGCTATCGTGCCACGGTCTCTCCCGAACCGTCGGTGAACAGTCTGCGACGGTTGTCCGCCGGCCCTGCGCGCAGAAATCCGAACGGCACGTTCGTCATCGACATCGTCTTGCACGAAGGCAAGAATCGCCAAGTGCGGCGCATGTGCGCGAACGAAGGGTTGCGCGTGATCGCGCTGACACGAGTGTCGTTCGGCCCTATCGGCTTGGGCGGCCTGAAGTTGGGGAAGTTCCGCACGTTGACGAGCGCGGAACGCGCGGCGTTGGACAAGTTGCAGATAGGTCGCAACGCCGGTTAACGCCAAAGTATGGCGCACATGATCACCCGGGGCATTCGCGGTGCCGTCACTGCCGCAGCCAATGACCGGGCGGCGATTCTCGATGCGACGAGCACGCTGCTCGCGGAGATCGTGCGCGCGAACCGGCTGAAACCAGAATCCGTCGCCGCAGTGTTTTTCACGACGAGCGCGGATCTCAACGCGGCGTATCCGGCGGAAGCCGCGCGAGCGCAAGGCTGGAAACACGTTCCGCTGCTGTGCAGCCATGAAATGGTCGTTCCGGGAGGATTGCCGGCGTGCATCAGAGTGCTGATGCTCGTGAACACGGACGCCGGACAAACCGACATTCAGCACATCTATCTGGGCGGCGCCGCGGCGTTGCGGCCGGATTTACAGGCGCCATAGGACAATGCAACAATCATGATCGTCGTCATCAAGCGCGGCGCTACCGCCGAAGAAGCCCGCACCGTCGTCGAAAAGATCAAGGCGATGGGGTTCGACGTCAACGTCTCGCAGGGCGCGGAACGCCTGATCATCGGCGTCCTCGGCGTGCGCGAGAACAAAGATGTCCTCGCGGCGCAGCTAGGCAGTCTTTCCGGCGTGGAACGCGTCATGCCGATCAGCAAGTCGTTCAAGCTGGTCAGCCGTGAGGGCGCACACGCCGATACGATCGTCAAACTGAACAACGGGGCCGAGATCGGCGGCGGCGTGGTGCACGTGATGGCCGGACCGTGTACGGTCGAAGGCCGCGACATGTTGATCGAGACCGCGAAATGGGTGCAGGCTTGTGGCGCAACGCTCTTGCGTGGCGGTGCCTTCAAACCGAGCACATCGCCGTATTCGTTTCAGGGCATGGGCAAAGAAGGGCTCGAGATCCTTTCCGAAGCGCGCGCGATCACGGGTCTGCCGATCATCACCGAAGTGCTCGATCCGCGCGATCTCGCCGCGGTCGAAGCGCACGCCGACATCTTGCAGATCGGCGCACGCAACATGCAGAATTTTCAACTGCTCAAAGAAGTGGCGAAGTCGCGCAAGCCAGTCATGCTCAAGCGCGGTCTCTCGGCGACCATTGAAGAGTGGCTGCTCGCCGCCGAGTATATCTACGCCGGCGGTAATCACGACGTCATCATGTGCGAGCGTGGAATCCGGACCTTTGAAACCGCCACGCGCAATACGCTCGACCTCACCGCAGTGCCGCTCGTGAAGCAGCTGAGCCACTTGCCGGTCGTCGTCGACCCGAGCCATGCCACGGGCAAATGGGATCTCGTGACGCCGATGGCACGCGCGGCCGTCGCGGCCGGCGCCGACGGGCTCATCATCGAGGTCCATCCGAAACCGAGCGAGGCGCTCAAAGACGGGTTCGAATCGCTCACGTTCAAGAAGTTTGCGGCGATGATGGATGCGGTGCGACCCATTGCCAGCGCGATCGGCCGGCCAGTTGCGTCGGATGCCGCTGCGGCGGTCTAGCGCAAAAACTGTCGCGGTCATCGGGACCGGATTGATCGGTGCATCGATCGGGCTTGCTGCTCGTAATGCAGGCTTCACGGTGCTCGGTTGGGATAGCCGGCGCAGCGCCCTGCGCGCGGCGAAACAACGCGGCGCGATCCACGTCGTCGCACAAAGTTTGGGAGAGGCGGTAGCGCCGGCTGCGATCGTGATTCTCGCCGCGCCGCTCGACGTCGTGATACGGCAACTTCCCGAAGTGTTCGCACGCGCAAAGACTGGTGCACTGGTCATCGACGTGGCGAGCGTCAAGGGCGGCGTTTCTGCACGCGCTGCCACTTTGCTCGCACGAGCGCGCGGCGTTTGGTTTGTCGCCGGCCATCCGATCGCCGGCAGCGAACGATCGGGGCCGCAAGCGGCGGATGCGAACCTCTTGCAAGGGCGGGCCTTTGCATTGCACGCGCCGCCGCAACGGATGCGCAAGCAAGCTCACATGGCGGCGACTCGCTTCGTCCGCAAGCTCGGCGCCGTGCCGATCGAGATCGCGCCGCGCGCTCACGATCGCGCAATCGCGACGCTCAGCGCGCTGCCGCAATTGGCGTCGGTCGCGCTTGCATTAGCGGCGAGTGGAAACGGCGCCGGCAATGCGCGCCGGCTTGCCGGCCCAGGCTATCGCGATGCAACACGGCTTGCTGAATCCGGGTTCGCGATGTGGAAGCCTGTCCTGGAGGCCAATCGCAAAAACGTGCTGAGGTCGATTCAGGCCCTCGGCAAACGGGTAGAGTTGATAGAGGGTGCGCTGCGTCGTCGTGATTGGAACGCGCTTCAGAGGCTCTTTTCGGCAGCGGCGACAGCGCGCCGGCGGGTAAATCCGCGCTGACCGCGAACGCTGGCGCGACGATTTTCGCGCAAATCCGTTTCAAGAGTTACCAAGAGTCGCGGAACCCGTTCCGCAAACCACGTCATTCAAGTTGAGGAGACACATGCGTCAATTACAGCTCGCCTTCGCGGCGATCTTGGGCGGCGCCGCGTTGCTCACCCAAGCCGCGGCTCCGGCCGGCGCGGATCCCGCGTACTACTATCCGCCTAAATTCCACCAACAGGTCAAGCCGGTCTATCCCGACTCTGCGCGGGCGGCCCGCGAGACCGGTGAGGTGAAAGTCAAGGTGCTTGTGGGCGCGAACGGTGTCCCGAAATCTTTTACCATCTTCAAATCTTCGGGCCACAAAGATCTTGATGATGCGGTGATCGCGGCTTGCAAGGCATCGACCTATACGCCCGCGACCCGCGGCAGCGCGCCGGTCACTGCGTTCTACGACGTCAGCTACAAATTCGACCTGACCGGCGTCGAAGAGAACGTCGGCAGCACCTCGGATTTGGAGGCCACGGTGGCCGCACACCCGACCGACACCGCCTCCCGGCTGCAACTCGCGAGTCTCTTCATCAACCAGAGCGACTACGCACATGCCGAATCCACGCTGGTGGCTGGTACCCAGGCGACACCGTCCAGCGCGAAGATATGGTCGCGATTGGGGTTGGCCTATTTCAACGACGCCGTGAGCACCTCGAAAGCGGACGTCTCGAAACTGAAGCTCGCCGCACAGGCCTACGACAAGGCGCTCGCGATCGATCCGAATACAGACAAGGCGCTCGCCGCCCAAGCCTACTTCCGCTACGCGTTCGAGTTGCAAAATGTGTCGAACAGCGTGACGGCGCAGCCGTACGCGCTCAAAGCCGCGCAACTCGACTCAAAACAATTCGTGTACCGCATGCTCGTCGGCGAGACGGAGATCTCTCAAGGCCAGATCAAGCAAGGGTTGGACGATTTCATGCTCGCGAAGGCCGGGGACGACGGCAAGCAGGCCGTGGTTTCGGCCCGGCTGCTCGCCGAGATCGGCAATGCGCAGCTCACGCTTGGCCAAGAGACCACCGGCATCGCTTCCATCATGCAGGCCGAAGCGATCGCGCCCCACAGTCCGTTCGCCTATCAGGCTCTCCAAAGCTACTACATGAGCAAGAACAACTACACCGCCGCAATGGCGCCGCTCAGACAACTGATCCAAATCCAGCCGAACGAGCCGTTGTGGCAAGTCGATCTCGGCGACGTCTATCTGAACACGAAGGACTGGGCTGACGCGAAGAAGTCATACGACGCCGCGGTCGCGATCAATGCGTCGAGCGGCGATGCCAAGCTCGGGCTTGCCAAGCTTGCAGCGGCTCAAGGTCAAGTCGCGGACATCGACGCCGGCTTGAACGACGCGATCAAAGCTTCGCCCTCGAACGCCTCCTACTACAACACCGTGATCGCCAATATCTTATTGAATGCGAGCAGCGGATCGAAAGACTACTCGTCAGACGCGATGCGATATGCCAAGGCTGGCACCGATGCCGACCCGAACAACGGCAACGCGTGGGTATCATATGGTATCTCGCTCGCCGATCAACACAAAAAAGATCAAGCCAACGACGCGTTGCGCAAAGCGTATTCGATCTTCAAGGCGAAGAACGACGCCGCGAGCGTTACCGTTGTCTTAAATTACTACAAACAGATCAACGGCACGGATCTTCCCGGTGCGGACCACTCAGATTCATCAAATCGCGCCGGCGGTCCGGGCTGATCGATGAAGGACCGATGCTCCGCACGGTTGTTCGGTGACATGTGTACCATCGATTCGGGCAGTCGTGCGGGGCGGTAGGAATCCCATGAAAAGTCGTGTAAAGCGGGCCGGCACAAAACGGACGGGACATCCGCCCGCGTTATGTATTTTTGCGCTTCGCGCGCATCGGCCTGAAACGCCGTCGCGGCACGCCATCTTGGCATAAGGGGTACGGAGCTTCAAATGGACGCCATAAACTCATTCTACGAATTTCTCAAGGGCGGCGGGCCGGCCATGTGGGCCCTGCTCGTGCTGTCCGTTCTCTCGGTCGGAATCGTGTTCGAGCGGCTGTTCTTCTTCTCGAAGCAGCACTCCAACCCAAGCCAACTCTTGCGCGACATCGGCGATCGCGTTTCCAAAGATGACATGAAGGGTGCGATCGCGGTGTGCGACCGCGAACGCGGCATGTTGCCGAAGATCCTTCAGTTCGGTTTGTTCCGGCACGAGAAGAGCCGCGCCGACATCTCCGACGCGCTCTCCATCGCACTGCTCGAGCAGCTGAACACACTGGAAGCGAACCTCTCGATCATCGGCACGGTGGCCGTGATCGCGCCGTTCGTCGGTCTCTTCGGAACGGTGCTCGGCATCATCAGAGCCTTCCAAGACATCGCGCTCAAGGGGAACTCCACGCCGGCCGTCGTCGCCGCCGGTGTTTCCGAAGCGCTCGTCACGACCGCCGCCGGCCTCGCAGTCGCCGTCGTCGCGGTTATCTTCTTCAACTACTTCAAGTCGCGCATCAAGGCGTACAATCAGGAGATGATCGTCTCCGCGAACAAGCTCGCCGAAATGCTGCACTTCCACAATTCCGGCGCGCCCATCCCGACCGAGCTGTATCGGCCGACCGGTGGTGCGGCGTCGCGCCCGAACTCGACACCGGCACCGGCGCCCAAACCGGCCGGCCCGGGTCCGAACTAGGGACGTTCGCAGCGATCGGCCCCACGCACGCGAATGAACCTTTCGCGGGGCCGATCCGACAGACGGCACAGGAAGTACGAGGCGCGGTATGGGTCTGACTTCGGCAAAGCAAGATACCGACGTGATGGCGGAGATCAACATCACGCCCTTCACGGACGTCCTGCTCGTCCTTTTGATCATCTTCATGATCTTGGCCGCGCTCGCCGCGCCGCCCGGATTCCAGAAAGAACTGCCGCACAACAACAAAGTGCCGCCGACCCATAATCCTAAAGACCAGATCCATTCGATCGAAGTGCTGGTCAACGCGCACAACGTCGTGTACATCGACGGACGGCGCACGAGCGAAGCACGGATGTACGACGACATGGCAAGCACCATCGCCTATCATCGCGCGCACGCCAGCCAGAACTATAGCGACCACATCGCGCTCACGGCAGATTCGGCCGCCAGTTACAACACGATCATCAAGATCCTCGACGCCGCGCGCGAAGCCAAAGACGACGACGTCGGCTTTGTGACCGAGTAGGAAAGGGAGCGCTGTATGTCTCTCGTCGGATCGGGTCCTGAAGAAGATGTCATGTCCACGATCAACATCACGCCGTTCACCGACGTGCTGCTCGTGTTGCTCATCATCTTCATGATCCTCACGTCGCTCCTCAAACCGCCGGCGGTGCCTCAAGCGAAGAATAGGTTGAAGGTCAACAACTCGCCGCTCGTCGTGATCATCAATCCGAAAGACGAAGTGCAAGTGGGCGCCGAGGTCATACCGAAAGCGGAGATCCCCGCCAAGATGAAAGACCTCTTCGATCAATTCCAATATTCGTCGAACGGGGACATCATCATCAAGGCCGCGCCGACCGCGAAGTACGGCACCGTCTTGACGCTCATGGCCGATGCCAAAGCGGCGGGCTTCACGAAGTTCGGTCTCGCGAACAAGATCATCGGCGCGCCCGATAGCAACAGTAACTGAGCGAAAGGATCATCCCAGGTGTCGATGTCGCCCAGCGGGCCGGCCAATGCTCCAAAAACGGTTCCGCCGCTCTTCACGAAACGCGAAAGATATTCGCTCGCACTGTTGTCGACCGCGTTCATCACGTTTTCGGTCATCTTGCACTTCGCCGTCGGCGGAGCCACGGAGACGCTTTTCCCGAAATTCAAAGTTGAGTCCACGCCGCCGCCGCAGATCGTGACCGTGCAGACCATGCTGCACACCCCGAAGCCGACGCCGAAACCCACCCCGACGCCGCCGCCCACGCCGACGCCGCCGCCTCCGAAGAACACGCCGGCGCCGGTGCACATCAAGTTGAACGTGGTGAAGCAAACCACGACCGACACGAGCACCGGGCCGGCCGAAACCGCGTACACGCCGCCTCCCGCCGGTAACGAGCAAGGCGTTCCCACGGCCGTGCCCACGGTCGCGCCCGCTACACCGGCCCCCACCGAGGCGCCGCCGAGCGGCCCGATCACCGCGACCGAAGCAACTTTTGCGTACAAGCCGGCCCTTGACTATCCGCAAATCGCGCAGGATCAAAATATTCAGGGAACAGCAGTGGTGCTAGTGACGATTGGCGCGGACGGCACGCTAACGAACGCGAGCATTGCGGAATCATCGGGCAACGCGCTTCTCGATCAGGCCGCCCTCAAGTACGTTCGCGAATGCCGCTACCGTCCATATGAAGTGAACGGAAAACCGGTGGAGCAGCAGTATAAGATTGTCGTGGAATTCAAACTCGACGGCTAACGCGTAGTCTATCGCTTTCTCAATGTGGGGCCGACCTTCATGGTCGGCCTCTTTATTATTCGAAATGTAGTGCCGGTGTTTATCATCGGCCGGCCGACCTTAAAGGTCGGCCCCACATTGTAAGTCTGCCCCACACAGTGAGTCGGCGCCGCGAAGTGAACCTTTTGCAGCGGTGCGCGACAGACGTGCACCATGAATACACCGCCGCCACTTTATTCCAAGCGCGAGAAGTATTC
>DATBOZ010000058.1:0-39851 GCA_036561585.1 Candidatus Eremiobacteraceae bacterium | reverse complement strand
ATCGACGTCCACGCCGAGTTGACACCGCGCCACGACGGCCGGGTGTGCATGTGCAAGTACGCGGCGTAGACCAGCCACGAAACGAGCGCCGCCGTCTCTTTGGGATCCCATTGCCAATACGCGCCCCAGGCGTCATGCGCCCACAACGCGCCGAGCACGATGCCGATCGTGAGCAATATCTCGCCGACTGCGACCACCCGATAGGTGACCACATCGAGCTTCGATGACGGCGGCACGTTGCTCAGCCACGGCTGCGCCGCGCCTTTCTCCTCGGAACGCCGCTTCACCAAGAAGAGCACGCTCGTCGCAAACGCGATCAGAAACGATGCGTACGCCGCGAGCACGATCGGCACGTGATACACGATCCAGTACGACTTGAGCGACGGCACGAGCGGCTCAAGGCCTTTGTTCCATCCGCTTGCGTACGCGAGCAGCAGATCGGCCACCGCGAACACGATTGGGCCCGCGTACCAGATCTTGAAGCGCGCGCCAAATGTCAGGAATAGCGCCACCGTCCAAAAGACGACCACCGAGAGCGAACCATACAGATCGTTCCACGGCACATGGTGGCTATAGTACGCGCGCAAACCGAGGCTCGCGAGCTGGCATCCCGCGCCTGCGATTGCGAGCGTGACCGCAGCGCCAAGCACGACACGATTTTGGAAAAACCACCAGCCGATGAAAACCGCAAACGTGAAGACGTAGATGATCACCGCGGCCAAGTACCATTCCATGTACTGGACCGCGTGCGCGTTGAGCAGCGCGGCGGCGTTTGAATTGTATTGCGAATAATTGCCGGAGTCAGGCATACGCGCTCACCGATTCTTCGCCGCCGGGCGCAGGGCTTTTCGCCAGCGCTTCTCGCCAGCCGGCCGCAAGCGCGGCGAACTCGTCTTCATACATCGCGTTGCCTTTCGTTGTGGTGACGGCCACATCCGCCTCGACGCCCGACGCGCTTCGCCGCACGCGCGCGTACAGTTTGACCGGCAAGAAAAAGAGCGACATCACAAAGCCGGCGATGAGGATGCTCACGCCCAGCGCCACATAATCCTCGCCGGGATCGCGCCGGTAGGTGAGCCCCGACCACGCGATCGGCGCAAGCGCAGTGACCCGGTAACCGTCGCCGATGTCCACGCTCTTGCCGACGCGCAAGATGATGGGCGCAGACGTCGTGGGGATGTTGTCGTGAAACGCCCAGAAAACGTACTCGTCGACTTTTGGAAGCGGCACGCCTTCCGGCACCTGCGACGGATCGCTTGGTCCGGCCATCGTCATGTACTGCACGCCGCGGCTCGTGCCGGGAAAAAGCACTTCATCTTGCGGCATCAACCGCTGCGCCCCGTCCACGCTGATCGGTTTTCCACCACGCGTCACTGCCAGCCGCCCAGCGAAGCCGTACGACGCTTGATAGATGTACACGCCGTCATGCGTGACGTACGGATGATTCACTGTGACGCTCGGCGCGGCATGATCGTCGGGCCCCGCCAGCGCGACGTCCGACTGAAAACTCGACGCCTGATAAAAGGTGCCGGTCGGCGTCTGCACGGGTTCGAACGTGGCCGTGAACTTGCGCAACGTCAGCTGCAACGGCGTTTGCTCGACGGCGACCGTTTGACCATCGAACGCCATGATCTGGCCGCGGATGCCGAACTTCCAACCCAAGAAGACGCCGATGCAGAGCACGAAAAATCCGAGGTGCGCCACGAGCACGCCGTAGCGCGCCCATTTCTGCCGGTGCGCGAACGTCCAGTGGGCGCCGTCGATCTCACTCGTCCGCACGTTGAAACCCCGCTTGCGCAAGTACGCGTCCGACGTCGCAGCCGCTTCGGCTAACGTTCCGGCGGCGTGCACACTGGCGCGCAGCGCGAAGTGCTCGATGGGCACCGCGCGATCGGCGGGAAACCGTTTGGGGATGACGCGGCGGAACGTGCACACCGACATCGACACGAGCAGCAGCACCACGAGCGAGATGTACGGCACGGAGTGGAAGACGTTGTCGAGGTGCAGCCGGACGACGAGATTGGCGATCGCGGACGGATATTCTTGATAGTAGTGATCGGGCGTTTGGTTCTGATCGATGATCGTGCCGACCGTCGTGAACGCCGCCCACACGCAGAACACTGCGACCGGGAACAACACGTTGCTGAGGACGTCGAGGACCTCATCGGTGACCGGCTTGCGACGGACGCGTGTGCTCATGCCGGTGCGATCTTCGGTTGCGTGATGCGCACGACGACGATGCTCGCCAGATACAGGCCGAGCAACGGAAGCGCGAGCAACACCATGGTGAGCGGATTCCCGTCGGGCGCGCCCACGCCGGCGAGTACGAAGATCACCACGGTCGCGTGCCGCCACTTGTCCGAAAGCATTTTCGCATTCACCAACCCGATGCTCGCCAATATCGAGAGCACGATCGGCAATTGGAACATCACCGCGAAGATCCCGAGCAGGACCGTCACAAAGCCGATCGTCGGTTCCAGCTGGTACGTTCCGACGAGTCCAGCGCTCTGAGTGAATTCCAACAGTTTGCGCAACACAAATGGGAGGATGAAGAAACCGCAAAACGCGATGCCGAGCGCCGACATGAGAAACGACGGGATCGCGTACCATCCGATCCTCGATCGAACGCGACGGTCGAGCGCGGGCGCGACAAACGCGTAGAGCTGATAGAGAATGACCGGCATACCGACGACGACGCCGGTGAGCAGTGATAGTTTGATCTCGACCGTGATGACTTCAGCCGGCGAGAAGACGTGCAATTGAATTCCATTCAAGAAGCGCTGCTCGACCCACGAGAGCATCCGAGGCATCAGCGGGAACGCGACCGCGGAAACGACGACAACCGCGATGATCGAGATGAACAGACGATTACGCAGCTCCGCGAGGTGCTGCGTGAACGTCATCTCGACGTCATCGACGAGCTTTTCGTCCGGCACCGGGCCTACGCGGTCGGATCGGTTGGCGGCGGGATTGCCGGTTTCGGCGGATCGTCTTTGGGCGGCGCGGGCTGCTGTCCGGCCGCGTCGGCCGGCGGATGCATCGCGCTATCGAATTCTTTTTTGGCGAGTCCCATGGACCGCGCGAGCTTCGGCAGCCGTTCGGCGCCGAACAACAAGACGATGACCGCGCCGATCGCGATGATGATGGGAGCGTCGAGCACGGCCAGTACCGGTGTCATCGCGTGCGGTCTCCTTTCCGGGCCGAATGCGGCCTGCGAGTTGATGGTATTGCCGCAGCGCGGCGGGCACCCTGCCGGGTTACAATGAAAATTGCGTAAATGTGCTTGCTATGCGGCAGAGCTCTTCACGTTGGGGCGTCGGCGGGAGCGTTTGGAGCGCGGCTTCGGCCTCACGTGCGTACGAAGCGGCGGTTGCCGCCGAGCGACGAATGGCGCCGCTCGTCCGGACGAGCGCGAGCGCGGCGCTCAGGGCGGGCGCGGCATCGGGCGCGGCGGCATCTTCGAACGCGAAGAGGTCGGCGATGGCGCGCCGCAGCGCACCACCGTCGTCTTCGAGCGCGTAGATCAGCGGCAACGTCATCTTCTTCTCGCGCAGATCGGAACCGGCGGGTTTTCCAAGCTCGGCCTCGGTGGCCGAATAGTCCAAGATGTCGTCGCGGATCTGAAACGCCATTCCGAACGCTCGCCCGAAGGTGCGCAGCGCGCGCACCGCAGGTGTGTTGCGCGCTTGCGGACCGGGCTGTGCGCCCACCTGAAGGGCCGCAGCGATCGCGCCGCATTCTGCGCATGCCGCGAACAGCTCCGCTGTTTTCTTTCCAATGATCTCGAAGTAGCTTTCGGGCGGCAGCGATGCGTTGCCGGCGGCGCGCAACTGCTTCACTTCGCCGTTACAGATCTCGGCGAGCATCGCAGCGAGGATGGTGGGCACGGGGTTCGCGTACGTCTGCGTGACCTTCTTGAACACCCACGAAAAAAGATAGTCTCCCGCCAGGACAGAGAACCGGTTGCCGAACGCATGGTTGGTGGACTCGCGGCCGCGACGCATGTCGGCTTTATCGAGCACGTCGTCGTGGATGAGCGTCGCGACGTGGATGAGCTCCATATACGATGCGAGCACCGCATCCTCAGTCGCGTCGGGGGCGCAGGCGCGCGCCGAGAGCATCGTGATCTGCGGGCGCAGTCGCTTGCCGCCCGCGTCGAGCATATTCCACACTGCGCCGGCGATGTGCGCGTTCTCTTGCGAAAGCTCTTCGCGGACAAATTCTTCCACGACCGCTTGAATCGCGGCTTGCGGCGAACCGGAGATCATGCGACGCCGGCCGCTTCGAGCATCGCGTCCGCGTTCTTCGCCTGCGCCGGCGCGGGTACCGAGCCGGCGTGCAGCGTGACGATGCCGCCCAACATCCGCACGTAATGCACGTGCTCGAACCCGGCCGCTGCGAACATGCCCGCCAGCTTATCCGCGTCCGGAAAATTGACGAGCGATTGGGGCAGGTAGCGGTACGCGTCCGCATCGCGGCCGACGATCCGTCCGATGAGCGGCACGATTCCGTAGAAGTGGACGTAGAATAGTCGCCGCCAAATGGGATTCGGCGGTTTGGCGATCTCAAGGTTGACGAAAGTCGAGCCCGGGCGGAGCACGCGGGATATCTCGCGCAGGCCCTCGCCGATGTCGACGAGATTGCGCATCGAGAAGCCCATGGTGGCGCCATCGAACGACGCGTCGGCGAACGGCAGATGCAGTGCGTCCGCTTCCACGAACTCGACGTTCGCGCGGGCGATATTGCGGCGAGCGATAGCCAGCATCGCAGGACTGAAGTCAACGCCGACCACGCTTCCGTCGATCACCTTGGCCGCGAGGTCGCGCGTCATCACGCCGGTGCCGCAGCAAAGGTCCAGCACGCGCGCGCCCGGCTCCACATCGAGCATCGCGATCGCGCGCCGCCGCCATAATGCGTCGATGCCGCCGGTCATGACGGTGTTGGTCAGATCGTATCGGCTCGCGATGCGATCGAACATCTCGCGCACGACTCCGCCTTTATCCATCTTGGTTTTGCGGCTTCGGACGCCCGGAAATCGATTCCTGGCCGACGTGCGCCGATTCGAGCACGCGGCGAGACAGCGCGCTTGACGTCACATGGCGCCCTCGTGAAGTTGCGCCATGAACGACCTGTCGGTGTGTTTCGGTGGAGCTGCGCGCGACACGCTGTGCCGATCCTTCGACAGCGCCACCGTTTCTATCACCGGCGAATTTTACGACTTGAAAGATCCCGCGGTCAATGCGGCGATCGCGCGCGCACGCGCGCGTCATGTCGTCGTCGATATCCGCACCGAACACAAGCGTCACGACTTCGGCACCCACCCGGTGCTTCACGCGAAGACTGCGGTCGTCGACGGACGCACCGCGATCCTGACCACCGCGAATGTCACCCGTTCCGGCTTCAGTTCACCGGGTGAAGTGTGCGTGATCGACGAGAACCCCCATGACGTGATCGCGCTCCGCAGCGCCATCGCCGGCTCGCCGTCGCTAGCGAACGACAGCCGCGTGATCGCAGGGCCGGGCCACGCGATACGTGCCGCCGTCGAATCGCTCCTCGGTTCTCGCAACGATCTCCGCATCGCTTCCGAGGATCTTTCCGATGAACGCGTCGTCCGCGCGCTCATCGCGCGGCTTCGAGCGGGTCACAGCGATCGCGTGCTCGTCAATACAAAAGGAACGATGAGCACAGCGCAACGACGTACCATCTGCCGGCTCACGCACGCGGGCATTGCAGTACGCGCGCCGGGCGATGCGTATATGCATGAGAAGTACGTCGATGACGGCGACCGCATCTACATCGGGTCGGCAAATCTCACGCGCAATGGACTCGACGAAGGTTGCGAGATCGGTCTGGTCGCACGGGCCGCCGACTTTGGCGCCGGCGCCGCAGATCTGCGCGCGAATTTCGACACCATGTGGCGAGCCGCGTCTCCCGCTCGATACCACGACGCCGAAATGATTTGACCGCCTGCCGTGTGAATACGAATGGGCATGGCTGCCGTCGTCGATGTCCGTGATGTGGTAAAGGTCTTCGGTCCAGTCCGCGCGGTCGACGGCGTGAGCTTGAGCGTCAACACCGGCGAAGTGGTCGCGCTGCTAGGACCAAACGGCGCCGGCAAGACCACCTGCGTTTCGCTCATGATCGGTCTGCGCAAGCCGACCTCGGGATCCGCCACGCTCTTCGGATTCTCACCGTCGGACGTGCGCGCCCGATCCAGGTGCGGCGTCATGCTGCAAGAATCCGGCTTGCCTTCATTTCTCACGGTGCGCGAGACGATCGACCTTTTCCGGAGCTACTATCCCGCGCCGCTCACCGCCGATGCCATCGTCGCGCTGATCGGCCTTGAAGAAAAAGCCCGCGCTCAAGTCCACACCCTCTCCGGCGGCCAGCAACAACGACTGTATTTCGGGCTTGCGATGTGCGGCGATCCTGAGCTGTTGTTCCTCGACGAGCCGACGGTCGGTCTCGATGTCGAAGCGCGCCGCGGATTCTGGACGCACGTCAAGGCGTTCGTCCGCTCGGGCCGCACGGTCGTCCTGACCACGCACTATTTGGAAGAGGCCGATGCGCTCGCGGACCGGATCGTCGTGATCGATCGCGGACGAATCCTCATCGACGCGTCGCCTGCGGTGGTGAAATCCGCCTCGCAAGCAAAACGCGTCTCGTACACCGCCACGAAACCGACGACCGAATCGGATTTCGCCGGGCTGCCGGTGCAGACGTTGACGCTCGATGGAGCGCGGGTCGAGATC
Source organism: Candidatus Eremiobacteraceae bacterium (assembly GCA_036561585.1). GTDB lineage: Bacteria > Vulcanimicrobiota > Vulcanimicrobiia > Eremiobacterales > Eremiobacteraceae > JABCYQ01. Next base: position 33,099 of record DATBOZ010000058.1, on the reverse strand, counting down.
ATCACCGCGCAGCCGGAGGCGCTCCTGCAGGCGCTCTTCCAACGCGGCGACTCGCTCACGGATCTCGAGGTCGCGGGCGCCACGCTCGAACAGGCGGTCATGCAGTTGACGGCGCGGAGCGAATCGTAGATGGGCGCTTCGAAAGCCGATTCGGCACACTCGCCAATCAGGGTCGCGCCTTTCTTGCCGATGCTGGCAGCGCAGGCCAAGTCTGAATTCCTCATGCTCGCGCGCGTGCCCGCCTTCACGATACCGACGATCGTGTTTCCCATCATGTTCTTCGCGCTCTTCGGTCTGCCCAACGTGCACGAAGGCTTCGGGGGCACCACGGTCGGCAAATATATGCTTGCTTCGTTCGGTGCCTACGCGGTTATCAGCGTCGCACTGTTCTCGTTCGGCGTGACGGTCGCGGCGGAGCGTGCCCGGAAGATGACGGCGCTGATGCGCAGCTCGCCGCTGCGTCCGCTTGCCTATCTCGGCGGCAAGACGATCGCGACGCTCGCCTTCGCGCTCGTGACGCTGATCGCGCTCTTCGCCTTCGGGGCCGGCGTGGGCGGCGTGCGCCTCGAGACCGGCCAGTGGCTCGGATTGTTCGGCGTGCTCCTGCTCGGCGTGTTCCCGTTCATCGCACTCGGATTCGCGGTGGGTTATCTCGCGGGCGGCAATTCGGCGGTCGCCATCCTCAATCTCATCAACTTGCCTATGGCATTCGGCTCAGGGCTCTTCTTGCCGCTCCCGATGTTGCCGCATCTCGTCCAGCAGATCGCGCCATATCTCCCGGCGTACCACTATGGTCAGCTCGCGTGGAACGTCATCGCTGCGGGATCGGAATCTACGCTCTCCGCGGTGGTTTGGTTGGCGGGCTACAGCGTCGCATTTCTTCTGCTCGCGCTGCGCGCGTACGGTCGCGAACAGAGCAAAGAATACAGCTAGAATCGTAAGCCGGGAAAGAGGCGCCGTGCATTCGACGTCGTCGCCGCCGCGACTTCGTCTTCGCTGATGCCGCGCAATTCGGCGACGCGACGACACGTCAGCGCGGTGTACGCAGGTTCGTTGCGCTTGCCGCGGTGCGGCGTGGGCGTCATGTACGGGCAATCGGTTTCCAACACGAGGCGGTCGAGCGGCAGGCGCGCCGCGGCGTCATGCAGATCGGCCGCGCTCTTGAACGTGACCGCGCCGCCGAGCCCCACGTAGACGTCGAACTCTTCGATGAAACGCATCGCGGCGTCGTAAGGTCCGGTCCAGCAATGGATGACGGCGCGGCGGGAGCGATCGAAATGTTCGCGCAGGGTGGCGGCGACGTCGTCTTCGGCCTCGCGGCAATGGATGATGGCAGGCAATCCAAGACTTCCGGCGAGGTCGAGCTGACTCGCAAACACCGCGCGCTGGATATCGCGCGGCGAGAAATCGTAATGATAGTCGAGGCCGATCTCGCCGACCGCCACCACGCCGCCGGTTCGTGCGAACGACTCGAGCCAAGGGAGATCGCCCGCGCCTTTCGCTTCGTGCGGGTGCACGCCGACCGCGGCTGCGATGCTCTTGTGGCGGGCCGCAAGATCCAACGCCGCCCGGCTCGTGACCTCGTCCTGACCTGCCGTCACGATGCGCGCCACGCCGGCGTCGCGCGCCCGGGTGAGAACCGCATCGAGATCGGCTGCGAATGCGTCACCGTCGAGATGCGCGTGCGTGTCGATCAACACGCGACTCACGAAGCCGGAGCATCCGCCTCGATGCGAGGGAAGAGCGCGGGCGGCAGTTCGGTGCGCGTGCCGGCGGCAAGCAAGCCCCACCGAAGCGCGCGTTCCCATGGCTCACCGGGCACGCCGCTTTGGCCGAGAGAGTTCCACATGGCGCGTCCGGCCGTCGGCATGAATGGATACACGAATGCCGCGATCCACCGTAGGCCTTCGCACAGATCGAAGAGCACTGCGTCCAGCCCGGCCGCATCTTCCTTTTTGTGCAGCTCCCACGGCTTGGATTGCTCGACGTGCAGATTCAGTGTGCGCACGCGCTCCCATGTCGCGGCAAGCGCCGCGCGGAAATCCAAACCGGCCATCGCGCGCTCGTACGCCGAACGCGCATCGTCAAATCCGGCCGAGAGCGTATCGTTCTGCCGGCCGGTGGGTACGATGCCGCCGCGGTAGCGCGCGAGCATCGACAAGCTGCGCTGCAAGAGATTGCCAAGATCGTTTGCGAGGTCCGCGTTGTAGCGTCGAAGCATCTGCTCTTCGCTGAAGCCGAAATCGGCGCCATAATTGGCTTGCGCGAACAGCGCGTAGCGCATCGCATCCACGCCGAAACGCCGTGTGAGATCATCCGGCCGGATCACATTCCCCTTGCTTTTGCTCATCTTCTCGCCTTCCATCGTGATCCAACCGTTGGCGAATACGAGGATGGGAAGCGGTAGACCGAGGGCGAGCAGAATCGCAGGCCACAACACGGTGTGAAAACGCAAGATCTCTTTGCCGATGAGATGGACGTCGACCGGCCAGAGGCGTCCGAAACGGTCCAGATCGAGCGGGTACCCGGCCGCCGTGATGTAGTTGCATATCGCGTCGAACCACACATAGACCGTGCCGCCGCCGCCCGGCAGCGGGATGCCCCACTCCACGGACGTACGCGAGACGCAGAGATCCTCGAGCCCACCTTCGAGCAGCGACATCATCTCGTTGTATGCGCTTTCCGGACGCACCCAATCGGGGTGCGCGCGGAAATGTTCCAGCAGCGCGTCGCGGTACGACGACAGCTTGAAGAACCACGCGTCCTCGGACACCCATTCCACCGCGCGCCGGCATTCGGGATTCGGACAGCGCCCGTCGATCAGTTTGGTTTCGGGCCAAAACGTCTCGTCGTTGCGGCAATACCAACCTTCGTATTTGCCCGGCACGATATCGCCCTTGGCGCGCAACTGGCTGAAGATGTGCTGGACCGCGGCTTCGTGCTCGGGATCGGTGGTGCGGATGAACTGATCGTACGAGATATCGATATCGCGCCACTGCTGCTTCCAGCGCTCGACCAATTCGTCGACGAATTCTTTGGGCGTCTTGCCGGCGGCCGCGGCGACATCGGCGATGCGTTGGCCGTGCTCGTCCGTGCCGGTCAAGAAGTGCGCGCGGCCCGTGCCGGAAACGCGATGGTAGCGCGCGAGGATGTCGGCGCCGATCGTGCTGTACGCGTGTCCGATATGCGGCGTGCTGTTCGTGTAATACAGCGGCGTCGTGAGGTAAAACGTGTCCTTTGCCATCGTCCTTTTATGTGCGTTTGCCGGACACGAAAGCCCTGCCTCCGTTGCATCCGTATTGTACTAGGGCGAGTTTCGCTTGCGCCGTTTGGATTTAGGCGAGCGATGCTCGCCCCATCGCTAAAGCTGGTCCAGCGCTTTTTGCGCGAGCGCATAGAGGACATTTTTCGGCAGTCCCGTCGCCGTATGCATCGCACGCGCGACCACCGCGACGCCTGCGCCGGCAGCCACAAGCGATCCGATCGCGTCGGTCACCGCGGCGGGAACGGCGACGCTTGGCTCGTCGTCCGGCGCGCCTTCGATCGCGAGCACGAATTCGCCACGCGCGGGCCACGCGATCTGCGCGCGGACTTCGGCAGCGGAGCCCAGCGCCTGCTGTTCGAATTTCTTCGTGTACTCGCGCAGCGCGAATACACGCCGCGCTCCGAGGACGCGTTCGATGTCGTCGAGCAAATCGCGAACGCGAACCGGCGCTTCGTACACGACCGTGCACGCCGTCTCGCGCGCCAGCCCGGTGAGATACTTCGCGCGCGCGCCCGCCTTGCGCGGGGCAAAGCCGTCGAAACGAAATCGCGAACAATCGAAACCGGAGAGCACGACGGCGCCGAGCACGGCGCTCGGACCGGGCAAGACCTCGACGGCGGCGCCGACGCTTCGCGCCGTCCGGACAAGCTCGATCCCGGGATCGGAGATCCCGGGCATGCCCGCATCGCTCACCGCCGCCACGGTTTTGTCGTCCGCCAAGAGTTTGCGCAGTTCGGCGAGCCGTCGCCCCTCGACTTTTTCATGGAACGACCGGACGGGTTTCTCGATATCATAGGCGCGGAGCAGCACACTGCTGACCCGAGTATCTTCGGCGAAGATCACGTCGCACTCGCGCAGGACCCGGAGAACGCGCAGCGTGATGTCTTCGAGATTTCCGAGCGGGGTCGCGCACAAGTATAAGCGGCCGGCCATAGAGGCACCGTTCGGGAGCCAATCGTCGAATCGCTCTTACGCTTGGCGCTAGTGGAGGATGACCGGCGCGCGCGGGGCTTGCGTGAAGTCGAAATCTTTTCGCAGGTCGCCGAGGATGCTTTGCGTCTCGCGCACATCGGGGCGCGGATCGGGTCTGCCGTCGGTTCGCGGATCGATGCGTTCGCCCGACAGAAAATCGTCTTCAATGAATTTCACGTAGGCGTCGAACGAGAGCGTTTGGCTATCGATGAATCCGCGCCTCGCGTACGGACTGATCACAAGACCCGGCACGCGCAGACCGTAGCCATTTTCGTCGACGACCGGGGGCGCGACGTGATCGTAGAAACCGCCCCAGTCATCCCACGTGAGAAAAATGGCCGTGCTATTCCAGTCCGGACCCTGCATGACGGCATTGACGACGCTGGTGACATAAGCCTGACCATCGCTCACCCGCGCGGGTGGATGTTCGCTCACCTTTCCGTTCGGGCAGATCCAACTGACCGCGGGCAGCGTGCCGGCTCGCGCGGCCTTGAAAAACGCGTCGATAGATGTGATGTTGCTCAGCTCACCGTCTTGGCGGACCGTGGTGAAGTACGGCAACGGATTCCAGATGCCCGGCGTGCGGGGACCGAGCCGTCCTTGCCGGCCGTTCATCGAGCCGTCCTCGGTATCGGGCTCCGTTCCGGCGAATATATAATAAGCCCAACTGACATTGTGTTTGTGCAGCAGATAGGTGAGATCGGTCCATGCGTAGTTGGGTGGGACAAACGTGCGGTTGCCGCGAGGGCGACCGGGGTTATCCGGTGCCTGCAGTGCATTGACGCACGACGACGGATCGTCTTTCACCGAGCACTTCGCCGACCACTCCGAAACCATGAACAGGTGTTCCGGCAAGCTCCACGATGCGTTCGGCTCGAACATCGCGTCTTGCAGCACGAAGTCGTCCGCGTACGTCCAATAGTTCGGTATGTCGCTGCGGTCGTGATAGCCCATCACGTCGGGCACGGTGGACCCTTCGCAGCGCGGGTTTGTGTTCATGCCTTGACATCGGATGCCGCCGCGTTCGGCGCGGCTGATGAAGCCGTCCATGCGGCCGCCATCGATATCGCTTTGCGCGTCCACCGCCGAATGTGGTCCACCGTGGTTGACGTCGTTCGAATCGTGGTACGGTGCGACGCATTTGGATGTTGCAGGATCGTTCACACATTTATCGGGCACCCCATTGTGCATCGGAATGCCGTTGGCGCCCGGATAGGTGCCGAAATAGCTATCGAAGGAGCGGTTCTCTTGCATGATCACGATGATGTGCCGGATTTTGTGGATTCCATCGTTTGCTTGCGATGCGGCGGCCCCGCGCGCAGGCCCGCTTGAACCGGCTCCCGCGAGCGTGACCACGGTCACCGCGGCCGCGAGCATTCGAACGTTCATGCTCTAGAGTATATCGCGGCGGCGCATTCGCCGAATGAAAATCTCATTGATTTATGGCGGCGGCGTGCCAAAGCGCGCGGCAAATGCGTCAAGTTCATCGGGCGACGTCAAGTGGACGACGTTCTTGACGGATCGATAGCCGTTGAAGATCTCCCGGAAGCGCGGCGTGTACTCTTCGTGCACTTTCCAGAGGACTTCAAACATGCGTTCCAGCGGAGGCGCCTGAGGAAGGTCGCCGTAGGGCGCGTTCGGGCCGGCATCGAGGTGCTCTTGGTGGCGCCGCGCTGCCCACAAGAAATGGACCCATATGGGAAAGTCGATGAAGATGATGGTATCCGCGAGCGCGAATCGCCGCTCCATCGCGGGCCACGGCCCGAAGCCGTCGATGATCCAGCGCTCTCGATTGAGTTCCGCGTCGTGCATCGCGTTCAATTCCGGCTCCGGAGTTCGCGCCAAGCCGGGGCCGAACTGGATCTTGTCGATCACGAGCACGGGGATTCCGAGCGCCGTTCCGAGCTTCCGCGCGAGCGTCGACTTGCCGCCGCCGCCATTCCCGATCACAGCGACGCGCTTCATCTCAGTCACTTCGATTTCCATAGTACGAAGTTTTGGGCAAGCGCTGCTTGCCCTACTACGAAATATCACAAAATGCTTGACAACTGCCTGGTAAATGTGATATTTAGTCAAGTGACCAAGGCGTGTGACTAATGGGGGAAGAGCCCTCGTAGCCCTCTGGTTTCCTATTCCCCGACAAAGGAGTATTGTCGACATGGCAACCCAGGCTCAAGCGCAACCGAAGGCCACCGGGAAGAAGTACGTGCTGCAAGGCACGTTGCTCGAGGCCTGCTCCTGCAAGACGCTTTGCCGCTGCTGGATCGGCGAAGATCCCGACGGCGGCGCGTGCGACGCGTTCAACGCATATCACATCGACAAGGGCGAGATCAACGGTATCGACGTCTCGGGACTCAACTATGTCCAAGTGGTGAAGATCCCGGGCAACGTCCTCGTGCCGAAGAGCTGGACTCGCGTCACGTATATCGACGGGCGCGCGACCGACGAGCAGAAGCAGGCATTGCTGGACGCCTGGCACGGACGCCTGGGTGGACCGCTCGCCGACCTCAACGGGCTCATCAAAGAGGATCTCGCGACTTATAAGGTGCCGATCGAACACAACCTCACCGGCGGCGAAGGCACCATCGTCATCGGCGATAAGGTCCGCGCGACGATGGCCCCGTACAAAAGCGCATACGGCACGGCGACGACATTGCGCGACTCGATCTTCAGCACGATCGCGGGCGCGCCGGCATACGTGTCCAAGGCGTCCGAGCACGTCGTGAACATTCCGGAACACAACATGGTCTGGACGTTCAAGGACCGCAATGCGATCCAGGGCGACTTCCGGCTCGAAGCATAAACGATGGCTAGCATCGCCGGCCGCGTGGAGAGTTCTACCCGTCGACCCATCACGACGTTCGGGATTCTTCTCGCGGTCATTCTCGCGGCGTGGGCGCTGTGCGCGTGGGCGGAATGGCGTGGCGTCGCCGCGTCGTTCCACCACCACGCGCTGTACGAAAGCGGCCGGCCGTTTTGGTCGTCGGCGCTCATCCTCCTCGGTGCCTGGCAAGTGATGACGGCCGCGATGATGCTGCCGTCGTCGCTCGGATTCATACGCATGTACGGCGCCGCGGCGAAGAACGCACCGGAGTTCCCGGCAACACTCACGCTCTTTCTGCTCGCGTACTTTGCCGTATGGAGCGCGTTTGCGCTGCTGGCCTTTGCAGGCGACATGCAAGTGCATCGCGCGGTCGACGCATGGCCGTGGCTCGCCGCGCATTCGCAGGTGGTGCTGGCCGGCACGCTCGGATTTGCGGCGATGTATCAGCTCACACCGCTCAAGGATGCGTGCCTCAAGGCTTGCCGGCATCCGGGCATGTATCTCGCGCGCCACTATCAACGCGGCGTGCTCAACGGATTGAAGATCGGACTCGGCCACGCGCTCTTCTGTTTGGGCTGCTGCTGGGCGCTCATGCTCGTGATGTTCGCAGCGGGTGTCGCGCACTTGGCGTGGATGGGCGCGCTCGGCGCGGTGATGCTGGTGGAAAAAGGCGCGCGGCATGGGGATCGGCTCGTGGTACCGGTGGGCATCGTTTTTGCCGGCCTCGCGATCGTCGCGCTGCTCGCGCCGCATGCGATACCAGGACTCTAGCGGCCAAGCACGCATCTCAGGCAATCGGAGGGCGGACAATTAAAGCGACGCAACGTCAACGAGTCGGCATAACGGCGGCGCGCGAAGAAGCCGAACAGGCGTTTCTCGACGCCGCCGAGCGGCTGCTCGTGAGCGTCGGCTACGCCGGCATCACCACGCGCAAACTTGCGGAAGAAGCCGGGCTCAACCACGGCCTCGTCCACTACTACTTCGGCTCGATGCAAGAGCTGCTCTTGCAGGTGCTCGAACGCTACACCGACCGGCTGATCGCACGCCAGCGCACGATGTACGCAAGCGACATGCCGTTCATCGAGAAGTGGCGCTCCGCGATGAGCTATCTCGACGAAGACAGCGCCAGCGGTTACTCCAAGATATGGAACGAACTGCAAGCCCTCGGTTGGAACGATCCCGACATCCGCAAGCGCGTCGCCAAGGTCGACCACGCGTGGAATCAGGTCGTCACCGAGGCATTCGACAAAGCGATGGACGAGTACGGACTCGATCGCGAACAGTTCCCGCTGCGCGCCGTCGTCGCGCTGGTGGCCACGTTCAACATCGGCATGCACTTGCGCATGCTTTCCGGCATCCGCACCGGACACAAAGAACTGCTCGACTGGATCGAGCGCTGGCTTGAGGACCTCGAGGCGAAGAAGTTAAGGAGAGCGGCGAAATGAGAGCGCGGAATCCCGACCGCGAAGGCTTTGCCGAGCGTGAGGGAATCAAGATCCACTTCGAGATCTTCGGCGACGGCCCGCAGACGATCTTGTTCCTGCCGCCCTGGTCCATCACGCACTCGCGCGTCTGGAAATTGCAAGTGCCCTATCTCGCGCGGCATTTTCGCGTGGTGACATACGACGCGCCGGGCAACGGCAAGTCGGACAGACCGCAAGATCCAAAACAGTACACCGATTGGAAACGAGTGGCCGACGCCATGGCGGTGCTCGAAGCGACCGGCACCGAACGTGCGGTCATCGTCGGCATCTGCACCGAGGCATGGACTGCGACCTTGCTCGCTGGCGAACATCCAAACGTCGCGGAAGGATTAGTGTTCTTCGCGCCGGTGTCGCCCTACGGCGAGAGCATGCCGGAACGCGAAGTCTCGTCGTTCGATGACGTGCTGGATAAGCACGAAGGGTGGGCCAAGGAAAATCGTCACTATTGGCTCAGCAATTACCGCGATTTCTTGGAATTTTTCTTCGCAGAGGCCGCGTACGAACCGCACTCCACAAAACAGCGTGAAGACAGCGTCAGCTTCGCCCTCGAGACCACCCCGCAGACATTATTGGCCACCGTGGACGCGCCGGAATTCATCGCGACCTTGACGGCCGACGACCCCCAAGTCGCAGAACTCTATCGCAAGATCGAGTGCCCGGTGCTCGTGATCCATGGAGAGCAGGATAAGCTCGTCTCGCCCACGCGTGGAATCGCGGTCGCCGGCGTCACCGGCGGGCGGCTCGTCTTAGTCGAAGGCGGCGGTCATCTGTTATGGGCCCGTCAGCCGGTGAAGATCAATCTGCTCCTGCGAGAATTCGCCGACCAAGTATTCGTGAACGAACCGCCGGCCGCCAGCAGCCGGAATGGTGATCGGGCGCGGCGCTGGCCGGTGGCGCGCAAGCGGCCGAAGCGTGCGCTCTATATCTCATCGCCCATTGGCTTGGGTCACGCGATGCGCGACGTCGCGATCGCTGAAGAACTGCGCCGCTTACACCCGGACCTCACCGTGGACTGGCTCGCGCAGCATCCGGTGACTGCGGTGCTCGAAGCGCGCGGTGAACGGATCCACCCTGCGAGCAAGTTCTTGGCAAGCGAGAGCAAGCACATCGAAAGCGAATCGGCCGAGCACGACCTTCATGCGTTTCAGGCCATGCGCCGCATGGACGAGATCCTCGTGAACAACTTCATGGTGTTCCACGATATCGTCCGCGACGAACCATATGATCTCTGGATCGGCGACGAGGCGTGGGAGCTGGACTATTTCTTACACGAGAACCCGGAGGAGAAGCGCTCGCCGTACGTTTGGATGACCGATTTTGTCGGCTGGCTCCCGATGCCGGACGGTGGAGAACATGAATCGTACCTCACGTCCGACTACAATGCCGAGATGATCGAACAGATAACGCGGTTTCCCCATCTGCGCGACCGTTCGATCTTCGTCGGCAATCCGGACGACATCGTGCCGGACCGATTCGGCGCAGAACTGCCGCAGATCGCGGACTGGACCAAGCAGCATTACGATTTCTCCGGATACATCACGGGCTTCGATCCGTCGGCGTTCTCCGATCGCGCGGCGCTGCGCGCCGAACTTGGTTACAATCCCGACGAAGTGGTGTGCATCGTAACGGTCGGCGGATCGGGTGTCGGCGAATACCTGCTGCGCCGCGTCATCGATGCGTATCCGTTGGCGAAGCGCAAGATCGCGAACTTGCGGATGATCGTCGTCGCAGGACCGCGCATCGACCCCGGGTCGCTCCCATCTGCGGATGGACTCGAGGTGCGCGCATACGTCCACGGCCTCTACCGGCATCTCGCCGCGTGCGATATCGCTGTCGTCCAGGGCGGCTTGACGACGACGATGGAGCTCACCGCCAACCGGCGGCCATTCCTGTACTTCCCGTTGCGGCATCACTTCGAACAGAATTTCCACGTCCGCCATCGTCTTAAGCAGTACGGCGCCGGCCGTTGCATGGACTATGCGACCGCCACGCCGGAGATCATCGCGACGGCGCTCGCGGAAGAACTTCGCAAACCGGTTTCATACAAGCCGGTCGAAACCGATGGTGCGGCGCGCGCGGCCGCCCGGATCTCGGAGCTGGTGTAACCTCCAGCGGATTTTTGGAGATGGCCATGTCGCTTGAGCTCTTGAACACGGTCGCCACGATCACGACGACCGTCGTTATAGCAGCGACCGCGATCGCCGCAATCGTCCAATTGCGTCATCTGCGCGCCGGCAATCAGATCGCCGGTCAGCTTGCGTTGCGGCAGGTCTTGCTCGACGATGCGTTCATCGAGTCGATGGGTCACGTGCGTTTCGAAATCCGCGAATTGCTCAAGGATCCGCAGTTCTTGGCATATGTCCGTCAGTTCCATCTCAGCACGGCAAGCGACGGGGACGAGCGCTACGATCGACCTTACATGGCCGCGCTCAGAGTCGGACGCAATCTGGAGAATATCGGCAACATGATCAGAAACGGTTTGACCGACCGGAGAATTTTTCTCGAACAGTACGCGAATCTCGTCGTGATGGCGTGGGACGGCACCGAGCCGCTCCTCCGGATCCGCCGCGAAGCAACCGGCAACGATGCGACATGGGAAGACTTTGAATATCTGACGGTGTTGTCGCGGCGATGGATTTCAGACGTCCGGTCGTGTTATCCGAAAGGCGTCGAGCGAATCTTACCCCCTACCACCGTTTAAGTCAGCGACGAAATCCCCACAGAGCGTCGACACATTCCCCGTGGAGAGGTGGTACTCGGCGCCGACGACCGCAAGGTGGCCGGCCTTCCTCGCAGCGGTGATCAGTGGTTGCGTCTGCTGCAGTGTCGCGGTCGCGGCGCGCACGTTTTGCGCGATCGCGGCTTCCAGTAAGTCGCTTTCGCTGCGGACGGCCTCGATGCTTGGCCGGATGGCGTCCACGATGGTCGCGATTCGCGCGGGCGGGCTGTGTTGATTGACGACGGCGTCAACCGCCGCGGTCACCGCTCCGCAATTCGAATGACCGAGCACCATCACAAGCGGGCAGCCAAACGTCTCGATCGCGTATTCGATCGAACCGATGACATGATCGTTGAGGATGTTGCCGGCAACACGGATCACGAATAGGTCGCCCAAGCCTTGATTGAACACGATCTCGATCGGCACGCGAGAGTCTGAGCACCCGAGCACCGTCGCGAATGGACGCTGTTCGGCGATCGAGTGGCGGCGGTTGACCGCGTGCGCGTGCATCGCCTCGGGTGCATCGTCGGCCGTATATCGCTTGTTCCCATCAAGCAATCGCTTTAGAGCCTGTGCCGGCGTTATCGTTCGAAACACGAACCCTCGCTTTCCGCATGGAGGCCGTTCGCCTTACGGGCGGCCGGAATCTTTTGACGATGACTCGAACGTGACGCTCGCGCCGCTCACGCATGCCGGTTCGGCACTGTCGAGTAGTGGATCGACACGCATGACGCCGGTGAAATAATCCGGCGGCCCCTTTCCGGACGGCTGGGATCCTGCTCGTACAATTTCCATCGTTCCCCCTTCGACTTGTTCTCTCGCGGGCTGCCCGCGGACTCGTGCTGTTCAGTTATTTTTGACAATAGGAACGTTGCCCCGTTAGGCACGCACCTCATCTTATAAGGATTCTGCGCATGTTCGGGCTAATGCACCTCGATGAATCATTCCGTAGGGCGTTACCTCTATGGCGTTGCGGTGATTGGTTTTGCAATTTGTGCCTTGGTGTCGAATGACGCGAACAATTGGCAACAAGAGGTCGCGGCGCTTGGCAACATACCTCACCGCGAGATTCTCAGCTACATCGTTGCCGCCGTCGAAATTCTCGGCGGCCTTGCCGTGCTCTTGCCGAGAACGGCGCGCGCTGGTGCCGCCGCGCTAGCCGCGATATGGTTCATCTTCGCCCTGCTGGGGGTACCGTTTATCTTCAGGCATCCGCTTGTCTACAATGAATGGGGCAACTTCTTCGAGCAATTCTCATTTGTCTCGGGGGCTTTGATCCTGTATGCAAGTTCCGACCCAAACCGAGCTCGAGCATCACGATGGGCGCAGATCGGATACTATTCTTTCGGTCTTTGTGTCGTCTCGTTCGGGCTGGAACAGCTCTTCTATCTCGCGAACACGGCGAGCCTCGTTCCGAAGTGGCTTCCGCCCGGACAGATGTTCTGGGCGATCGCTACCACGGTCGCGTTCGAACTTGCCGCAGTCGCTCTCCTCACGGGACTCATGGCCCGGCTCGCCTCTCGATTGAACACCGCGATGCTCGTGGGCTTCGGGCTGCTGGTATGGCTGCCATTGCTCATCACCGCTCCGCACGCATTGGCGAATTGGACCGAAAGCATCGACACGCTCGGGATCATTGGATCGGCATGGATCGTCGCCGAATATCTCGGCCGGTCGCGCTCGAAAGCCGCGGTCGAAGTCTGAACCCGGCTAACGACGGCTAGCGGATCGCGGACGTCGCGCTGAGAGCGGCGTCCGTCGCATCGATGCTGATGCCGCCATCGAGATCTGTCCGGTACACCGTCGCGCCCACCGCACGAAGTGCAGCCAGTGTCCGCGGGCTTGGATGGCCGAAGACGTTGTGCAAGCCGCACGAGATGATCGCGATTTGCGGATGCACCGCCGCGAGAAATTCAGGCGTCGACGAGTACGCGCTTCCATGATGGCCGACTTTGAGGATATCGGCCCGCAAGTCTGCGCCTCCGTGCGAGAGTAGACGCGCTTCAGCTTCCGATTGTGCGTCGCCGGTGAGCAGCATCGCGACTCGCCCGAACTCGACGCGTAGGACCACAGAATTATTGTTGATATCCGATGACGAGCCGGTGATCAACGGCAATTCGGGCGCCAGTATGTCGACGTGCGTCGTTGGTCCAAGTTCGAACGATTCGCCGCGTCGGGCGATATGATACGGAATGTGACGTGCTCGAACGACGTCAAGCGCTCGCCGATATGCCGGCCCTCCGTACAATTGCGCCGAATCAAAGAGCGAGTCCACTCGCTCGCGCTGCAGAATGACCGGCAGTCCACCGGCGTGATCGCCGTGCGGGTGGGTGAGCACGACTGCATCCAAGTGCAAAACCCAGTGCCGCAACAAAAACGGCACCACCGTTTTGGCGGCGATCACATCGCCGATCGGTTGCGCGACGACTTGACCGGGAGCGCCGCCGCGTTCGAGTTTGCCGCCGCCGTCGACCAGCATCGCGTGCATGCCCGGCGCGCGCAGAAGCAGACAATCCGCTTGACCGACATCGATCGCGTCGAGGTGCACTGCAGGATCGAGCGCCGCTGCGATCCCAGGCGCACAGTACACCAGGACGAGCACAACCATTGCGGCGCTTGCCCATGATGCCAATCTGCTCGCGGATATCTGGGCACGCGCGGCGAGCGCAAAGGCTGCCAGGCCGCACCAATAGAGGATGAGAAACGCATGCGACGGCGGCGGCACGTCGACGTGCGCGCCGGGCAACGCAGCGGTGCGCTCGACGATCGCGGTCACGATCGTCACCGCCCACCACGCGAGATTGGCAAGCGGACCTGCGAGCGCCGGTACGAAGACCGCCGCGCCGACGAATGCTGCGCCGAACGCCATCACCGCGCCGATAAGCGGTACGACGAGCATGTTGGCGATCACCGCGTAGGGTGTGAACGCGTTGAAATAGAGCGCCTGGAGCGGCCACATCGAGATCTGCACCGCGAGGCTCGTGCGCGCGAGTTCGATCGCGTGACGCTCCCAACCGGACCCGCCGCGCAAGCCCAACGCCTCCAACGCCGGGTTGAGCAGCGCGATCCCGCCGACGCAGGCGAACGACATCGAGAACGAAGGCGAGAGGAGTGCGAGCGGTTGCGGCAGCGCAACCGCAAACGCAGCCGCCGCTAACACCGCCGACGCCGTTCGCCCGCGAGCGGATTCGTGGGCTGCGATTCCTGCGGTCAGCATGGTCGCGGCGCGAATGGTGGGCAAGTGCAAGCCGGCGATCGCGGCGTACGCCCACGCGGCGCAGAGCGCAAGCATGATGCGCGCGCTGCGTGGAAGCGGCATGAGCCCGAGCAAAACGACGACGAATCCGGTCATGATGCCGAGGTGCAGACCAGCCGTTGTCAGGACGTGCACGGTCCCGGTGTCGGAAAATTCTTGGCGCAAATCCGCCGGCAGATTGCCGCGGTCGCCCCATAGCACGCCTTCGAGCACGGTGGCCTCAAGCGGGGGCAACCGCGCCTCGACCGCTGCGGCGAATCGCTCGCGAACCCGCGCTAGCCACGCTTCGATGCCGGGCGCTTGTTCGTCGAGCACGACGTCACGCAGTGCCGGCGCGCTCAAGCGCACGGCGACTCCCTGATCGGCGAGCTGATCGCGTTCCGCGGGCTCGCCATCATTGCGCGGGCCGCCGGGAACCGCGACGCGACATCGCAGACGCATGAATCGCCCGGCGATCTGCACGTCCGATCGAACGGACGGCATCTCGAGAAGGGCGACGCGGCCCGCCAACGACTGCGCCGCGATCGATTGTGGAGCGTCAACTCGGTCGATCCGAACGCGAAGTGAGACGCCGGACGTCGCGGGTCGCGGCCGTTCGAGCGCGACGGCACGAACGATGACGTGGCGCCCGTCGACCGGACCGAACGCCGGGTGCGCGCGCGCTGCTTCAGCGCGAGCACCAAGCACTACCCCCGTCACGCATGCCAGCGAAGTCGCAACCAGGAGTTCGCGAAATGCGCGCCGCCACGCTGTGCCGGCATTCGACATCGCAGCAAGACCAAGCGCGGCGATGGCGATGCACACGACCGGCCAGACAAGTGCGTTTGCTGCGGCGATGACGCCGAGTGCAAATGCGGCGAAGGCGATCGCGAATGCGTGTCCGCTGCGCAAAATGATAATCCATTGCTGCATGGCGGAGATTCACGTCGCGGTGAAAGCGCGTCCAACGCACGTGCGCTGCGAGGAAGGCAACGGCCGGAGCGGGAAGGAGAAGTTCCAACGCTCGCGTCCACAGCAAAGGAGTTGCGATACGTGGATACCCTGGTCATCGTTCTGCTGGTTCTGATCTTGCTGGCCGTGACCGGTCACTTGCACCTGTAATTCTGGTCAACACCTTTCCCACATCACTTCCGGCCGTCTCCCCTCGGCGGCCCGTCACTTAGGTATCGCATGCGCATCCTTGTCACGGGCGGTGCGGGCTTCATCGGCTCGCACCTGGTCGACGCCTTTGCCGCCGCAGGTCACGAAACGGCCGTCGTCGACAATTTCTGGAAGCATGGCGGCGGGCGCCGGGCAAATCTCAATCCCAAGGCCAAACTTCACGAACTCGATATTCGCGACGACGCGTTGGCAGCGGCATTCGCAGAATTCTCGCCCGATGTCGTCTCGCATCACGCAGCGCAGCACAGCGTCGCTATTTCGACCGCCGACCCGAAGTACGACGCGGACGTCAATATCTTGGGCCTACTAAACGTCCTGCAGCTCTCCGTCAAGCACAAGGTCCGCAAAGTGACGTTCGCGTCATCGGCCGCCACCTACGGAACGCCGCAGCACTTGCCGATCGCCGAAGATCACCCGCAATTGCCTGAAAGCCCCTACGGTATCACGAAGATGGCGGCCGAACACTATTTGCGGGTGTTCAGCGCCGCGCACGGTTTGAACTACACGGCGCTGCGCTACGGAAACGTGTACGGCCCACGCCAAGATCCGAATGGTGAAGCCGGTGTTATCGCGATCTTCGCGGGGCGAGTTCTCGCCGGCCAGCCCCTTCGCATCGACTGGGACGGCGAGCAGCAGAAAGATTTTGTCTACGTCGGCGACGTCGCCCGCGCGGGTCTCATGGCGCTCGACCGCGGCGACGGTGAGATCTTCAATATCGGCACCGGCATCGGAACATCCGTGAATGCACTGCACAAGGCTATCGCCGCCGAAGCCGGCCGGGACGTGGAGATCGTTCGCGCGCCGAAGCGAGCGGGTGACGTTCGTACGTGCGTATTCGCCATCGACAAAGCAAAGGCCGGTCTGGGCTGGTCGCCACAGACATCGCTTGCGGACGGCATCAAGAAGACGGTGGATTTTTTCCGGACGTCGTGATCCGGCGCTAGCCCACGACGAGATTCAGCAGTTTGTCGGGCACGAAGATGCGCTTGCGTACGGTCTTTCCGTCGAGTTGCGCAGTGACCGTCGACTCGCGCATGGCAAGTGCGACGACGTCTTCTTCGCTGCTGCCCGGCGCGCAGAACACAGCGGCACGCCGCTTACCATTGACTTGCACCACGATCGGCAGCGATGAGCGCACGAGCGCCGTGGCGTCGTAGGATGGCCACGCCTGCACGTGCACGCTGCCGGTGCCGCCGGAGCGCTCCCAAAGTTCTTCGGTGATATGCGGCGCGAACGGCGCGAGCAGCAGCACGAGCGCCCGCAACCCCTCGTGGATGTTCTGTCGCGACCGGTCGTTCTCGCGCACACCCGCGTGGGCCTCAAGCTCGTTGAGCAATGTCATGATGGCCGCGACGCACGTGTTGAGATGCATGCGGTCGCCCAGCTCGTCGGTGATCTGCTTGATCTTCGCATGGATTGCGTAGCGCACTTCGCGGTCGCCGCCGGAATCGGCGTCGCTCGCCGCAGGGTCCTTGCAGCAGCCGGGATGCGCAAGGACGAGCCGCCAGATGCGCGCGAGCGTTCGCGTCGCGCCCGCGATGCCGGCGGTCGACCATGGGAAATCCGCGTCGGGCGGTCCGGCGAACATCTCGAACACGCGCAACGCGTCGGCGCCGTGCGTGTCCGCCATCGCGTCGATGCCGACGACGTTGCCGCGCGACTTGCTCATCCGCTCGTTGTTTTCGCCGAGCACGAGACCTTGATTGAACAACCGCAGGAACGGTTCGTCGCCGGGCACGAGGCCAGCTTCGTTCAATACTTTATAGAAGAATCGTGCGTACATGAGATGCAGCACGGCGTGCTCTGCGCCGCCGATATAGCGGTCGATCGGCGCCCAATACTTCGCGTCGTCGACTTCCCACGCCGCCTTCGAATCGTGTGGGCTGAGGTAGCGGAGAAAGTACCACGAGGAGCACATGAACGTGTCCATGGTCTCGGCCTCGCGTTTGGCCGGACCGCCGCATTTCGGACACGTGACGTTGAGCCAGCTCGGCACCGATTCCAGCGGGCTTCCCGAAACGCCGGTGAATGGCGCCTCGTCGGGCAACAACACCGGCAACTGGTCCTCGGGCACCGGTACGAGACCGTCATCCGGGCAATTGACGAACGGGATCGGCGCGCCCCAATAGCGCTGACGAGAGATGAGCCAGTCACGCAGTTTGTAGTTGACGGTCGCTTCGCCGTTTCCGGCGGCAGCGAGCGCGGCGCCGATACGGACTCGCGCCTGTGCGCTCGTGAGCCCGTCGAACTCACCGCTGTTCAAAAGGACGCCATCGTCGACAAATGCCTCGCCGGACGGCGGTTGGTTTTGGTCCGCCGGGGGCGCGATAACCTGGACGACATCCAAAGCGTATTTGCGCGCGAATTCGAGATCGCGTTGGTCGTGCGCGGGAACGCCCATGACCGCGCCGCTACCGTACGTCGCTAAGACGTAGTTAGTGACCCAGACGGGCACGCGCGCATTTGTGATTGGATGAAGCGCATAGCCGCCCGAGAACACGCCCTGTTTGGCCATCAATTGCGTGCGGTCGAGCTCGGACTTGTCTTTCAGCTCCTCGGCGAACGCTTGCACCGTGGCGCGCTGCGGCGTGCCGCCTGAGAGCACCTGAACGGCCGGATGTTCCGGCGCCACTGCAAGAAACGTCGCGCCGAAGATGGTGTCCAGCCGCGTGGTGAATACCTGGATGCGATCGCCGGATGCACCTTCGACCGCGAACGACACGGTATGTCCTTCGCTGCGCCCGATCCAATTGCGCTGCATCGTCTTGATGCGATCCGGCCACTCCGGCAGCGTCTCGAGACCGGCGAGTAGTCTATCGGCATAGGCGGTGATGCCGAAGAACCATTGTTTGAGGAGACGTCGTTCGACTTTCGCACCGCACCGCCAACAAACGCCGCCTTCGGCCTGCTCGTTTGCAAGCACGGTGTTGTCGTTAGGGCACCAATTGACCGGAGCTTCCTTTTTGTATGCCAAGCCGCGGCGGTACATCATCAGGAAGAGCCATTGCGTCCACCGATAGTATTCCGGCGACGAAGTATCGATCTCGCGCGACCAATCGTACGCCACGCCGAGACGCCGCAGTTGCCGGCGCATGTTCGCGATGTTGTGCGCGGTCCACTCGCGCGGATGGATTCCTCGCTGGATTGCGGCATTTTCTGCCGGCAATCCAAACGCATCCCAGCCCATCGGATGCAAGACGTTGTTCCCGCGCATGCGCAAGAACCGTCCGATAACATCGCCCAAGGTATAGTTGCGAGCGTGACCGACGTGCAAATCGCCGCTCGGATATGGCAGCATTTCGCAAAGATAGTATTTCGGCCGGTCCGGATTCTCGCGGACTTCGTTCTGCTTTCGTTCCTCCCAAATGCGCTGCCACTTGGCTTCGATCGCTTGGGGATCGTACGGATCGACGGTCGGTTGCGGCATACGCGCTATTGTACCATGCGCGAAACCGCGGAACCTTGACCGCGCGCGGGCTCGCGGGAATCAGCCGCTATGGAACGCACCGCTGTCGTCAAGATCATCGCTGCACTCGCCGCCGCGGCCGCTTTGGTCGCGCTGGGTGCTCTGCTTCCGCGCCCGCCCGATGCTGTGGTAGGGCGAGCATCGCTCACCCCCGTCGATTCTGTCGTAGGGCGAGCCACAAACGATTCTGTAGTAGGGCGAGCATCGCTCGCCCCGGTCGACTCTGTCCCAGCAGATTCCTCAGATCCCAGCGCCGCCGATCCCACACTAGGTCGAGCATCGCTCGCCCCATCTCTCCTTCACGTCTACGTCTGCGGCGCCGTGCACAAAGCAGGCGTCTACACAATCCCCGCAGGCGCTCGGGTTGTTGACGCGCTCGCGCGGGCGGGCGGAGCCGCAAACAATGCCGATCTGGAACAGTTGAATCTCGCGGAACCGTTGGCCGACGCGATGAAAGTTGACGTGCCGGTCAAAGGTCAGCAGCTGACAGCGCCCATTGGGTACGCGGATGCGGCGCGTTCGCCAGATTCTCAAAGCCCGAGTTCGCGCCACTCCGGCAGGCATCGATCGAGCCGCGGCGGCGCGCACAAACTCGCGGTCGGGCAAACCATCAATATCAATTCCGCTTCGGAATCGGAACTTACGCAACTGCCAGGCGTCGGTCCCAGCCTTGCGCGCCGCATCGTGGAGTACCGCGCGGCCAACGGACCATTCCAATTGCCCGATGACCTGCAGAACGTCTCAGGCATTGGTGCGAGCAAGTTTGCGAAAATGGAACCCTATATACGCGTCTAACCATTCAGTCTTAACATCCGTATGTCGACGCTGCGCGTATACACTGCCAAACGCTCGCTCACCGGAGATCAAACATGCCGTCACTCGTAGCCGCCGTCTTGTCGGCGATGATCGCGGGAAGTCCCTCACTGGCCCCGGCGCTGCACGCACCAGATTGGGTCAACGGCCGCGTCACGGCCGCTCAGTCAGCCGGCAAGGTCGTGCTCGTGGATTTTTACACGTTCGAATGCATCAATTGCAAGCACACGGAACCCAACCTGCGGTCGCTGTATAGCAGCACCTCGCGAGGCGATCTCGTCATCCTCGGTGTCCATAGTCCCGAGACGCCGTACGAACAAAGCCGGGCAAACCTTCTCGCTTCGCTCTCCGATCAGGGCATCAAGTGGCCCGTCATCGTCGACAACGAGTTCGCTGTGTGGAACGCGTACGGTGTTTCCGCGTGGCCGACGCAAATGATCTTCGACCGGCACGGCGTTCTGCAGAAAACGGTCGTCGGCGAAGGCTCCGACGCCGAGATCGACGCAGAAGTGGCAAGACTCATCGCTCAACCTCTGTAGTGCCGGTATTTAGTGTAGTAGGGCAAACATCGCTTGCCCTCGTTTTGAAGTAGTAGGGGTCGGCAGTACATCAGATGCCGGCGAACCATTCGTAGCCTTGGTCTTCCCAATAACCGCCGCTGCCGGAAAGTTCCGCCGCCACTTCGATCCGGTTGACATACTTCGCGCTCTTGTAGCCGAGCTGCGTCGGCACTTTCAATCGCAAGGGTGCGCCGTTGACGATCGGTACCGGCCGGTCGTTGAGATCGTATGCGAGCAATGCCTGAGGATGGGCGGCTTGGCGCAGGGAGAGCGATTCGTAATAGAGCGCGCCGGTGCCGTCGTCATCGAGGCAATGAAATATCACGTAGCCTGCACCGCTTTTCGGGCTTGCGTCAGCGAGGACGTCGGACAGCCGAACGCCGGACCATTTGCCGATGACGCTCCAACCTTCGACGCAATCGTGGCGCGTGATCTGCGACGCTTGCGTGAACTTCCCGCGCAAATCCGAGAGCGCGTACGAACGCGGCGTCTCGACAAGGCCGGTGACGAACAGGCGGTAGCCGCGCCAGCCGTCGCGCATCCATTGCTCGTATTGCGCGGTCGACGGCGGCATGAAGCCGTTCGGGCGGAAGATGGCGGACACGTCGCTCTCACGGTATTCGCGCGCGAGCGGCTGCCCGGCGCCGAGAATCGCAAGATCGAGCCTCTCCGGGGCCTGAAGCGCGTTGTGAAAAGTTTCGTTCGCGTTGAGCTTGTCCGCGATGCCGGAACAGCCTGCAAGCGCAGCAGCGCTCGACAGCGCCAGGAAACGCCGACGTTGCATGGCTACTTCGCTCCCTTCACGACATAGCGGCCGGTGATCATCGAGCGCATGTTGTTGAAGAATCCCGTCAGTACGACCATGAGCAAGTGGCCGCCGAAGAATCCTATCAGCGCGATCATCGCGCCGAAATGCCACACGCGCGCGAACTGCCGCCCGCCGAGCATGATCGGCAGCCAGGGCACCCAGGCATCGACCGATGGCGACAGTGCCAATCCCGACACGATCGCGAGCGGCGCGATCAACCAGACGACGACGAAATACGCGATTTTCTGCAGCGGATTCGGATCCTCGGACGGCGGGATCTTCCACGGGATCAGGTGCGTGCGCAGCGCGTGCGGCAGCGCTTTGAAATCGGCGCGCGTCGGGATGAGTTTGACCGCCCAGCGCGCATAGGCTAGCGCGCACAGAACGAAAATCCACGCGAAGAAGATATGCCACCGCCGGCCATCCGCTAGATCTTGCTCTGACGGAATGGTGAGCCATCCCGGAAACGCACGCACGCCTTCACTCCCCATCCCGTTGTCGCCCCAACCCAAGAAGTGCGTCGTCGAGATGCGGAGCTTCCCCAATTGCACCCACCCGTGCGGATCGCCGCTTGCATCGGTGCCGCCTTCAATGGCGAGGAATGGGGCGTCAAATTTCGACGCATCGGAAGTATAGAGCGCCGGATGGGCGTTGAAGATCTGCATGCCGCTCATCGTCAGCACGAAGAGCGTGAGCGCGACGATCCAATGGGTGAGACGCACGACCAATGGATGGCGATATATGGTCCGCTTCATCTGCCCTCGATCCGCTGCATCTTCCAGCGTGTACGCACGCGCCGCAGCTTTGGATGTGTCGTCGCAGTGGGAACCGCGCGCGTTCCTACGTAATTACCTTAGCCTTCGAGCCCGTCCTGGAGGTCCATCCCCGATGAGAACATCGATCCGCATCGCCGTGGCGGCGACCATCCTTTGCGCGGTCGCCGCCGCCGGGTGTTCCGGCGTCGCAAATCCGGGCGCCGCGCCGCGATCAGCCGGCACGTCGGTTTCGCAGCGTCAGCCTTCGATCGAGGGTTCGAAGCGCGATATCTACTATTACCAAACCCAGTATAGCCAAGGCAACTACGTCTCCCTGTCACCGATTTGGGCGAAATTGAATCCGGTCAACAACAAACCGTATGTGACCGATCTGATCATCGCGGCTTTTCACTTGGGATACGACAACAACAACGCGCCGTACATCCACTTGAACGACAACCCGCCAAGCGATCCGATGTTCGACGTGATGTGGCCGGAAGTCGCGACGCTGCAAGGCTATGGCGTCACCGCGCGCATGATGCTCGGCGGCGCTGCGCAGGGCTCGTACGCGGACCTCTTCAGCCACTGGAGCGTCTTCTATCCCATCCTCAAACAGACGATCGTCCAATATAAACTGAACGGCATCGATCTGGATGTTGAGGAAACTGTTTCGCTGCACGACATCAAGAAATTGATCGGCCGGCTCAACGCCGATTTCGGCGACAAGTTTCTCATCACGCTCGCACCGGTCTCATCGGCGCTCTCCGGCGGTTCGAATCTTTCCGGCTTCAGCTACGACCAGCTCTATCACAGTCCGGAAGGCGCGAAAATCGCGTGGTTCGACGCGCAATTCTACAGTGGATTCGGGTCGCTTGCCTCGACCACGGACTACGATAACGTGATCGCTCACGGCTATCCGCCGGACCTGGTCGTCGCCGGCACCATCGCAAACCCTTCGGACGGATTTGGGTATCTGCCGATCACCACGGTCACGAGCACGGTGAAACAGCTTGTTGCGAAGTATCCCAAGTTCGGCGGCGTATTCGCATGGGAGTACTTCAACGCATTGCCGGGCGGCCCGAGCCATCCCGCGAAGTGGGCAGCCATCATTTCAAGGGCGATGGGCCACTAACACCGCCATAGCGGCAGTCGGGCGGTTACAGTCGGGCGCGGTTGGGAACAACCCTATCGTGCGAACAACGCAGGATTTGGAAAATGCGGGCCTCGACCTATCCCCGTCGGCATTGCCGAGCCGGCGCGCCCTCGTATTTCTCAACGAAAAGGCGCGAAGCGTCGCGCCGAACGTCCAGCGCGTGATCGAAGCGCTCAAGAGCCGGAACATCGACGTCGTCAGGTCGAAGATCCCGAAGCGGTCGGCCCTGCCGGGAATCATCGACGCTCATCGCGATGCCGTCGATCTCGTCATCGTCGGAGGCGGCGACGGTACGCTCAACTGCGTGCTGCAAGGACTCGTCGGATCCGGCTTGCCGCTCGGGCTATTGCCGTTGGGCACCGCAAACGATTTGGCGAAGACGCTCGACATCCCAAGCGATTTAGACGCGGCATGCGATGTCATCGCGCACGGGCATACGCGCCGGATCGATGTCGGACGCGTCAACGACGCCTACTTCTTCAACGAGGCGAGCGTCGGTCTGAGCGTCGCGCTTTGCCGCGCGCTGACGCGCGAGGCGAAAGCACGATTCGGTGTGCTGGCGCTGCTCTACAACGCGATCGTCCTGCTGCTGAAGATGCGACGCTTTCACGCGCACGTGCGGATGGACGGCGGCGATGAGCTCGTGGTCCGGACCGCGCAGCTCACGCTTGGCAATAGCCGCAACTTCGGCGGCTTTCTTGCGACCGACGATGCGCAGATCGACGATCGTCTGCTCGATCTGTATAGCGTCGGTTTCGAGCACGGATGGTCGTACTTCGATGCATTTCGAGCCCTGTTGCAGCGCCGCTACGACGAGGCGCGCAGCGTCTTCACGCTCCACGGAAAACGCTTCGAAGTGAAAACGCGCCGGCCAAAGCACATCGAAGCCGACGGCGAGATCGTCACCAGCACGCCCGCGGTATTTCAGGTCGTGCCCCGCGCGATTACGGTGTTCGTCCCTGAACCTGCGCCCGCACCGTCTGCATGAGATTCCGCAATCCGCGCCAGTTGATCCGGCCGTTCCGGATCGTGCGCAGCGTGAACGGGATCTCCCTCGACGAACTTCGCCGCGAGGGCATTCGCGGGATCGTGATCGACCTCGACAACACGCTCATCGGTTGGAAGTTGCTCGAGCCTGCGCCGGACGTCGCGGCGTGGGTTCGCGAAGCGCTCGACGGCGGCTTCGCGATCGCGATCGTCTCAAATAATGTCCGCGCGTGGGTGAAGAGCGTCGCCACCCGGCTTGGCATCATCACGTTCGTGCACACCGCGCTCAAGCCGCTGCCGTTCGGGGTCATCAGCGCCGTCAAGCAACTGCGCGTCCGCCGCAGCGAGACGGTCGTCATCGGCGATCAGCTCTTCGCTGACGTGCTCGCGGCAAAACTGCTCGGCATCCGCGCGATCCTGACCGAGCCCATCGTCACGCGCGAACATCGGGCGATGTGGCCGATCCGTGCGCTGGAGCGTTACTTGCTGCGCGAATCGACCAAGCGGCTTCCTTGAAGCGCAGATGGATCATCGCCGGAATCGTCGTCGCAGCGGCGATCGTCGTCTGGCTCATCATTCAACATTATTTCGGCGATCACACGCGGCCGACCGAAGTCCCACCGCTGCTTCCAAACGCTGGCGCGCCCAAAGGGTCGCTTCCACGCCCGGCGCACGTCATCGTCATCGTCGAGGAAAACAAATCGGATTCGACGATCATCGGCAATCCCCGCGCGCCATACCTCAACCAGTTGGCGAAATCCGGCGCGCTCTTTCCAAACGCGACCGGCGTCGCACACCCCAGCCAGCCCAACTATCTCGCGCTGTTCACCGGGCAGATCAATCTCGATGCTGATACGTGTCCTGAACAAACCGTGCCGTCTTCGCAACCATCGCTCGGCGGAGCCCTCTTCGAAGCCAGGCTTTCATTCGCGGGTTTCGCTGAGGGCTTGCCGCGCGTCGGTTTTACCGGCTGCTCGAGCGGCGACGCCGATGAGGGTTATGCGCGCAAGCATGCTCCCTGGGTGAATTTCGCCGACGTGCCGGCGTCCGCCAACCAACCATTCTCCGCGCTCCCAAATCCGGTTCGCTTACCGACGGTGGCGTTCATCATCCCCGATCTTGCGCACGATATGCACTCCGGCAGCATCGCGGCCGCCGACGCGTGGCTACGCCGCTATGTGGCTCCGGTCATCGAGTGGGCGCGAACGCACAATTCGGTCGTCGTGATCGTCTGGGACGAAAGCGACACGCTCAACGGCAACAGCATTCCGCTCATCATCACCGGCGCTGCTGTGAAACCCGGTGTGTATGGCGAAGCCGTCGACCACTATCGTGTCCTCCGAACGGTGGAGGATTTCTATGGGCTACCGCATTTGGGTTACTCGGCCAACGTCGCGCCGATTCAAGACATCTGGCAGGCTCGGCCGCGGCATTTGTAATGCCGATGTTTATCATCGGCCGATTTGTACTAGGGCGAGCATCGCTCGCCCTAACGATGAACTAGGGCGAGCGCAGCTTGCCCTACCACATTATGTCGAAAATCGTTGTACCGGCATAGCATCATCGCCTCGCCGGGGTATACTAAGGCCATGATGCAGTTGTTTGACCGCGCGGACCGCGCAATCGTCCGTTGGATGAGCGACTACGGGATCACGATCCTTCGCGTAAGCCTGGGCATCGTTTTCTTCTGGTTCGGCGTGTTGAAATATTTTCCGCACACGAGTCCGGCCGAAGTCTTGGCGAGCCAGACGATCCTCGTCCTCACTCTTGGACACGTCGGACCCGTCGTAAGTCTGCCGTTCTTGGCGACATGGGAGTGCCTCATCGGACTCGGACTGATCACCGGCGTCGCAAAACGCGCCACTTTGTTTCTGCTCTTTGCGCAGATGGCGGGAACGCTGCTGCCGCTCTTCTTCTTTCCGGCGCAGACGTTCGCGTCGATCCCGTTCGTGCCGACGTTGGAAGGCCAGTACATCATCAAGAATCTCGTGCTGATCAGTGCCGGTATCGTGATCGGCGCCACCGTCCGGGGCGGCGGCGCCCACGATCGCGTTTAAGGATCTTTAGGCTCCCAGAGTTCGATCTGATTGTCTTCGGGATCGGAGAGCCGTGTAAAGCGCCCGATCGGCGGGTAGTCCACCGGGTCTTCGACTTCAATACTTGCGGCGCGCAGTTGCGCGACCATCGCCGCGAGATCGCGGACTCGGAAGTTGATCATCCACGTCTTCTCCGGCCGCCGGAAGTAATCGGTATCCTCGGGAAACGTGCCCCATACCGTCGGACCGGCCGACTGCATCCACGGCTGCGCGCCGGCGTCGGCGGGCGTTTCCGTCACGCCCAGATGTTCTGCATACCAGCGGCTGAGCGCCGCGGGATTTCGCGCGCGAAAAAACACACCGCCGATGCCCGTCACCTTTTCCATGACGCTGATTCTCCTTGACAGGTCATGGCCAGCAGTTGCTCTGGCCGTATTGCAATCCTGAAAATTGGATCACACCAAGCGCGACAGCCGTGATCAGCGCTATCACAATCCAGTTCGAGCGGATCCACGGGTACCACCTGATCGACAACCCGATCAGCATTCCGTAGACCGGTAACCAGAAAATCGGATCGTGGACGAAAAGCTGGAGATTCAGCGCGATTATGGCGACACCTATGACCGTTGGCATGCGCCGCTTTGCTACTATCCCGATCGACTTGGGTGTCGCGGCAACGACGAAGGCCGGCCCTGCCGCGCAAACTCCAAGGAACTCGGCGAGACCGAACAGATGCATGAACAGCATTTGATTCAGTAGGATCGCCACATTGAACGATGGCATACAAGGCCGGTCGCCGCCGGCGAGGATCGCTTCTGCGCATAAGACCGCCCACGCGGCCGCTCGCCAGCCGTCGGACCACTTCCATCGTGGCGGCGCAATTTTCATCTGCTTCTTTTTCGGCACGCTAGGACTTTAGGGGAGCCCACCCACTTCTCCGCCGAGCGCTTCGTCTAGAAGAGTCGCCGCAAGAATTGCAACGGCCCGCATGTAATCGTTTGGACATTATGAATCGTCAAACACTTCGGAAGATCATGCTTCCGCCCGCATTCGCATTGATGCTGTGTTCGGCGCCTGCGATCGCGCGAGCGGACACGTTGCATCCGCCGCTGACGATTTTGTACAGTTTCCAAAACGGCATCGACAGTTCTCAGCCTCTGTCCAGCTTGATTGCGGACAAGGCCGGCAACTTGTATGGGACGACGGCCGGACTCGGCGGGCTGCCGTGCCCCGAGCCGTGCGGCAACGTCTTCGAACTTTCGCCGCCGGCAGTAAAAGGCCGCGCGTGGAAGTTTTCGGTCCTCTACGATT
Source organism: Candidatus Eremiobacteraceae bacterium (assembly GCA_036561585.1). Classification (GTDB taxonomy): domain Bacteria; phylum Vulcanimicrobiota; class Vulcanimicrobiia; order Eremiobacterales; family Eremiobacteraceae; genus JABCYQ01. The sequence goes on along the minus strand of DATBOZ010000058.1, from coordinate 5,529 downwards.
TCACCGGTGGCAAAGACGGTGGGATCCCACACGGAAACGTGATCTTCGGTCCGGACGGGGATCTCTACGGCACGGGCGTGCGCGGTGGCAAGTTCGCGCACGCTGCCGCAGGCGGCGTCGTCTTCCAACTTGCGCCGCCGACCGGACCAAATGGGCACTGGACTGAACGAGTGATCCACAGCTTCGGCGGCGGTCTTGATGGCGATGCACCGCAGGGCGGGCTGGCGTTCGACGGAAATGGAAATATCTACGGCACGACCGCGCTTGGAGGCTTTTACGGCGGGGGCGTGGTGTTTGAGGTATCGCCGCCGGCCCAGCGCGGCGGCGCATGGACAGAAAAAAGCTTGCACAGTTTTGGGAGCGGGCTGGACGGGTTCTTCTCATTGGCGGGCGTCGCGGTCGACGCCGACGGGAATCTGTTCGGCACGACGGAGTACGGCGGCGACTACAATTCTTATTGTCAGAGCGGTTGCGGAACCGTGTACGAACTTTCGCCGGCAGCCCATCGCACATGGACGTATTCCATCATCCAAGCATTCAATGGGAGGACCGATGGCGCCACGCCGCGCGATCCGCTGATCTTCGACGCTTCGGGCAATCTTTTCGGCACAGTATTGGAGGGGCAAGGCGACCCCAATGCCGGCTACGGTGGAGACGCATTCGAATTGATCCGGCCGGCGAAAAAGAGTCAGTCCTGGACCGAGAATGTCATCTATTTATTTCCGCAATATCCCTTCGATGCGGGCTATTCGTCCGCCGGGCTCGTCTTTGACCGCGCTGGAAATCTCTACGGCACGAGTCAAAACGGTGGCCCGTTCTACCAAGGCACCGCGTTCAAGCTCGTGCATCCTCGGATGAGCGGCGGCGTGTGGACCGACACGATCCTGCATAACTTCAACAAGACGAATGGCGGTCCGACCTATCCATTCAACGCCCTCGTCTTCGGCGTCGGCGGCGCCCTCTACGGCATGACTCCCTACGGCGGCAGCGGGAGCTGCACGTTCGGCAGGATCAAAGGCTGCGGCACAATATTTCAAGTCGAACCGTGATCGCAAGCGAACGGTGAAATGCAACGAGGCCGCCCGATGGCGGCCTCGCTTTTTGTAGGACGATGCGAGCGTTAGTGCGGTCGCAACTTGATGTGGCCGAGCTTGGGAGCCGGATGGGTGAAGGCCTGCACGTGCGGCATCAGCGACGCCGCCTGCGCGGGTGAGATCTCCGTCATCCGTTTCGTCGCTTGCCCAAGCGCCGGTGCGTAGATGTGGTAGTCGAAGTCGAGGGTGGCGCGGCCGCCTTGCACTTCGCGCACGACGAACGCGGTCGGGCTCTTGCTCGCGATGTAGAGACCCTTCGTATCGCCGTCGGGCGTCAGCATCACGATATACGCCTTGTGCATATCGATCGTGCTAGCGAACGCCGCGTCGAGCTGGACGGTGGCCATGCCGCCGACGAGCTTTGCGGTTCCGTTGTCTTCGACGGTTGGTGATGTCGACGTCGAACCGAATCCGGTCGCGTAATTCCCGTTGCGTGTCTTGGCGAAGTTGAACAGTCCGCCGTGATAGAACAGGTCGCCGTTGCCGTTGACGAACATCAGGTCGTTGCCGCTGAGATCGGTGGCGACGAGCGGGAATCCGCCGGTGCCGGCCGGTGCGCGGCCCATCGAGCCGATGTACGTGCCTCTGATGTCGGCGCCGTTGCCGTTGCCGTTGTTCGCGTAGATGGCCACGCCGCCGTAGGTCGTTGCGTCGAGCGCATCACCGGTGCCGCCCAACGCGGCCACCGCGGTTGCGCTGCTCTCCGAGATCGCGGAGACTGCTTGGCCAGTGCTGCTTGCAGCTTCAAGGCCGGGCCATGGTCCGCCCGAGAACGCTTCGACACCGATGTCGTTGACGCTCTGTCCTTGAACGCCGACGCCAGCGCCGCTGTATCCATAGACGCCCCACGAGGAAGAGCTGCTACCGGCGACGCCCGTGCCGCTCCCCGAGGTTCCGTTGACGCCCGTTCCAACATTGCCCCAACCCGAAACGCCGTTGCCGTTTTGCGTCGACGATCCGATGACGCCCGAGCTGAACGGAGATGCATTGGTGTTGATGGCCTCCAGGCCCGCCCCAATGCCTTTGTTGCTGTAGGTCTGACAGGGATTGCCGCTATTGCAGTGCACTATGCTGAACGGACCAACCATCAGCGATCCGCCCACTGCTAATGCGGGCCGAAGCGCGAGACCACCCGCGAGAATTCCGGCACCGGCCATGATTGCCATCGCCGCGACTACCGGACGCATTGAACGCTTTTGCATGGGATACTCCTCCATTATAACGTGCGGCGTGACTCAAGATACCAAATTGTTCTCGAAGGCCGACACGCAACGGAGTCTAACAGCACTGCGTCCGTCATCCGTCCGAAATTCTCGTTGTCGAAAAAATCTTTTACAGTTCTATAATGCAGCGCGCAGAATCAGACTGGTCCGTACAGCGTCTCAATGCGGCGAACACTGGAACTTCAGGACCATCGTTCTCAACGCCCGGAATCGTTGTTAGATTCAAAATTCTGGAAGTTGAATTATGCGCTCACGGCCCAGACGCTCCCGCCAGCTATGAGAAATACGTACCGTCATACCAGCCGAATTGCCCGCAAGTGGCAGACGAATGGCACCTTCGCGGGCGCATTTCAACGAGGTGCGCATATTGGGCTGGAGAACCAACTTATCTCCGCGCCTCGCTCGTCTGAAGGTGATCCACCATGCGCATTCTTCAATCCCAAGGGCTTATCGCGGCCTCTGCGATAGCATTCCTATCCGGTTGTTCCGGCGGCGGGTCTTCTTCGCTGGTGCCGACGCCCGTATCGCCACAGACCGTCGCGCACCACTTCGCAAGCTTTTATGCGTGTCCAGCGCAAGGACCCATCAAGTACGTCTCCGATTTCAACAACAACCTCATCGACATCTACGTCGGAAAATTCGCCGGACAAGCTCCGTGCGGTCAGATCACGTCGGTCTTGAACTCACCATGGGGCATCTTCGCCGAGCCGCGCACGCACGATCTTTACGTCGCAAACTACGGCGCGCACGACATCGTGGCGTTTCATAGAGGCCAGACAACGCCGTTTAATACCTACACAGACCCCAGCTTTCAAGATCCGGTGGACGTCGCGGTGGCCAAAGACGGCACTGTGATCGCCAGCAATCAACTTCGCCCGAACTTCCCCTTAGCGGGCTCGCTCTCGACGTGGATCGGCGGGCCAAACGGCGGCACGTATGTCGGCAATTTCCAGATGCCGCACGGCAGCGAGGGCTTATACGTCACCGTGCAGCGCGATGGCACCGTCTATTTCGACGACTTGATCAGCACCAATTGGAATTTCGGGGCATTGTGGTATGTGTCGTGCCCGGCCGGCGCGTGCGGCCAGCAGACGCAAGTAACGGGCGTGTCGTTCAATTCGGCGGGCGGCCTGGCTTCCGACGATGCGGAAGATCTTCTCGCGATCAACGGCGCCGGATTTGCCGACACATTTGAGCTCCCTAACCCAAATCCGAAAGCGATCCCACTCACCGGCGACGCGGTTGCCATGGCCGTCAATAGGCTTGACCATCACATGTTTGTCACCGACGTATTGAACAACTACGCCGCCGAATACTCGTACCCGAGCGGCAAACTCATCGGCACCGTACCGGGCAACGCCGGCGCCGGCTTGTTCGGCATCGCCGTCGATCCCGGTCACGCGCCCTAGTTTATCGCGAAGCGGTTGATACTATCGACCGCAGGACCCGCGACGATTGGAACGAACGCACGCGGCCAGCGTGAGCAGGCCGTTTGCCTTTGGTGCTCCTGCCGTGATTTGGTCAGGGCTGCTCGCCCTGTTCATCACGGTTTTCGCAGGCGCGATTTGGGCGTCGGTCCTCATCCTCAATCTCAGCACGGGTCCATCGATACCGTGGTCGCCGTTCGTCATGGCAATCGTGCTCTGGTTGATGTGGCGTTATCTCGGCGGCAAAGGCTGGCCACAGAGCACCGCTTCGACGCGGCGGCACTTGCTGCGCGCGAATCCCGTTTCGGCCCGCGTCTTCGCATGGTCGCTCGTCGCGGGCGTGCTGTCGATCGTCGCGCTGGTCGGCTATTGGGTCGTGCTGTATCAACTGGTGCCGATGGCGGGAACGATTCTCCCGGATTATTCGAAGTATCCGATGCTGATCGTCGTTCTCAGCATTGTGATGGGCTCACTCGTTTCACCATTCGCCGAGGAGTCGGGATTTCGCGGCTATTTTCAAGTGGTGCTGGAGAGCCGATATCGCGCGCCGGTCGCGATTCTCGTGTCGTCGGTAGTGTTCGCACTGGCACACGTGCTGACGCATCCGTGGCCGACCGCGAGCGTCTTCTTTCTCGCCGGTCTCATCTTCGGCTCCATCGCGTATCTTTCGAACTCCATCTGGCCGGGAATCGTCGTGCACATGATCGGCGATGCGACCTTCTTCATCTTCGTGTGGCCCTACGACACCGCACATCACGTGATCTGGCAGTCTGGTCCAGATAACACTTTCTGGTATTCGCTCGCGCAGGCTCTTGTGTTCACGGTGCTGGCGATCGTTGCGTTTCGACAATTGGCGCGCCATGCTCGAAGTGGCGCCGGCTAGCGCCGATCCGCCACGGCGACCCACGCCGCAAGGCAAGCCAGCTTCTGCTCCTTCCGCCATGGCCGGCCGGCGGCCACGCCGAGCGTCTTCAGGCGTGCGTCGAGGTCGGCCGGCGACATTCCGAGATTCTCGGACGCAAGATCGGGAAGCGATTTCTCGTCCAACTCGGCGACGTCCATGCCGGCGCTGTCGATCGCGAACCGAAGCGCGTCGCGCACTGCAAGGCCTTCGGCAACCGGCACATGTTCGCGCCAGGATAGACTGTACTGCAGAAGGTCGGTGATCCATCCGGCACGGTTGACGAGCAAAGCCGCGACCTCAGCCTTGCATCCTGCTTTCTTGAGCGCGCGGACGATTTTATCCAAGCCCCTCGCGGCTAGTTTTCTTTGACGTTCGCGCCCTTCGGCGACCGCCGCAGCAGGATCGGCCGGAACGCCGCCATGCATGCCTTGCGCCGTCTCGGCGGCAACGCGATACGGTTCGAGGGCGAGGCGATCTCCCTCGGCAGCTGTCGCCAGAAACGTCGACAGAACGATCCGCGGACCCGAGCCGTTGACGGCCACGCCGACGACCGCGCCGCCCCCTTTCAGCGCGCGAAATCCAAGCCCGATCAGGACCATTTTTTATTTCCCGGGTTGAGGAACGATCCGGATGTAAGGCTTCGGCGATTCCCATCCTTGTGGGTACGTCTGCTTTGCCTCGTCGTTGGAGACCGATCCGGCGATGATGACATTCTCGCCGTTCTTCCAATTGACCGGCGTTGCGACTTTATGCTTCGCGGTCAATTGCAGCGAATCGAGCACGCGCAGCACCTCGTCGAAATTGCGGCCGGTCGTCATGGGGTAGACAAGGATCAGTTTGATCTTCTTGTCCGGACCGACGATGTACACGTTTCGCACGGT
>DATBOZ010000057.1:0-18690 GCA_036561585.1 Candidatus Eremiobacteraceae bacterium | reverse complement strand
ACGACCGGCGCATATTCGATCGCATCGAGCTCCCGCGCTGCGTCCGGAGCGAATGACGAGACCAAGCGCGCCGCGGCGCCGGCCGACGCAGCGACGACCACGCGCGCGGCTCGCACGTTACGCGGCTGATCCCCGCCGATGACCACCACCACGCCGCCCGGGCTGATCTCTACGCGCTCCACCGGCGACCGATAGAATAGCGAAGCGCCGAGCGCCGCGGCGATCGCGGCCGGCAACGCGTTGTTCCCATCCTTGAAGCTGAACGACAGTGCGCGCGTCTTTGGCAAACCGGTCTTGCGGAGCCCGCGCAAGACACTGCCGTGCTCCCGCTCCATGCGTTCGAGCGCCGGAAACATGCTGCGCACCGAAATCTTCTCGGGGTCGCCCGCATTGATGCCCGCCAAGAATGGGCCGGCGACGACGCGAGCGATCTCACGCCCTGCGCGGCGACGCACGAAGGACGTCACGGACTCATCGTCATCGTTCCCGCGCGGCGCCACAAACGGCTCGCGCAGCAATCGCAATTTCGCCCGGGTGGAAAGCAGTCGCGACCAGATCATCGCCGGCGGCGTCGAAGGTAGCGCGATCAAGCCGCGTTGCGTGAGCATGTATCGTCGTTTCGCGGCCGGCGCCGACGTGACCACGTCAGCGCGCATCCCAAGACCGTCGATGAGATCGTCGAGCGGCGGCGACGACACAAAACTCTGCGGACCGCCTTCGATCAGATACCCGCCGACACGACGGGTCTTGATGCAGCCGCCGGGTTCATCGGCAGCTTCGAACACTGCCACGCGCATCCCGAGCGACCGGCAGGCGAACGCGCACGCGAGACCTGAGATGCCGGCGCCGACGAGCGCGACGTCGACGTCGCCACCATCATTCATCTCATGCGAGTCCGCTGACCGCGATGCTCTCATCAGCGACGTGCGCACTCTGCAACGCGGCGGCGACCTGATCGGCCAGACAGCGGATAAAAGACGGATGACATTTCACCGTACAGGCGCGCTTGAACTCGACGATGCCGGCGTTCTTCGCGATCGCGCCGTACTGGATATCGATCTCGTTCAACGTCTCGACGTGTTCGCTCACGAAGGCGATCGGTACGACGCACACCGCGCGCGCGCCGGTTGCGCCGAGCTCGCGAATCAGTGCGTCCGAAGCCGGTTGCAGCCACTTCTCAGGGCCGAGCCTGCTTTGGAACGACAGATGGATCGGTCCGGGGTGATGGAGCACATCGACTGCGGCAGCCATCGACCGCTTGACGTGATCGAGATATGGATCGCCGCGCTCGATATATTTCAGCGGCAGGCCATGTGCGGAGAAGACGAGGTGCACCTCGTCGGGCGGTGCCGTAAATGACGCCAACACGCGTCGCGTCACGGCGACAACCGCATCGATGTACATTGGGTCATCGCAGTACTCATCGATCACGAGCAGCGGAAATCGCGCGTGTTCAACCTGCATCACCCGTCGCAGTTCGTTGAGACTCGAGCGCGTCGTGCTGAACGAATATTGCGGATACAACGGGAGAAAAACAAGGTGCGTCACGCCGTCGGCCTTCGCTTTTCGGACAGCGACTTCCGACAGCGGATGCCAATTGCGCATCGCGACGTAGACGGGCATCGCCATGCCGCGCCGCTTGAGCTCATCGCGCAGCGCTTGTGCCTGTGCGTCCGTTTGGGCTCGCAAGGGCGAGCCGCCGCCGATCGACGCGTACAAGCCTTGCGAAAACCGGTAGCGCGCGGTTGCGATGGCCCACGCCAGCGGGCGCACCAACACGCCGGGTACCGGAATATTGTCCGGGATAAGGTCGACGAAAAAATTGTAGAGGAACGGGCGGACGTCTTCCAACGTCTCGGGTCCGCCGAGTTGCGCCAAGACGACGGCAGGCTTCATCGTGGTCATGATGCGGCTGCTGAAAGCTTCTTGGGCGCATCGACAAACGCTTGGACGCACTCGACCGCCGTCGGCGGCAATATACCATGCCCGAGATTGAGGATGTGACCGAGTGGACCGGCTGCCGACATCGCCGAATGCGCGGCAAGCGCCACCGCCTCCGTTGTCGCCAACAGCACGCACGGATCGACGTTTCCTTGCAGCGCGAACCGGCCGCCCGTCTGCGCGCGCACCGCGGCGAGATCCACCCGCCAGTCGACGCCCAAGACGTCGGCGCCGGTGTGCATCATCGCTTCGAGCTTGCCGGCGCAGCCGTTGACGAAGAGAATCGCGGGCACGCCTGCACGCTTGATCGAAGCGATCACCTGCGTTTGATACGGCGCCGCGAACGACGCGTACGCGTCGGGTGCCAGTTCTCCGGCCCATGTGTCGAAGACTTGGATCGCTTGTGCGCCTGCAGCGGCCTGCGCGCTCGCATAGTCTGCGATCGTCTGCGCAAGTTTTGCGAGCAAAGCATGCATGAGCGTGGGCTCGGCGTACAACATCTGTTTGGTGGCAGCGTAGGTCTTCGAGCCGCCGCCCTCGATCATGTACGATGCCAACGTGAACGGCCCGCCGACGAACCCCACCAATGCCGCTCGTCCGGCAAGGGCGGCGCGCGTCAGCCGCAGCGCCTCCAAGACAAACGGCATCGTCTCGATGGGATCGGGTACGCGCAGACGGTCGACGTCCGCAGCGGTCCGCACCGGGCTCTCGAGCTTCGGTCCGGCGTCGCCGAAGGATACCGGCGCACCCATCGCCTCTACCGGAATGAGGATGTCTGAAAAAATGACGCAGCCGTCCATGCCGAACCGCTCGATGGGCTGCAGCGAGACTTCGGCCGCCAAGTCCGGCGTTTTGCAGAGCGTGAGGAAATCGACCTTCGCGCGCACCGCGCGATACTCTGGAAGATAACGACCCGCCTGGCGCATGATCCAGACGGGCGTTCTGTCAACCGGCCGCCGCGCACATGCGGCGAGAAACCGCTCCGAACCGTTCAACGAGCGCCGCGCTACTTGAGAACGGGAAGCGGGAATTTCTCTTCGTCGAGCTTGATGCCCGCGGCTGCGCGCAGCGTCGCCGCCATGTCCAGGCGTTCCCACGGCAGATCGAGCTCCGGACGTCCGAAGTGACCGTAGACCGCGGTTTGTCGGTAGATCGGCCGGCGCAAGTTGAGTTTTTGGATGATCGCGCCGGGCCGAAGGTCGAAATGATCGGAGATCAAGAGCGCGATGCGCGACTCGTCGATGCGGTTCGTGCCAAAGCATTCCACGAAGACCGACACCGGCTTTGCGACGCCGATCGCGTACGCCACCTGCAGTTCGCAGCGGTCGGCGAGCCCTGCGGCGACGATATTCTTGGCGACGTAGCGCGCGGCGTATGCGGCCGAGCGGTCGACTTTGGTTGGATCTTTGCCCGAGAACGCACCGCCGCCGTGGCGCGCCATGCCGCCGTACGTGTCGGCGATGATCTTGCGGCCGGTCAACCCGGCGTCGCCGAGCGGGCCGCCGATCACGAAGCGTCCGGTCGGGTTGATGAAGATGTTCGTTTTCTCGTCGATCGAAAGATAGCCGTCGACCGCCGGCCGGACGACGTGTTTGAGCACGTTGTCGTGGATGACGCCGTGATCGTAGCCGTCGGCATGTTGGGTGGAGACCACGACCGTATCGATGCGAACCGGTTTATGGCCGTCGTATTCCACCGTGACTTGGGCCTTGCCGTCCGGGCGCAGAAAGTCGACGATCTCGTTCTTGCGCGCTGCCGCGAGCGTGTGTGCGATGCGATGGGCGATGACGATAGGGATCGGCATCAGCTCTTTCGTCTCGCGGCACGCAAATCCGAACATCATGCCTTGGTCGCCCGCGCCAACCGCGGAGAGCGCTTCGGCCGACCCTTCCTTCATCTCGAGCGCCTGATCGACGCCGAGCGCGATGTCCGACGACTGCTCGTCGATGGAAACCGAAACGCCGCAGGTATCGGCGTCGAAGCCGAAGCGCGAATCGGTATAGCCGATTTTGCGCACCGTGTCGCGGACGATTTGCGGGATGTCGACATAACAAGACGTGGAGATCTCGCCCGCAACGTGCACTTGACCGGTGATGACGAAGGTCTCGCACGCGACGCGACCCATCGGATCCTTCGCGAGGACGGCATCGAGCACCGCGTCGGAGATCTGATCCGCGATCTTGTCCGGGTGACCCTCGGTCACGCTCTCCGACGTGAACGATCGTTTATAAATCATTGCTACGTCCCCTCGTTCCACGAGGCCAAATACTTGTTTTGCTCGCGGGTCAGCGTGTCGATCGTCACGCCGAGCGCCGCGAGCTTGAGGCGCGCGACTTCTTCGTCGATCTCTTTCGGCACGGGGAAGACCGACGCTTTCAGCGAGCCGCGCCGCTTCACGACGAACTCGGCCGAGAGCGCCTGATTGGCGAACGACATATCCATGACCGCGGCCGGATGGCCTTCTGCGGCGGCGAGGTTGATGAGGCGGCCTTCACCGAGCAAACAGATCGTACGCCCATCGCCCAATCGATATTCTTCCACGAAATCGCGCGGTTTGGATTTCTCGCCTTCGGAGAGGCGTTCGAGCGCGTCGATGTCGATCTCGACGTTGAAATGTCCGCTATTGGCCACGAGCGCGCCGGTCTTCATCGCCAGGAAATGTTCTTCACGCAGCACGTGCGTATTGCCGGTGACCGTGATGAAGATGTCGCCGCGGTGCGCGGCCTCTTCCATCGTCATCACGCCGTAGCCGTCCATCGCCGCTTCGAGCGCCTTCGTCGGATCGATTTCGGTCACGATCACCTGCGCGCCCATGCCGCGCGCGCGCTGCGCGATGCCGCGGCCGCACCAGCCGTATCCAGCCACGACGATCACCTTGCCGGCGAGCAACACGTTTGTTGCGCGAACGATGCCGTCGAGCGTGGATTGACCGGTGCCGTAACGGTTATCGAAAAGATGTTTGGTGAGCGCGTCATTGACCGCGACGATCGGATACTTGAGCACGCCTTCTTTTTCCATGCTGCGCAGGCGGATGACGCCGGTGGTCGTCTCTTCGGTTCCGCCGACGATCGCCGCCAGTTTCGCAGGATGCTTCGTCAAAATGGTGGTGACCAGATCGCAGCCGTCGTCCATGGTGAATTGCGGATCGGTCGCGATGACCGCTTCGATGTGCCCGTAGTAGCGCTCGTTGTCCTCACCTTTGACGGCAAAGATCTTGCAGCCGTGGTCGGCGACCAGCATCGCGGCGACGTCGTCCTGCGTGGAAAGCGGGTTGCTCGCGCACAGCGCGATCTCGGCGCCGCCCGCCCGCAGAGCGATCATAAGATTGGCGGTTTCCGTGGTGACGTGCAGACACGCTCCGAGCCGGAGTCCGGCGAACGGCCGCTCTTTGGCGAAGCGGTCACGTACGGCCGCGAGGACGGGCATGCTCTGTGCGGCCCACGCCACGCGGCGCCGGCCGATATCGGCCAGCCCGATATCCTTGATGTCGCAGGCGGCCGCGGCCAGGCTTTCTTGCGTGGTCGACAAGTAATGTTTCCTCCGGCGTGAACTTCAATAAAGAACGGGTATAAGCTGAATATCTCCAATTTGTTGTCCCGCTCGCAGAATCCTCGATTGCTTGAGCTTGCTGTTGCGAGGTATGTCATGCTCAATTCACATCTGATACGAACCGCGCTCGGGTGCGCGCTTTTCGTCGCGCTGTCGTTCATGCCGGTCCGTGCGGCGGCGGCCGTCACCATCGTCGTGAACGGCGCCACCGTGTCATTTGATCAGCCGCCGATCGAACGCGCCGGCCGTGTTTTTGTGCCGCTGCGCGGTGTGTTCGAACGCCTCGGCGCGACGGTCGTGTACGATAATGGCGTGATCAACGCCACCGGCAACGGCCGCAATATCTCGCTGAAGATCGGCTCGACGATGGCCACGATAAACGGCGAGACGTATTCGAGCGACGTCGCGCCGTTCTTGGTCGGTGCGCGGACGCTTGTGCCGTTGCGCTTTATCTCCGAGGCGCTGGGCGCCACGGTGAATTATGATGGCAACACGCAGACCGTATCGATTTCGACCGGCGTGGCATCGGGCGCGACACCGCCGCCGGCGGTCGCACTGACCAATCTCAATCCACCGGACGGCGGTGTTGTGCAATCGAGCAAGCCCGCGGTCTCGGCGTCATTCTCGCAAGCGGTCGATCCGAACTCCGTGAAAGTGACGCTCGACGATCGCGACGTGACCAGCGCGACCGCGATCTCGCCTTCCGACTTGCTCTTCACGCCGCCGTACGCGTTGTCGGCGACAAGTCATACGGTTCGCGTGGTCGGCACTTCAAAGGCCGGCGTGTCGTTCGACAAGAGCTGGTCGTTCACGTCGGGCACGAGCACCGTGGACAACTACCTCCACAACATTTTGCCGACCGACGGCTCCACGGTTGGCGGCACGTTCACCGTATCCGGCAGCGCGCTGCCCAATTCGCACATCCACATCGTCGCCGCGAGCGTGGCGGTCTACGGTGGCGGCGTCTTCCGCATGCCGGCCGGTAGCTACAACGCTGATCTGACCGCGGATGCGAATGGTCTGTTCTCGCAAGTGGTCACGATCACCGTGGTCGGGGGCGGCGACGTCACCGTGCGCATCACGTCGAGCAAGACTGCTTCGAATTCGGCGACCGTCACGCTGCATCTCAAGAGCTAGGACATTGTAGTGCCGACCTTCATGGTCGGCCATCAATTCCTGTAGTGCCGACCTTTATGGTCGGCCTTTTTTTTGGGGCGAGCGATGCTCGCCCTACTACACGGCCGATCGAAAAGGTCGGCACGACACGATAAGAGGTCGGCCCCGCGCTGACCGCAAAGCGGCTGGACGTCCTCACAAAGGGAGAATATCTTGCATCTCGCTTCTATCACGGTGAGCGACTACGCACGCAAGCTTGCGTCCGCCGATCCGACACCCGGCGGGGGAAGCGCGGCCGCTGCGGTCGGCGCGTTTGCCGCCGGACTTGTCAGCATGGTCGCGGAGCTCACCGCGAATTCGCCCAAGTTCGCCGACGTCGCACAGCGCGCGCGCGAGCTGGGCGCTGCCGCATCGGCGAATCTTCAAGAGTGCGTCGCGTGCATCGACGAAGACGTCGCCGCCTTCGACCAGGTCAGCGTAGCCTATAAGCTCCCAAAGAATACCGACACCGAGAAAGCAGCGCGCAGCATCGCCATTCAGGCCGCGCTCGCACGCGCCGCAGAACCACCGCTGCGTGTCGTCGAGCTCGCGCACCGTTCATGCGCGCTCGCGGCCGAGCTCGTCGATTTCGGCAATCCGAATGCGTTGAGCGACATCGGATGCGCCGCGGCATTTGCGCAGGCCGCTGCCAAAGGTGCGGCGCTCAACGTCGAGATCAACGTCAAATCGCTCAAGGATCGCGCGACCGCCTCGAAACTGACCGAGCGCCTGCGTCCGGCGCTTGCACAGGTGAACGTGTTATCGGAAGTCGTGCTCGGAAAGGTGAACGCCCTGCTCGAGAGCGGCGCGTAGTGCCGGCCAGCCGGCTCGAAGGACGTCCCATCGCGCTCGCCATTCGAGAAGCCGTCAAGCAGCGCACGCAGGCGTTGCACGCGCGCGCGATCGCGCCCAAGTGCGTCGTCATGGTCGTCGAAGGTGATGGCCCGGGGATGCTCTACGCGCAAACCGCGCGCCGGATCGGCGCCGAAGCGGGCATCCAGATCGAGATCGTGCCGATCGGAGCGAATGCCGACACGTCGGGTGCGCTTGCGATCGCCCATCGCATCGTCGACGAGCCGACCGTCCACGGTATCATGTTCCAGCGGCCGCTTCCGGCGCGTCTCGACGAGCAACGCCTCGTCGAAGCGATCGACCCGGCCAAGGATGTCGACGGCGCTCACCCCTTCAATCAGGGATTGCTCGCGGTCGGTAAGGCGACGATTCCCCCGGCGACGGCAGCCGCCATTCTCGAAATACTGCGCGTGCCGCCGGCGCCGCCGCTGCGCGGCGCGCGCGTCGCCGTGATCGGCCGTTCAGCCGTCGTCGGACGGCCCGCGGCTGCAATGCTCACAGCGGCGGACGCGACCGTCACCCTCTGTCACTCGCGGACGAAGAATATCGCCGCCATCACGCGCGAATCGGACATCGTCATCCTAGCGCTCGGTAAGCCGGGATTCCTCAAGGGCGACATGGTCTCGCCCGGCGCGGTTGTCGTCGACGTCGGAACGACGGTGGTGGACGGGCGGCTCGTGGGCGATGCGGACGCGCCGAGCGTGAGCGAGGTGGCTGGAGCACTTACGCCGGTGCCCGGCGGCGTCGGCCCGATCACAACGGCGGTCTTGCTCCGCAACATCGTGACTGCCGCCGAAAACTTGAATCCCTGACGACTCGTGGAGCCGCGCCATCCGGCGGTGATCAGTCCTGGCTGCCCACCCGGCCGCCTTGCGCGAAGCAGACCAACACCCGGCGCTCATCGCGAAATCCGATCAGACTCTTCTTCTGCTTCCCGCGCCGCAACGCGTCGAAGGCGTTGCCGACCATCTCTTCTTGCGCAGCCGGATCGTCTTCGCCATCGGCAGGCGGATTGGTCGCGACGCGATCGCCGAACGCCTCGACGAGCAGCGCGATCACGACCGCGAGCTCCTCGCGCGCTACCGTCCGCGTGTCGCGACGGACTTCGACGATCGTGATGCCGTTGACGGCTTCCAATTCCACCGCGACCTTGATGCCGTATCTCCGGTCGAGATCGTGAAACGCTTCCATGTGCTCGTGCACCGCGCGCGTGAACGCGGCGCGTTCATTCTTGCCGATCGCACCGCGCACGATAAAAAAGAACGAGATGGATCTCGCCTTTGAATCGATGGCGATGCGCGATAGCTCAGAGTGCCGAACGAGTAGTGAGACGATGAGGCGAACCGTTTCATTCGGATCGTCGGGCAGACGGCGTTCGATCAAGAAGTATCTCCGAATGATGGCCGAACTGGCGTGGTCGAAAACAGCGCTGCCATTTCAGTTACCCGGTCTTTCGGAGCGGTCCTGCCGGATGCGGGCAAGGTATTGGCCGCAGCGTACGACAAAGAACCAACGCGATGACTGCGCGTCCGCGCTCCCCCATCACGGCCCCGACGCCCGAGCAGATCGCGTTTGTCGAGCACGCCATGGCGACATATGGCCGCCAAACCTACAACTACGCGTATCGGCTGACCGGCAACGAACCCGACGCACGCGATCTCACGCAGGAAGCGTTCATCCGCGTCTTTCGCGCTTGGCAGAGCTTTCGCGAAGGCACGTCGTTTCTGTCGTGGATCTACCGGATCGTCACCAATCTTCACCGCGACGAACTGCGCCGGCGCAAAGGCGTGTTCGTCGAGACGCTGCCGGAAGACAATCGTCCGCAAACGCGACCCGGCCTGGAAGCCGCGCACGACCCGATCGCGACGATGCACGAGCGCCAGTTGTCACCGGTGATGGAGCGAGCGCTCAAGAGTCTGTCATACGATCAACGCGTCGTCGTGGTGCTGGCCGACATCGACGAATATTCGTACCAGGAGATCGCCGACATCGTCGGCTGCTCGATCGGCACGGTTCGATCCCGGCTCCACCGGTCGCGGGAGCAACTGCGGCGATTGGTGGTGGCCGAGCGCGAAAAAGAGCCGAAGGAATGAAAAATGTCCCGCAATTCACGCCCTCGGAACGCCGCGCCGAGTTTATCCGTTATATAGATGCGAAGGGTGTGGCGCGCTCCACCGTTCGGCATTTCGCCACGCGAGGCACACTAAAAACTAAGGACCAATGACCATGACTTGCACAGACTGCCGCCCGCTGATCGTCGACTACGTGCATCGTCAACTTGACGATGTCACCGATGCCGGCGTGTACACGCACCTGCACGAGTGCGCTGCATGCATGCAAGCGCATCGCGAAGAGCTCGCGCTTGGCGAAGCGCTGCGCGCCGCCTTTGCGCCCGAACGCGCGCTGCCGACTTCCGTGATCGCCGGCGTGCGCATGGCGATGCACGCGGACGAGCAACCGTCATTCGTCGCCCGGCTGCGTGCATTCTTGCGCCCGCAGCTCGCAGTGCCGCTCGCGGTCGTAGTCATGATCGGCGGAGCCTCCGTCGTTCGCTACGATCACACGAGCGCTCCGGCGCCGCAACTCTCGACCAATTACTTCCTGCGCGAGCACGTCGCTCAGACCATGAGTTCCCCGTCCAGCGACCGCGCCTGGTCAGACTACGTCCTGACGTCCGCCAACGCCGATGCCCAACCGCCCCGCTAGCCGGACACACGATGCTCGCCCCCGGACGGCATTGGCCCGTCCTCTGTTCGCCTTGGTGTGCGCGCTCCTCACCGTGATCGTTGCGCACAACCCTGCCGGCGCCTCACCAGAGGGCAACACGCTTCTGCAACGGGCGGTGGTCGCCGACGACGCGACGTCCTACACCGGCACGCTGACTTCGGTGGTGTATACAAGCGACCGCGCTGAGTCGACGGTCGTGAACATCGACCATCTCGCGCCATCGCAGTGGCGGATCTGGTACGTCGCTCCGGCCGATGCCTACGGCCGGCTCATCGTCAGCAATGAAACCGTCACGTACCAATATGAGCCGAGCGCGAACAAGGTCTACGCGAACAATTGGTCCGCGAGCGCGCTCGCGCTTGGCGACGCGCTCGACACCGAGCGCGTGGAGAAAAACTACGCGGCGCAAGTCGGCGCCGAGACGAGTGTTGCGGGTCGTAGCGCACACATCCTCACGATGACGTCAAAGCACTCGGGTACGCTTGTCGAGCGCCTGTGGATCGACGACCAGACGAACCTGATCCTGCGGCGGGAGATCTACCACGCCGACGGGACGATCGCGTCGAAGATGAGTTTCGACAACGTCCGCACGGTCAAGACGCTGCCGAAAGAACTATTCAATCTCTCGATTCCAGCGCGCATGACGCTTGTGCCCGGCGCGACGTATGCGACCAAAGCCGCCAGCGACGTCGAAGCCACGTCCGCGCTGACGTTCACGGTCGTGCGGCCGAAGTTCTTGCCCGAAGGTTTTGCGCTTGCGCACGAATCGCTCGGCACGCACGACGCGGTGCAGACGTTACAGATCGTCTACGACGACGGTTTGCGCGATTTTTCGCTCTTCGAGAATGCCACTGGGCGGATTCCCAAGTTCGATAACGGCGCGCCTCATCCGATCGCAGTCGGCGACCAGGACGGCTTCTACTCGGAAGCCGGCAACGAGACGATCGTGTCGTGGAACGCGGGCGGCCTCAATCTCACGCTCGTCGGCGATCTGCCGGCCAAAGAGCTGAGCGCCATCGGTGCAAGTCTAAAGCCGTAACGTGTCATAGAGACGCTCACCTCGTTTTATTTTTGGGCGAGCGATGCTCGCGCTCTTACATATCATTGGAACCATGTGAGGACCTCGCTGACGATCGCGCGCAGTTGCGGCGATGAGGGCAGCGACGAAGCCGGAACCTTGACGGCGCCCGCAGCAGCGCCGAAGTCGTGAGCGAGCGCCCGTCCGCTTGCGTTCATGTTCGCAAGCGAGTAGCCGCCCTCGAGGACGAAGCACAGCGACGCGCCGCACGCATCCGCCGCCTGGCCGAACAAGCCGCAAAGCGCATCGACCGCGCGCGGGGCGACCGGCAGGCCCGCGATCGGATCGCCCGCAAGAAAATCGAAGCCTGCCGATACGACGATGCGCGCCGGTCGAAATGCTCGCGTGATCGCGGGCAACAGCGACGACCACACCGCGACGAAATCTTCTGTGACCGTCGTGAGCGGCAAGGGCACATCGACCACGAACCCGCCCGCGTCGACGTGCGACTCAGAAAAAGCGCCGGTGCCCGGATACGCCGGATACGCATGTGTCGAGATGAATCCGATCGGCGCGCCGCCGTCTGCAAGCGCGCGCTCGACCCATGCCTGCGTGCCGTTGCCGTGATGGTAGTCGAAATCCGCGATCAAGACCGGACCGGCTTCGCCGCGCAGGCGCTGTGCGGCAACGGCCACGTTGTTGAAAACGCAAAACCCCATGCCGCGTTTTGGCGTCGCGTGGTGACCGGGTGGACGCGCCACGGCAAGTGTCGGTGCGCCCGGCCGGGCCGCAAGCGCCGCGTCTACCACAACACCGGCCGCGAGAAGCGCTAGTTCGAACGACGTGCGGCCGACGTTCGTATCGCCGCTCGGCAGCTCTGCAACGCTGCCGGCCGAAATCGTTTTGCAAAATCGCTCGACCGCCGCGATATATTCCGCATCGTGCACGGCGCCGATATCGCGCCGGCCAGCCGGCAGAGCGCCGACGAAGTCAGCCCGCGCGCAGCCGCCCGCTTCCAAGCCGCCGACGAACGCATCGATCCGCTGCGGCCGTTCGGGATGACCGGCCCCGGTGAGGTGCTCCGCGCAGCGCGGATCAAAGGTCACGCGCATGGATGAACGCGCCGTCGAACGCTCTACGAAGCGCCGAGCTGTTTGAGGTAGGCGTGCGCCTTCGTCGCGGCCGCGCCTTTGGGTATGAGGACGAGGAATTCTTTGAATGCGATGATCGCGTTGTGCTTATCGCCGGTCAGACGATACGTATCACCAAGGACGTACCAAAGCTGTGGATCGGGATGTTTCGGATCTTGGTTGGCGGCCAACGCTTCGAATGCCCCGCGGGCGTTCTTGTAATCCTTGAGCTCGAAATATGACAGCCCGAGGTTGAACAAGGTCACGTACGTCTTCGCGAGCTCGAACGACCGCTTGTATTCATCGCGGGCTTGCGCCCACTGATTTTCCGCAGCGAACGATTGGCCGAGCCAGAAAACGGCTTCGGGATCGGTCGGGTTGAGCGAGACGAGACGCGAGAACATGCCCTGCGCTTTCACCGGTTGCCGCATGGCGAGCAACAGCATACGCCCGTAGTCGTAGATCAGCCGTGGATTTGCAGGCGAAAGGGCGATGGCTTGATCGAACTCCGTGGCCGACTGCGTGTAGTTCTTCTTCGTTTGGTCGTACTCGGCCTGAAGGGCGAATGGCTCCGCATCCTTGGGATGGTCTTTCACCGCCTGCGCGAATTGGGCGCGCGCTTGTGCATCCATATTGTGCGCCAAATACGTCTGCGCGATATCATCTTCGTACTCCACCGTCTCCGGATGAAGCTTGACGACACCTTGAAAAACTGCGACCGCGCCGGGCACGTCGCCCTTGGCGGATAGCGCGCCGGCTTTGGCAACGCTCGCGTCGACGTTCTTCGGGTCGTCGGCGAGCACCGCGTCGAATTGCGCGATGGCTAAGTCGTAGTTCGGTTTCTTATCGGCCACATACGACTTCCCGATGAGCAGCTTCGCCCGGTCGTCTTTCGGATCGATCGAGAGCGCCTTGGCGAGCGACTTGCGGCCATCGTCGAGCGTGCCGCGGTTCAAGTCGACCGTGCCGAGCGCTTCGTATCCGAATGCTTCGTCCGGGTGGAGCGCGATCGCGCGCTTGGCGAGACGTTCCGCATCGTCAAGTCGCCCTAGCTGTAGATAGATGTCGATGAGGTTGGCGAGCACGGCCGTGTTGCTCGGATCTGCGAGACCCGCCTTTTCAAAGTGCAGCGCCGCGTCGCTTGGATCGTTAAGCGCCATATCGGCGCTGCCGAGGTAGAACCAGATGCGCTCGTCGTCTGCGCCGAGTCCGATCGCGGTCTCGAGCTGATCGCGGCCGCCCTGCGGGTCGCCCTGCTCGACGAGCAATTGGCCAAGGTCGGCATGCGCATTGCGATCGTTGGGATTATCTTTGACCGTCTGCCGCAGTGTGGCGATGCGTTCTTGCGGCGTCGGCGTGGGCGATTGCGACGGCGACGGACTGGGAACCGGCGACTTTGGCGCTCTTGGGCGCGCGCTGGCCTGCGTCCCTGGCGGACCGACCGCCGCTATGGCGGTGGCCGCCATGACGGCGGCAAAAATGACGATCAAGAGACGACGCACTGGTTACCCTCTACAATCTTGTTCGACGGCAAGCTTCGCTTGTCCATCTCGAATAATGAACGTCAACCCGTGCCCTTGCGTTCCTTGACGAGCTGCGTCAGGGCCGGCACGATCTGGAAGATGTCGCCCACCACCCCGAGGTCGCAGAACTCGAAGATGGGTGCGTTGGGATCTTTGTTGATCGCGACGATCGTTCCCGAACTGCGCATGCCGACCTTATGTTGGATCGCGCCGGAGATGCCGCATGCGATGTAGAGCTGCGGCGCGACCGATTTGCCGGTCTGTCCGACTTGGTGGCTGTGCGAGATCCAACCGGCATCGACGGCAGCGCGCGATGCGCCCACCGCTCCGCCAAGCGCAGCTGCGAGCGCCTCGATGATGTCGAAGTGTTCGGGTCCGCCGAGCCCACGTCCGCCTGAGACGACCACGGACGCCTCGTCCACGCCGACGGCGCCGGCCTCTTGCGCGACGCGCTCCTCGATCACGGCGACGTACGTCTTACCGGCCGGCGCGGCAAGCGTGATGAGTTCGCCCTTGCCCGGTTCCTTGCGCGCCGCAAACGAATTCGGGCGGCACAGCACGACAGCATACGTGGAATCTTTGAAGTCGATCGTCGCGATCGCCGAACCGCCGAATTTCGGCGATTGCGCAACGAGTGTTCCGTCGACGACGCTGAGTTCGGTCGCTTCGGTGATGACACCGGCATTCAAGCGGACGGCAACGCGCGCAGCAAGATCTTTCCCGGCGTTGCTCGCCGGGAAGAGCACGTACGACGGGCCCTTCTCCTTGAGCAGCGCCTCAAGTGCATCCACTGCTGGATCGAGCAGATACTTTTCGACCGGAACGTCTTCGCCGGCTGCGATGATGTCGACCGGCGTCGATTTCAACTGCTCGGCGGCTACATTCGCTCCGGCCCCAAGCACAACTGCTACCGATGGGATCGCCAGCACCTTCGCGATCTCCGCGCCCTTGCTCGCCATTTCAAAGCCGATGCGTCGAAGTGCGCCTTGCTCTTGTTCGACAAAAATCACCAACGCGTTCATCGTCTTCAAATCACCTTTTTCGCGACGAGAAAATCGATGACCGCGCGTGCGCCTTCCGTTGCGTCTGCGGCGGTGATGACGGTGCCTTTCGGCCGTGGTCCAACCGGCGCGATGGCTGTGACGCGCGTGCGGCTACCGGGATCGCCCAAAAGAGCGGTGTCCGCGCCGATGTCGGCGAGCGAAAGCGGCGCGATCTCCTTTTTCTTCGCGCCCATGATGCCTTTCAGCGATGGATAGCGAGGTTCGTTCGCGCTCTTGGTGACCGAGACGAGTGCCGGAAGCGGCGCGCTCACGCGCAGATAACCGGACTCGGTTTCGCGCTGCACTTCGATCGCGCCGTCGCTGACCGTCACTTTTTTGGCAAAGGTCAGACACGGCACGCCGAGATGTTCGGCGATCGCCGCCGGCACGATGCTGCAGATCGCGTCGGTGCTCTGCGTGCCGGTGAGTATGAGATCGAATCCTGTCTTCTTCAATGCTTGCGCGAGCGCGTATGCAGTGGCCATCGCGTCGCTGCCGCCGACCGCCGCGTCCGACAAGAGCGCGGCTGAATCCGCTCCCATCGCGAGCGCTTTGCGCACCACGTCGCGGCCGCTTTCCGGAGCCATCGTCAACACCGTGACGGTGGTATCGCCGCCGAGCTTCTCTTTGAGACGCAACGCCTCTTCGATTGCATATTCGTCAAATGGATTCAAGACGTTTTCGATGGTGGAGCGGTTGAGGCGATTGTTAGCGGGGTCGAACGTCTTTTCGGCATTGGTGTCAGGCACTTGCTTGACGGTGACGACTATTTTCAAGCGGGACCTCTCGGAAGCGACGGCAATGTGAAGCGGCCGGCTTTCGCCGGCCGGTCCGCAAACGGGCGTCTTTTCTCGGTCCCGACCCGCGCGCCCTTGCTACACGGTGACCCGGGCGGTGGTGCCACCGGCCGCAAACAGCGCATTCAAGCGCTCGACCAAATCGCCGGCGGAATATGGTTTGCGCAACATCATCAGCGGCCACCGCTCCGCGGCGCGCAACACGTCATCGCCGTCGATGTATCCGCTGGCCACGATCACGCGCAGCGCCGGACGATTCGCCTTGATATACTCGATGATCTCGAATCCGTCGGTATCCGGCAGCTTCAAGTCGAGCACGATCGCATCGTAGTCGTCACGCGCTTCCAGACGCAGCAACGCCTGCCCGCCGTTCGTGGCGACATCGACGTCGAATCCCGATTCGCGCAACGCTGCGGCCGTCGCCGCCGACAGCGCTTCGTCATCTTCGGTGATCAGGACGGCGGTGGGGCGAGCGCGCTCACGCGTACGGTCGCCGGCGACAAACGTGCCCGCGCCTTGACGGGGTTCGACAACGCCCCGCTGGGCGAGGATGCCCAATGCCTGCCGGACGGTCATCAACGCCACGCCGTATTCTTTGGCAAGCGCCATCGTCGACGGCAATTGCCGGCCTGACGACCATTCGCCCTTCTCGATACGAGCGAGGAGATCGGTCGCGATCGACATGTACTTAAGCGGGCGATCGTTCTGTTCGCGCATGCAACTTCGAGTCCATAAAAGGAATCCACGCCGGATTTTCTGCACGTCCCAACGGGAATGGCTGCAACGTTCCCCAAGATGGCGCAAGCGCCTGCCCATCGGGGGCTCGATAGTGATCGTATCCGAACGGCCGAAGCCGACCACCTCCACCGTAGGTCTTGCGTGGGATGGAACGCGTTTGTGGGCGGGCGACTGGGAAGAGCAACGCATCGTGTCGCTCGATGTGCGGGGCGTCGTCGCAGCCAGCTTCTTAGCGCCAGGTCGAGTGTATGGCTTGGCATTCAGCGATCGCATTCTCCACGCAGTCATCGGGCACGCAGAGTCTGACGATCGCAGCATTCATTCCTTCGACCCGGCGACGAGCGCGTGGGGCAAGAGAATCTTGCGTTGCCCCGACGCGACCGGCTCGCATCTCGCGTGGGATGGCGGCCACCTCTGGTTGAGCCAGCGCTACGCGATGCGACTGCTCCAACTGCACGAAGACGGAACGGTAAAACACGTCATCGAACTGCCGTGGGAAGTGACCGGCTTCACATGGCGAGGTGCGACCGCGTGGCTCAACGTGCGTCCGGAGAAGGGGCGATCCAGCCTTGCGATCTTGGCGCCGGGAGCGGACCTGCCGGACGTCGTAGAGCAGTTCGAGCGCTCGCTTGCCTCGCTCGCCGATGACGGCACCGGGTTTTGGACTTCTGAGCTCCGGGGCAAGAGTATCCTCCGATGCGTACCGTAATCCCGACCTATGGCAGCTATCACCTCGTTACCGTAACTGGTGTCACCCGGGGTGGCCCCAGGTTACAGATTATAATGATGGCGTGAGCAATTACTTTTCGACAAAGCTGAATCAGCTTGGAGCCGGCGGGACGGTCGATACGCGCGTCGCGCCGCGCGTCCAAGACGTCCTCGGATACCTCGGCGAGGGGTTCGTCGTCGTCGCCGGATCTGGCCGGATCGTCGAAGCAACCGAGGCCGCGCATACGATCCTCGAAGCGGCTCCCGGCAGCCTGCTCGGACGACAGTTCCGCGAGGCGTTTCCGAGCGACGCTCAGTCGCGATTTGCAAGCGCGTGCCGTTCGGCCGCAAAGCAGCGCGAGGCGACCACGTTCACCGCATACTTCACGGAGTACGATCGCTGGCTTGAGGGTTGTGCGTTCCCGCACCTCGACGGCATCGCGATCGCATACCGCGATGTGACGTTGCGCCGGCGCGCGCAGATCGCGCTCGGCGAGAGCCAGACGCGCCTGCAGCTGTTCATGTCGCAGATCCCGGCCATCGTGTGGTCTACCGACGAGCAGCTTCTGGTCACGTCGATGGTCGGGTCCGAACTTGCGCGGGCCGATATTTCGCCGCAACGCCTGATCGGTAACCCGCTTACGGACGCATTGCGCGGCATCGACGCCGAACCTGAAAGCATGATCACGCACGCCGAAGCTCTGGCGGGCCGCCCGGGTAGTCACTTCGCAGAGTTCAACAAGCGAAAGTATGAGATCCATGTCGAACCGCTGCGCGACGACCGGGGTGAGATCGCCGGCACGATGGGAATCGCGGTCGACGTCTCCGAGCGCAAGGCCGCCGAGGAACGCCTTGCATTTCTCGCGCATCACGACGCGCTCACCGGCGTGCCAAATCGTCTTCTGCTCATGGACCGGCTCGTGCAATCCATCGCCCACGCCAAGCGCCGCAACCGGTATACCGCCGTGCTTTTCGTCGACGTCGATCATTTCAAGCGTGTCAACGATACGTTCGGTCATGCCACCGGCGATGAATTGCTCAAGGCGATCGCGCAACGGCTTTGCGCTGCAGTGCGCCCCGGCGACACCGTCGCCCGGCTCGGCGGAGACGAGTTCATCGTGGCCCTCGACGATGTCGCCGAAGCGAACGACGTTGCCATGGTCGCGAAGAAGATCGTCGCGTCGTTCGTCTATCCGTTCGACGCCAACGGCCATGAACTCGAAGTGACGTGCAGCGTCGGCGCAAGCCTCTTCCCGATCGACGCCAATTCGCCAGACAAACTCATCCGCTGCGCAGATGTCGCGATGTACGCGGCGAAAGAGCGCGGCCGCAATACGATCCAGTTCTTCGTCGAAAACACGTAGCCCTGACCCAGCGGTCGCCGAAGGTTCAACGCGTCGCGCGCGCCAACTTCGAAGTGACGCGGGCGCGTGGCGAAACCGGCAGACGCACGGGACTTAAAATCCCGGGACCGTAAGGTCGTGTGGGTTCGACCCCCACCGTGCCCAG
>DATBOZ010000056.1:0-40305 GCA_036561585.1 Candidatus Eremiobacteraceae bacterium | reverse complement strand
TTGCGTACGCCATGGTTCTTCGGTGGTATCGGCGTCGCCATTCTTCTTGCGGCGCCCAGCATCGTGTGGCAATGGGGACACGGATTCCCGATGCTAGAGCTGCTTCGCAATGGAGCGGCGGGAAAGAACGTGGTATTGTCGCCGATCGAATTCCTGGTGCGTCAATTGTGGCTCAACAATCCTGTCTTGTCGTTGGTTTGGATCGCAGGTCTTGTCTACGTGTTTAGGAACAGAGTGCACCGGTGGCTAGGGGTGACGTACGTCGTCCTTATCACGATGATGATCGTGCTGCACGCGAAAGATTACTATCCGGCTGCCGTCTACGTCGCGCTCTTTGCAGCGGGCGGCGTCGCAATCGAGTCGCTTTCGGCGGGCCATCGCGTGCTCCGGGCAAGCATCGTCGCAACGTCGATTCTCGCAGGGCTAATTTTGTTGCCGCCATCGCTGCCAGTCCTGTCCGAACAGCACTACATCGCATACGCCCAAGCGCTTCGGCTGCAACCGCCGCCTGAAGAGAACAAAGCGATGGGTCAGTTGCCGCAAGAGTACGCGGACATGCATGGATGGCCGGAACTTGCAGCCGCCGTGGCGCGCGTGTACGACAGCCTTCCGCCAAACGATCGCTCCAGGGCCGCAATCTATACCAGTAACTACGGTGAAGCTGCGGCGGTCGATTTCTTCGGAACGCAATACGGTTTGCCGCCCGCGCTGAGTGGTCACAACGAATATTATCTCTGGGGTCCGCGCGGCTTTGACGGCAGCATCGTCATTCGCGTCGGCGGAGATGCCGCTGTCCTCAAGCGGCTCTTTGCCGACGCACGGGTAGTATCCGAATTCCACAATCCGTTCGGCATGCCGTATGAGGACGATCTTCCGATCTACGTTTGCCGGCGCATCGCGACACCGCTACCCGTCTTGTGGCCGGCGGTGAAGCACTACGACTGAAGAGGAGCCGACATGACATTGTGGCAAATGACTTGTACGAGAGCGACCTTGCTCTCGTCGCTCGGCGCATTCGTCGGCAGTCGCGCGCTTGCGCAAATCACACCCACCGGTCTGACGATCGATCAGGAACAACACCTTGGTTCGATCATGTGGGAGAAATGGAAGGCCGAGCGCGGCATCGACGAGACTCCGCAAAGTGTGCGCGTTGAACGCTACCTTCAGAGCGTCTGCGAGAGACTCGCGCCGCACGTGCCGCACAAAATGAAGTTTCACGCGCACTTGGATGCGGACCCGGCCTTCAAGAGCGCCATCGCACTGCCGGGTGGCCATCTCGTCGTCGGCGTCGGCATCCTCGCACTGGTGGATTCCGAGGACGCGCTCGCGGTCGTCATCGGCCACGAAATGGCGCACATCGATAACGGCGACATCGATGCGGATTTGGCCCGGATCGAAAAGACGCAGCACGTAGCGCCGCTCCGTTTGGCCGATCTGCCCGTCGACGCGTTGACGCCGGATCACACGAATGCACAAGAGCTGGCAGCCGACCGAGGCGGGCTTACCTTCGCAGCGGCCGCAGGCTACTCACCGTACGCCGGAGTTCGGCTGTTAGAACTCTTCCAATATATCGCGCGGGGAAAATCGCCGCGGCCCGGCACGCTCACGCTAGAGCAGCGCATCGCGCGAATGCGCCGGCTGCTCGCGAGCAACGATTGGCAATCCCTGAAGAACCGGATTCGGCCGCTGACGCTGCCCGAACCGTCCTGAAGTTCGCCGCAAGACGGACTAATAATACTTAGCACGCGCACGGATTTTTCGGCCCCGACAGCTAACGAACGCGGATGCCCAAGTCAGACGGCTTTTCGTCAGCCAAACGAAAGCCACAATCGTCGAAGTCTGCGCTTACCCTCGTGAAATCAAGCGGCCGTCCAAAGAACCCGGCTCGTGCTCGACTGTCGGTCTCACTCGAGAACGCAATCGCGAAGAAAGTACGCGAATTCGCATCCAATGAGCGCACGAGCGACAGCGCCGTCGTGGAAGTCGCGCTCCTGGAGTTCTTCAACTCCGGTAGCCCCGCGATCTTGCACGCAGTTCTCGAGCGCCTCGGCATCGCGACGCAGCGTCGAAATCCCTAGTCAAGCGCGACGCGATGAACCCGGCGCCGTCAAAAGGTCATCGGCGCGATCGGATCGATCTCGGGCCGCTGCCCGCCGATCACGTCGGTGCCGAGCGCCCACGCCGACGCTCCGTGCTTGAGGAATGCGCCGACAATCGTGTCGCTGGCGAAGCGAGGAAAGAGCATGCGCCAGCTCATGAGACCCAACAGCAACTGTTGAAGCGGCGCATCTTCGAGCGTACTGCCGAGATTGAATTCGTTCTTGCTCCAATCCGGACGTGCCGAGCCGAGCGGCATCAAATCCGCACGAAGGTCATTGGTCAATCGCGTGAGCTGCTCGAAGCGCTCTGGATCAACTCCGATCAAACCGTGCACGGAGTTTAGCGTCTCAAAGAGCGCTCGATTTGAATCTTGCGCGCAGTTGTTGGCCGGACCCACATAGGTCGCTCCGGTTCCATCGCCGATGCGATAGCGCGCGGCCATCGCCTCAAGTTGCAATACAAGCATATCGAGAACGGAACCTCGCGTTGCGGAGCCCGGTTGGATTTCGGACGTGAACGAGTCGTGCCGCAGGAGGATATCGCACGTCGGACGCACGCCTGCCCAACCGAACTGCCGGTCGCCAAGGAAACGGGCCCAGTGCAGCGTCCCCGCGATGATGCCATCGGTGTTGTGCGAATAGATCTGATGGTAGAGGATGTCGAAGCGGGGCTCATCGGCGAGCGGATCGTGGACGATGCGTGCCTCCCCGAAGGCAAAATGGCCGAAATACACGGGACCCGCGGCGGCCGCCTCGCGTTGCTTGCCGCCGATGCCGCCGTAATTGTGGATCACGAGCGCCGAGTCGCCTTCTTTCCAAACCTTCGCAGGTGCCGAGTCTCGATCACCGCCCGAAAGGAATGTCGAACGTACCGTTCCTTTACGTGCGACGACGTCGCTCCATGCCTCGTTCCGCACGCAATGCCACGCCGCTTTGCTGCCGGCGACGATATCGTTTGGCTGCGCCCGGAGCAACGCGCGCGGACCGAGCGACTGCACCACGAAGACGTCGTGCGCATCCGGCGCGCCGTACACATACCACCCGTCCGCGTTGAGCGGAGATTGCTCGATCGCGCGCAACGACGACGGCGCGCGTTTCTCCAGGTCGGCTACCGCCGCCGGCATGCTCACGATCTCTTCGGGACCATCGAACGCGTGCGTAACTTTATTGAAATGCGCGACGCGGTAGCGGCCGTCGCCGGCGGGTCCGATGAAGCGGATCAGGCCGTAGTATCGACCGCTGATCTGTACCGGCTCGCGCGCGATGCGCAGCATGGTCGCGCCGCCATCATCGGACACGTCGACCGGTCCGAGCAGTGCGACGATCACGTCGTCGGCCGGTCGCGATCCGGCGAGCGACTCGAGCGGTCCGACCTGCTGCCAGTGATTCAGCCGCACAGGTTCGATCCAACCACTGTGCTGCAACGAATAATCGGCGTCGGCGCTGAAGAAGACATCGCGTGTGACTGCGCGCACGCGGCGCTGCACGTCCTCGTCGTCGACCCAGCGCAACTTCACCGTCGTGCCGATCAACGACCGGTGTTCGTCAGCCGCGTGGTGCACTTCGAACGAAACGCCGCCCTCATCGTCGCGATCCTCGCGCTTGGGTAAGATGAGCCGGCCCATCCATTCTGCGATGGGAAGGTAGCGGTCCGCATCGACCGTGCTCTGAAGCGGATAGTAGTCGGGTCGATTCCATGCTGCTTGCACGTACAACCCGTAGTTGCTCGGGCACATGATCTTACGAGCGCCCGCCGACTGCAGCTTGCCGTGCAAGACTTCACCGATCGTTTCGACGGTATGCTGCAGATTGGTTTTCCCATTCGGCAGCACGGCCACTGGATCGAACATACCGCCCGGCACTTGATGTCCGACCGGTCCGAGCGAGATGCGCGAGATACGGCCGCGACGCAACGCCCTATTCCAATACGTCAGCCAGAAGATCCGCCAGCGCGACCAGAACAAAATGGGTCCAAGGCGTTCGACGTCGTCCTTGTCGCCGACCAAGTGGTAGAGGTGCCCGAGATCGAGCACGCGCGCGCTGCCGCTGATCACGCCGCCGAGCGAGATGACGTCGATCGGCGCGTCCAGCGCGCGTTGCAAGAAGCCCGCGGCCGCAGCCGACATCTGACCTCCGCCGCTATATCCGATCAACGTGACGGGAATGCCGCTGCCGGGCCTGTAGCCGTTGGCGATGAGACCGTCGTAGAGCACTTTGGCGATGCCATAGTTGTAAATCGGACCGTAGCGCGAGTCGGCCGAGACGGCGACGATCATGACGTTGCGAATATTGACGAGCATCCCAAGGACGCTTGACGGCCGTGCAAATCGTATCTTATCGATGAAATCCCAGAACCACGCCAGAATCGGGTCGTCATCGAGCGGGCGATTGAGCACCGAATATGCCATCAATCCCCGGATGAGGCGCACGCGCGGCGGCAACGTCGGCGCAAAAGCGTCGAGAAACGTCTCGACATCGGGCGTGTACTTGCCGCTCGATTGGCCGATGCCGTCGAGATAGACGACGAACCTCGAGACCTTGCCATCGTCGCGGCTTTCGGACTTCGACTGCGCTGCGGGCGCTGGCTTTATTTCGTCGCCATACCAGCCGGCCCACCAGCCGAGCGTCTCGAGCGGTGCGAGCAACGCGGCCACGGTGATCGCGATGACGCAGATCCACGCGAGGTCGACTGGCCAGCGCAACCATGTCGATGCCCGATCGTGCCAGGTGGACAGCGCCTGGTGCGCAGGCGCGACCGAGTGCACGACAAGCACGGCGATCGCGATTCCGATCAGCATCGCGACAACGGTTCTCCAGCCCACGCCGCGCGCGAGGGCGCCTCGATGCGGATCGACGAGAATCGGCGGTCGCGATTCGGCGTCTGCCGCGCCGCCGGTTGCGGCAGCGAATTGTGGCGTCTCCACGCTGTCGAGCGCTTGTTGCTCGTCCGATTCGAGTTGCACGCCCGCCACAACGTTCAAGAGGCGCGCGCCGAGCGCCGCGATCGGCTTCCCAAACGTCTGTTGCGCGATGACCACGACGAGCCATCCGACGCTCACAAGCACAAACGCGGCGGATGGCGACGTCTGTTCGACCGCCCCCACGCCGACCACGACGGCTAAGAGGAACCACGTGCGCAGCGCCCACGCGAGGAGAATGCCGAGATACGGGATGGACTCGAGAAATGAGAAGACGATCGGCGCATAGCTCAGCGCCATGACGATCCACAAGGTGCCGAGGGACGCTCGTCCTTCGCCGAAGAGCCAGGCGACCGTCCACGTCGAGAGCGTCAGAAACGCATACCCGAACATGAAAAGCACCGCGCTGATGACGATGCTGAAGACGAACCGGGCCGGTCGGACCCGGTTGGAGAACAACACGATGCTTTGGCCGATCGCCGTCGATAAGCCCGCGGAGAGAACGATAAGGAGCGCGATCAGCGGCGCATGTTTGAGCGCAACGCTTCCGACAAACGCAGAACTCTTCAGCGCTAAAACGCCGCCAAGCGTGTGCAGGAGATCGGGAGCGATGGCCTGTTCGATTGTTGAAGTTCCTGTAAGGCGCGCCCGAGAGGCGGAAGCGCCCATTTGACGGGGGTACGAGCCGTTCCCGCGATGGTCGTGCAAGGGTCGCACGATGCGGGCGTCACATACACCATCCCTTCAGTCACCGTCTGACACCCGCCTAACGCACGGAGCCAAGCACATCAGCGACACCGATACGCAAACCACCAACGAGAATCGTTCGACACCTTTGCTCGTGAACGCCGCGCACGAAGCGCACATGTTTCCAACGCTGACGCACGAGCAGATCGCGCATATCGCAACGCATGGCGTGGTGCGCCCGATCACGCGTGGTCAAGTGCTTATCGAGGCCGGCGATTCGACAGTACCATTTTTCGTCGTCACGTCGGGCAAGATCGAGATAATCCGGCCGTCGGATCGCGGTGACACGCTGGTCGTCGTCCACGGACCGGGCAAGTTCACGGGCGAAGCCAACATGATCATCGGTCGCCGCTCGCTGACGCGCGCGCGCGTGGGCGAGTCGGGCGAGGTCATCGAGCTGACGCGCGATCAGTTGCTCGGCGTTGTGCAGACCGACGCCGCGATAGGCGAAATCTTGATGCGCGCCTTCATCTATCGCCGGCTTGATTTGGCGAAACACGGCATCGGCGATGTCGTGCTGGTCGGCTCGAACTTTTCCGCGGAAACACTTCGGATAAGAGAATTTCTGACGCGGAACGGACATCCGTTCACGTACATCGACCTCGACCGCGACGCCGAAGTCCAGGTTTTGCTCGATCGTTTTCACGTCGCGGTCACCGACATACCCGTGCTGATCTGCCGCGGCGATGCGGTGCTGCGCAATCCGACCAACCAGCAGATCGCCGACTGCCTCGGATTCAACGAGAGCATCGATCAAACGCAGGTGCGCGACGTCGTGATCGTGGGTGCCGGACCTGCCGGGCTTGCGGCCGCGGTGTACGCGGCTTCGGAGGGGCTCGATGCTCTGGTGGTCGAGTCGGATTCGCCTGGAGGGCAGGCCGCTTCGAGCTCGAGGATTGAGAACTACCTCGGATTTCCCACCGGCATCTCGGGCCAGGAACTGGCGAGCCGCGCATACGCACAGGCGCAAAAATTCGGCGCTGAGATCCTCATCGCCCGAGGCGCAGCCAATCTGGCGTGCGATCGCAAGCCGTACAAGCTTCGGATCGATGAGGGACCACCCGTCCCCGCACGCACCGTCGTCATCGCAACGGGTGCTCAATACCGGCGTCCGGCGCTCGACAATCTATCGCGGTTCGAAGGCGCGGGCGTGTACTACAGCGCTACGTTCATGGAGGCGCAGCTGTGCGGCGGCGACGAGATCATCGTCGTGGGCGGCGGAAACTCGGCGGGCCAAGCGTCCGTGTTCTTGTCGCAGACGGCCGGACGCGTCCATATACTTGTGCGCTCGAGCAGCCTTGCGAGCAGCATGTCACGCTATCTCGTCCGACGCATCGAAGAGATCCCGACGATTGATTTGAGAACGGGCACCGAAATCGTCGCGCTCGAGGGCGATGGACATCTGGAGCGCGTACGCTGGCGCGACAACCGAACGGGCGACGTCACCAGCCACGACATCCGACACGTCTTCCTCATGACGGGCGCGGTGCCGAATACCGGCTGGCTCGACGGGTGTCTCGCGCTCGACGAGCAAGGGTTCATCAAGACGGGTCCGGATCTGACCCAGAACGATCTCGCTGCGGCACGATGGCCACTTGCCAGAGCTCCGTTTTTGCTCGAAGCCAGTCTTCCAGGCGTATTTGCCGTCGGCGACGTGAGAGGCGGCAACGTCAAGCGCGTCGCGTCGGCGGTCGGCGAGGGTTCGATCGCCGTCTCGTTCGTGCATCGGGCATTGGCCGACTAAGTTCGTAAACGCTCGTCGGGCTTCGGCCGCCAGCTCCCACGTTCGACCGATGTCAAGAAACGTTCCACCTGAGCGTTGAACGCCGCCGGCTCTTCCAGATTGATCACATGACCGGAGTTCGGGCAGATCCACAAGCCCGCGTCCGGAATCGTGGTTTGCAGCATTAACGTGGTTTCGAGGCACGGCACATCTTCGTCGCCGACGGCGAGTAACACCGGGATTCTCATCCGCGAAAATTGATCTTGGAAATCGTATAGCGACGGACGGGCGATCTGAAAGCGCTCCATCGTATTCGCCATGCCCGGCGCCGAGTGCTGACGCAGATGATCGACGAACTCAATCCAGCGCTTAGGATCCTTGTATTTCAGTTGAATACGGGTTGGGTTGCTCGCCATTTCTTGGGCCATTGCGTCCATGCCGCGCTTGCGAAAGCCATGCGCGTGCCCGGCCATTTCCTTCAGCCAACTCTCGCGTTGCGATGGCGCGGAGCCGGATCCCACGCTTGCGGCAACGATCGCGCTCGCTTTCTCCGGATACCGTAGTCCAAGCTGCAACGCCGCGTATGCTCCCATGCTCAGCCCCACGACATGTGCTCGCGCGATTCCGAGCGCGTGCATGACGGTGACGATATCGTCGACCGACGTTTCCCAGCCATAGAGATTCACATCGTCGGGCACGTCGCTGGGCGGATATCCGCGCGCGTTGTACGCGATGCAGCGATTCGTGCGTGAGAAATGGCGAATCTGTCCTTCCCACTCGCGATAGTCGGATCCGAACTCGTGCACGAATACGATGGGGTGGCCGGCGCCGGACTCCTCGTAAAAGAGCTTCACCCCGGGAGCGTCGACGTACGGCATCAGCTTAAGCGCGGTTAATACAAACCCGGGATGAGGCGTTTGGTGCGACGGCAATACGCGCGGTAATCATCACCAAACGCGGCGGCGAGCGCCGCTTCCTCTTCCCGGATGCGATACAGATAGATCGCCGGCGTGATCACCATGACCACGATGATGCTCAACCAATTGCCCAGCGCCACGCTGAAACCGAAGAAGGCGATGAGCGCGCCGAGGTAACTCGGGTGGCGTACGCTACGATACATACCAGATTCCATCAATTGATGATCGCGACGCACGGCGACATTCGGCGTGTGAAAGCGGCCAAGCTGTGCGATTGCGATGGAGCGCACGCCGATGCCGATCCCCATCACCACCACGCCCGCGATCTGCAGCGCGATCGAGTGCAGCGCTCCAACGGCGCCATACGCCAGGCTGACGGCAACGAACCAGGCGATCAAATTGCCGGCCACGATCACCATGAGCGAAAAGCGGTCGCGATTCTCCACCTTTCCGGTTGCGTGACGGGCGACGACGATGCCGTCGATCATGAGCCAGAGGAAAAAGATGGTGATGGCGACCGTTCGAACGATAAACATAGCGTGCACGTAGTTCGGCAAAAAATCGACTTTGACTTTGCGTGAAGCATCGGCCCACGGGACTTTCCCGCGGGTCGTTGGAAGCACATCGCCGTCGTGCGCGACGCGAAAACCTCGGCTGCCCGTGCAATTGCTCAAGGAGCGCGAACATGCTCAACGATATCGAGATCAACCAGCGCGTCAAGGCGGAGCACCTTCTCGATCCTTTCCGGCCCGACGGATTGCTGCACTGTCGTTACAATCTGCGCGCAGCGCGCGTGTTCTCGGCCGAGACCGGGACCGAACAGGTCATCGGCGAGCGTCTTCCCGACGGATCGACGCGCCGGATATGGTCGATCAGCCCGACGGAAACGCTCATCATCATGACCTGCGAACGGGTCCGGATGCCGTGGGATCTCGTCGGTCAGTATGGTCAATTATTTCGGCTGGCGCAACAGGGACTGATCCTCATGAACACGAGCATCGTCGAGCCGGGGTATGACGGACCGCTCAGTTGCGTTGTCGTCAATCTTTCGCGAGATAATATCACGATCGAGCCGGAATCCGAGATCGCGAAGCTCACGTTCGAACGTCTTTCCAGCGCCCCCGCCGTCCAGCGCCCGCAGCACATCGCCGGCGACCGGTATATCTCTGCCCTCGCCGCGGCCGCGGTCAAGCTGCCGAAGTCGTTCATGGGCATCGAACAAGTGAGCCAGGAAGTCTCCGACAAAGTCAATGCCGACGTGAAGAAGAGCATCACGTTCGGCGGCGTCATTCTTGTGTTCTTGCTCGTCCTCGCCACATTGCAGCCGTGGATCAGCGGCCTGATCTTCAACCGGTATCCGATCAGCACAAGCGACGCCGCGCAGATCAAGTCCCAACTGGATGACGTGACCACCCGGTTGAACGCGGCAGACACGACATTGAACAATTCCAAAGATGTGGTGGCGCTCCAGCAGCAAGTGCAGCGCCTCGCGCAAGAAATCCAAGTCCTACAATCGAATCAACATAAACGATGAAACGTTCGGCGGTCCTTCGCCGCGAAACCAGCGCTCCGAGGCTCCTCAGCGCAGCCGAAGGCTACGATTTGGCTGCCGGTACCTACGACGCATGGGCGTGGAGCCGTTTTTGGGATCAGGTCGAGACGCCGCTCGTCGAGGCATGGCTCCGTTCTCGTCCGACCGGCGACGCGATCGACTTGGGGTGCGGCTCGGGCAGATACCGAAACCTCATCCAGGAATTGGGGAATTCGTATACCGGCGTCGATGTTTCGGAAAAAATGCTCGACGAGAATCGGAACAAGCACCGCGATGACGTGGACGCTGCGCACGGCACGCTGATCAACGCCGATATCGCAAACGTTCCCTTGCCGGACGCGGCCGCCGATTCCATCGTCTGCACGCGCGTGCTCTCCCACGTCCGTGCTCCACGCAGAGTTTTCCGCGAAATCCGCCGCCTATTGAGGCCCGGCGGTGAATGCTTTCTGAGCGATATCGATCCGACCCATGCGTACGACTACACGCACATCCCGACTCCCGGCGGCGACGTGGCGATTGAGACGCACAAACATACGTGGGATTCTCTCGCGAAGTCGATCGCCGATATCGGCGGTCTGACGGTGGTGCGGCGCGCGGTGCACACCCCGCAAAGTCTGCATTCCGGTGCAACGCCGTTCAAGTTGCCAAACGGACGTCGAGCAATCCGCAAACCGCTGCTCGACATCTGCGTTCTGCGCTCCGAGTAACCGCATGTACGTCGCTCCCCACAATCGCGAAAAGCGGATCGCGGTCATCCACGATGCGATCGATCTGATTCGCTTCGGCACGCTCGTGACGGTCGGGCCGGACGGCCCCATCGCCACGCACGTGCCCATGTTTCTCGAGCTGCTCCCCGAGCCGCGCGGCACGATTTACGGGCACATCGCGCGCGCGAACGATCAATGGCAGAAGACGAATCCGAAGATCCCCGCGCTCGCGACCTTCGTCGGTCCGCAGGCGTACATTTCGCCCTCGTTCTATGCGACCAAACGCGAGACTGGCAAAGTGGTCCCGACTTGGCAATATCTTGCCGTGCAGGCCCGCGGACCCATCGCATTTATCCACGATCGCGACCGGCTGCTCGAAATCGTGCGTGCATCGACTCTGACTCAGGAAGCACGCAACGAGCATCCGTGGGCCGTCGAAGATGCGCCACAGGAGTACGTGGACAGCATGCTTGGTGCGATTGTCGGCTTCACCATCGAGATCGCAGCGATAGACGGCGCGTGGAAATTCAGCCATAACAAAAACGACGCCGATCTTCACGGCGTCATCGACGGGTTGGAAGATCGCGGTGACACGGCCGTCGCTTCACTGGTCCGAGAGCGCGGCGGCGCGCATGGGCCGACCGGCCCAATGCAACCTTGATGGTTCACAAAAGCTTAAGAGTCATATGAATTAAGGGCCGCGCGCGCAAGGGTCGCGCGCGGCTCGCGTCACATATAGCGTCTTCGCAGTTCTCTTGAGCGCGGATTTACCAGCGCGATTTGCGGGGAGTCGGATGATGTCTCGACGATTGTCCATCGTTTGCACGATGCTCATCTGTGCGTTTGTTTCCGGCATCGCAGGATGCTCAAGCTCGTCGAATTCGGCGCTCGTCCCCCCTAGTGGCGGTACGGAAGCGCTTCGAGAGCTGCCGCAATCCGCCGGAACCTGGACCACAAAAGCATCGATGCCGAGCTTGCGCGTCTACCCGGGCGTCAGTGCCGTCGGCGGAAAATTGTATGCGATCGGCGGTTTCAATAACGGCGACTTGACGGTTGTCGAGGAGTACGATCCGACGACGAATGCGTGGAGCACAAAGGCACCGATGCCGATCGCGCGGCATGCATTCGGGACTGGTGTCGTCGGCACCACGGTCTTCTGCTTCGGGGGCTATAGCCAGGGTGCCACGAACGTCCTCGACGCGTATCACACGACGACGAATACCTGGACTTCGAAAGCGCACATGGCGACGGCGCGCCACAGTCTCGGGTTCGGTGTCATCGGCGGAAAGCTGTACGCCGTCGGCGGCGATACGGGCTTCGGTCCGGTGAGCATGCTCGAAGTGTATGATCCTACGACGAACAGTTGGAGCACCAAGGCACCGATGCCGACGGCCCGTTCCGGTTTGGCTGCGGGCGTCGTCAATGGAATTCTCTATGCGATCGGCGGCGGGACCGCCGGCCCGCTCAATACGGTGGAGGCGTACAATCCTGCGACGAATACCTGGACGACGAAGGCGCCCATGCCGACGGCACGCGTGTACCCAACGGTGGGCGTTATCAAGAACAAGATCTATGTGATCGGCGGTGATAGCGCCAGCGGCAACTCGAGCGCGAACGAGGTATACAACCCCGCGACAAATTCATGGTCCACCAAAGCGTCGATGCCGACGGCGCGTTACGGTCTCAGCGAAGCCGTCATCGCAAAAATACTCTATGCCGTCGGCGGCCAGAACGACAACTTCGGTTACCTGAATACGGTAGAAGCGTACAGCACGCACTAACTGCACAAGACTACGTGCCCGCATCGCCGCCGTATCTCATGCGCGGGCTCGATCCGCAGGCGCTGCAACTTTCAAACGTCCTGCTCGCGCTTTATCCAAACGAGCCGGCGGCACTCGCGTTGCGCCTCCGCATTGAGGCAAGGCACGGCGATATGCGGGCTGCGCTCGCCGATTTCCAAGGTATCGAACAGGTTCGCACACCGAATCAAGTCGATGCCCTCGCGACTGCCTCGGCCGACGTCGTGATGGGAAAACGATGCGCGGCGATGCGTACGCTTCAGAACTACATGGCGTCCGGCTGGCCCGGGCTCGATGAGATCGACCGCATTCTCACCGATCCCGACTTCGATTCCCTTCGCAACGATCCGCGGTTCAACGTCGCTGTCCGTTCGCTGACCACCTGATATCGCCGCCCTGACGTATTCTCAATTGAGCGAAACCGAAGATCAGATTCACGATGAAATGGAAGCCGAAGCGCGCCGCATTCGTGATCCGTTGTGGCCACTAGTCAATTGGCAGGGCGGCCCGATCCTCGTCAGATTTGTGCAGTTATTGATGGGTATAGCCATGATCGTTTTTTCATGGTGGTTGTACAAAACATACGACCCGAATCATCGCTCATGGCCCTGGTGATTCCTACGGCCCAGCCGCCAAGTGGTCGCTGTAACATGCTGGCAACCTGAGCGTGGCGACGTTGTTGGTGCCTATCTGAAACGCGTTCACGCCTTGGCCCGCGTGGCTGGCGAAGGAAACGCTTGACCTCGCTCTGACCGACGACGACGTGTAGATGGCCGGTACGCTTCGCCATGCCCGGTGACGAAGTGACCGTACAAGCGACGATTGCGAACATCGATATGCGCGCGACGAACTTTAGGAGAACATCGATAGCCAAACGCATCGTGATTCCTCCATCGAGCGACGATTCTTAAGACCGTCCTTGATCCTAACGGCTGGAAACTGGAACGAACGTGAAAGAACTCGTAAGTATTTTCATCTTCGGCAAACGGCTGTTCGAGGCCCAAAAATTCGTCCCGGTGGGCCCTCTTGACAGGTGACCATTCAGTCACCTATAATACTCGCACGCATGGACGAAGTCTTCAAGGCCTTAGCCGACGCGACTCGACGATTGCTGCTCGATCGCCTCTTCAAAAAGGACGGCCAGACCCTTATGGAACTCGATCGTGGTCTGTCGATGACGCGTTTCGGAACCATGAAGCACTTGCGGATTCTCGAAAATGCCGGTCTCGTGATCACGCGAAAAACGGGGCGCTTCAAACGCCACTTCCTGAACCCGGTGCCGATCCAGCGTCTTCACGACCGATGGGTCAGCAAGTATGCACTTCCGTGGGCGAGCGCGCTCAGCGGATTGAAAACACATATGGAGGGAATTGAATGAAAACGCAAACCGATCTAGCCCACGTCTATGAGGTGTACATCCGCACGACCCCGCAGAAACTCTGGCAAGCGCTCACCGATGGGAAGACGTCAAAGGAATATTTCTACGGCGGCACGCTCACATCGGATTGGAAAGTCGGCTCGTCCATGGACCTCGTCGATACCGAGGCCGGAAGAACGATGCTCGTGAACAAGATCCTCGAGATCGACCCGCCGCGTAAACTCGTGCACACGTTTTCGGCGCAGCAAGATGACGAACACAAAAAAGATCGTCCGTCGCGCGTGACGTGGCTCATCGAACCCCTGGGTGACGTCGTCAAGCTCACGGTGACGCACGACGACTTCGATGGCGAGACCGTGACGTACCATGGCGTCAAGAGCGGATGGGGACCTGTGCTGTCAGGTCTGAAGACAATTCTCGAAACCGGGAAGGCGCTCAAC
Source organism: Candidatus Eremiobacteraceae bacterium (assembly GCA_036561585.1). GTDB lineage: Bacteria > Vulcanimicrobiota > Vulcanimicrobiia > Eremiobacterales > Eremiobacteraceae > JABCYQ01. The sequence continues at coordinate 26,025 of DATBOZ010000056.1, read as the reverse complement.
ATCCCGATGCCTGACTGACGATCATAACGCGACGAATTGCACGCCCCAACGGGCCCGTTCTTACGGGCCCGTTTTTTTTCGCAGCGCGGCGACGGCTCATCCAGGCCCGGTAGCGATCGGGGGTCCGTCGGGCAAGCCCCATTCCGCCCACGAACCGTCGTACAGCGCAGAACCCCGGACGCCGAGGCGATAAAGCGCGAGCGTCAGCACAGCCGCCGACACGCCTGAGCCGCACATGGTCACGATCGGCCGCTTGAGGTCGACGCCGGCGCCATCGAATGCTTGGCGCAGATCATGGACCGGTTTCATGGTGCCGGTCGCAGCATCGATCAGGCCGCCGAATGGAACATTCCGGCTGCCCGGTATGCGCCCCGAGCGGCGGCCGGGCCACGGTTCCGCGGCATTGCCTTCAAAGCGCTCGCGCGTGCGCGCATCGACGATCTGTTCGGCCGGCGCGTGGACGTTGGCGATCACCTGATCCTTGTTGCGCACGAAGGCGGGATCAAACGTCGCGCTGAGATGACCTGGCTGCGGCACCACCGCGCCGGATTCGGTGGCGCGACCTTCGAGCCGCCATTTTTTCAGACCGCCGTCCAGCACTTTCACGTTGCGATGGCCGAAGCTGAGAAACATCCACCACGCGCGCGACGCCGCAAGCCAGCTCCCGGAATCGTAGGCCACGACGAGATCGTCGTCGGATATTCCCAGCGCAGCGACGTCTCGCGCGAAATCGGCGGCCGAGGGAAACATGTGCGGCAAAGAACTTCCGCGATCCGCCACGGCATCGACATCGAAGAATACCGCGCCCGGAATATGCGCGTTGCGATACTCTTCGGACGCTCGCGGTTTTACGCCCGGCATCGTGAACGACGCATCGATGACGCGCACATGCGGATCGCGCAGATGCGCGGCGAGCCATTCGGTGGAGACGAGCGGGTCGTCATTCGCGGTCATGAATGATTCCTTCGCGTGGATCTGTCAACGTTGCGCCGTGAAGCATACCGTTTGCGCGCGGGGAGCTTTCTTGCCTTTCTCGAGCGAGTCGCGAGCTTCTTCGATCAAGATGTCTGCGGCAGACCCGATTTCGGCGCGCATCGCATCGGCCCGCTCCTCGATTGCTTTGAAGTACGCGAGCGATCGCGCGCGATAGTCGGCGACCACCACATGCCGCAGCATCGCGAAGCCTGCATCTTCAAAGATCGGCCGATAGTCTCGCACGAGGGTCGGCGTGAACGGGTCGACCAGCGACTCGACGGCTCTGACGACAAGACGCGCGCCGCGTTTCAGCAGGCGTCGGATCTCGTGAGCAGCTGCGTGCGGATCGACGAACATCAACGCGTCGAGGCTCATGACGCCATCGGCGCACTCATCGGGAAGTCCCGTTGCTCCAAAATCGGCGCATAGGAATCGTGCGCGATCTTCCATGTCGCGGCATTGCGCGAGCGCCGTCGCCATCGTGACGGCCTCGCTCGAAGCGTCCACGCCGATGAGCGATGCTCCGGTCCGTTGCGCAACCCAAAGACCGGGCCCGCCTCCGCCGCATCCCAGGTCCACGATCGTCTGGCCATCGCCGACGTCTAGTTCGGCCGCGAAGGTCTCGAGATCGCCGATGTTGATGACGCTCGCCGGCACGAGCCACTCGGGCACGTCAGGGCTGGTCGCGCGAACCGCCTCGCGATACGCCGTGCTGCCGGCGATCGCCGTGTGAAGGCGATCGAAGGGCGAAACCGGGTACTCTCCGGCGTCGGCAGTCAACGCCCCGCCCCAAATTTTGATCTTTCGCCAGGCACAAACGGGCCTTGGCGCTCCGGCTCGTGAGCCCTACCGCAGGTGCCTTTAGTCGGACGCGGGCTGGACGCCGCTATGTTACGCTAGGGGTGCGCCGCGACACGCTTCTGCGATGCAGCGCTCCGTTGGAGGGTGCTATGAGATTTCGCCGATCGACCGCTCTCGTCTTAGCCGCGACGGCATTGCTCGCCGCAGGTTGTTCTATGAACTCGACGCTGCGGTCGAGTCCGCAACTGACTGGGCGCACGATCGGGCGTGTGTCTCCCAACGTGCGCTACCCCGTGGGATCCATCTACGTCGCCGATAATCCCGGCTTCAATCAAGGTTCGATCGATATTTTCTCCGCGAACGCGAACGGCAATGCAACCCCGATCGGCGTGATCACCGGCATCACCACGCAGCTGAGCGCGCCATATCGGCCGGTGATCGACAGCACGGGCCGCATCATCGTGCCGAGTGCGGGAATCGGAATCCAGATCTGGGCGCCGGGCGCCAACGGCAACGTCGCGCCTGCGGTGACCATTTCGGGAAGCAGCACGGGCTTGAATTTTCCCGAGTGCATAGCACTCGACGCCGCCGGCAACATGTGGGTGGCCAATAGCGGCGCGAACAACATCGAGGAATTCGCCGCAGGCGCGTCCGGAAATGTCGCGCCGATAACCACGATCGCCGGTTCGAACACGCAATTGGCCGGCCCGCTGTGCATCGCGATCGGCAGCACCGGCAAGATCTACGCCGCCAACAACACGCATGCGATTCTCGTCTTCGCGAAAGGGGCGAACGGCAACGTCGCGCCGATTCGGACCATCCAGGGCAACCTCACGCTCATCAACCGCCCCCAGGGCATCTGGCTCGACGCCGCACAGCACATATACACGGCCGACGAGCAAGCCGACTCCGTCGAGGTATTCGCCAAAAACGCCAACGGCAACGCGGTGCCGTTGCGCGTGATCACCGGCAGCGCGACGGGAATGAATGGCGCATTCGGCGGCGCGCTCGATGCGTCCAAGCGTGCATATGTCAGCAACGCGCTCGCGCAGACGATCACGGTCTATTCGAAGAGCGCCAACGGCAATGTCGCCCCGAAGCGGACCATCGGCGGCAGCAACACCGGGTTCATCAGTCCCGACGGCGTCGCGATCTAAACCGTCGCACACCTGTGCGGCATGAATCGGCACGGGCGGCGGAAAATTTACGCCGCCGCGGTGTCTTGGAGTCCAGCAATGATCTCAGCACCGGGATAGGAGGATCGAACCGATGCCACGCTACATGGTCGAGCGAACGTTCGCAGGCGGCTTAGCCATTCCGATCACCGAAGGCGGCGCGGCTGCGTGCCTGAATGTCGTGAACAACAACGCGCATGAAGGCGTCACTTGGGTTCACTCGTACGTGTCGACCGACAAGACGAAGACCTACTGCATCTACGATGGTCCGAACGAGAAGGCGATCCGCGCGGCCGCGCAAGAAAACGGCCTACCGGTGGACTCCGTCAGCGAAGTGCGCGTTCTCGATCCGTACTTCTATCACTAGCGGCCGCTGGCTGCGCCTCACACGCGGCTTTTTTGCGATTTCGAGCGTGCGTGGACGGTCACGAACGAGTGTCCGAAATACGGCCGCACTGGTGTCTGCGAAAAATTGAAGTCGTTCAGCAGGTCCCCAAGGCCGGGATAATTTTCGCGTACGTCCGGCCGCGGGTCCGGCCGTCCATCGGAAAGCGGATCGAGCCGCTGGCTGCCGAGGAACACGTCCTCGATCAATTTGTCGTACGCGTCGAAACTCAAGACTTGGTGATCGATCGTACCATGCTTTGCCCACGGTGAGATGACGAGCGCAGGTACGCGAAATCCATATCCGGTCCAATCCACTTGCGGCGGCGGTACGTGATCGAAATAGCCGCCGAATTCATCCCAGACCAAGAAGATGGCGCTCGTATTCCAATCGGGGCCTGCCATCACGTCGTTGACCAGTCCCGACACATAGTGCATGCCCGCGACCGGGGACGCCGGCGGATGTTCGCTATGGCCGCGATTCGGCACGACCCAACTCACCGCGGGAAGGGTTCCCGCCGCCGCATCGGTCTTAAACGAGTGGCCATCGACGATGTTGCCAAGCTGGCCGTCTGCAGCGACGTCGCTAAATGCGGGCAGCGGATTCCAATCGCTTGCGATGGAGGGACTTTGCGGCACGTAGATGCCGTGCACGCCGTCATCCTCGCTCGGATTGATGACGTCCGGCGATTGGCCGGTGAAGACGTAGTACTTCCACGACACGTTCGCCGCATGCAAGAGCCACGTGATATCGGTCCAGGCAAAACCTCCGGGCTGCGGTAGATGGCGCGGATCGAAGTTCGAGCATGACATCGGGTCGTTCAGCACGCTGCATGCGGCCGACCACTGCGAGATCAGATACAGGTGCTCGGGCATGCTCCATTCGGTTGCGGATGAGAACATCGCATCCTGTAAGACGTTGTTGGCTGCAAGATTCCAATAGTCGGGCAATTCGTTGGAATCGTAGTAGCCCATCACTTCGTTCGCCGGAAAGTGCAATATACGCGCTTCTTTTTCGAAACCGTCCATCTTGCCGCCGTCCAATTGGGCTAAGAACGTCGGCGTATCGTGCGGGCCGCCGGCCGTGATCAGATTGGTCTGATGAAATGAGTACACGCACTGATGGGAGATGGGATCGGGGTTGCAGATGGTCGGGTGGCCATTGTGCATCGGAATGCCGTTCGCGCCGGGGTACGTGCCGAAGTAGCTGTCGAACGACCGGTTCTCTTGCATAATGATGATGATATGCTGGAGTTGAGGGATATTGCTCGCGCTCGCCGTGCTCAGCGTGAGCAGCGACGCAAACGCGACGGCCGCGATCACGGGAAGAATTCGCGACATCGAGATCACACTTTCATGAAACTGTGACGATAGGTTATGGGTTCCGCCGGGCCGTGCACGTCACCCTGTCGCGATGCATCAAACGCCCATTCCTTGCGGCTCGCATTCATCTGGGCGTCAGAAAGAATGCTAGAACGCACACAAGCGCCAATAGCCTGAGCCCTTGAACCTGACTTGCGAGGGAGTATTCGATGCGTATTCGTGCACCGTTTCCCATGCTCGGCACGCTGGCAGCATTTGCGCTTTTCGCCGGTTGCTCGGGCAACACGTCGACGCTAGCGCCGAATCCGGTGTCACCGCACAGCGGCGCACGCTCGGCGCCAAGCCGCATGCCGAGCGCCTGGGACCGTTTGAGCGGCGGCAATAGCAAAGCTCGCGCGGTCCATCGCTTCACAAGCTTCGATGCGTGCCCGGCACAAGGCCCCATCGTCTACGCTTCCGATGACACGAACAACGTCGTCAACATCTACGCGGGGAAATTCGCAGGCCAGGCGCCCTGCGGGCAGATCGCGGACTCGGCGTTCAACTTTCCGTTTGGTCTTTCCGTGAAGACCGACACCCACGATCTCTATGTGGCCAACGGCGGCGACGTGCTCGTCTTTCACAGAGGCCAAACATCCGCGTATAACACGTACGTGGATCCGAGCAACCAAGCTGTGAACGACGTCGTCGTTGCAAAAGACGGCACGATCGTCGCGCTGAACTACGGACAAATCGGCGGCCCCGAAGCCGGATCCATCTCGACGTGGATCGGCGGACCGAACGGCGGCACGTTCGTCGGCAACTTTCCGCTGTCGAACGACATCGTCGGCGGGTTCCTCACCGTCCAAAAGAACGGAACGATCTATTTCAACGATCTCGACAATTCCAGCGTCGGTCTCTTATGGAAGGTCTTGTGCCCGGCCGGCGCATGCGGCGCGCAAACCCAAGTAGCCGGCGTTTCGTTTGCCGCTCCCGCTGGCCTAGCATCCGATGACGCGGAAGATCTTCTGGCGGTGGATCAGGGGACCATGACCGCCGACACGTTCGAATTGCCGAATCCAACTCCCAAGACATTTGCGTTGACGGGGATCGTGTTCGGCATGGCGCTCAGCAGGCAAGACCATCATTGGTTCGTCGCAGACGCATTGAATAATGTCGCCGATGAGTACGCGTATCCGAGCGGCCACCTAATCGGCACCGTACCGGGCAGCGCCGGCGGCAACTTGATCGGCGTCGCCATCGATCCGGGTCACGCGCGCTAGATCTGCACAGCTTCGCCGCGGGGGCACTGCGATGCCGGCACTCGCGATACGAGTGCCGGCTCAGGGAGACGGTGGATCGGAGCTATGCTGTCAGTGGATGACTTTCTTATTCGTCGGCACGCACAGCAGCGCGGGCGTACCGAGTTGCAGTTGCTGTTTTTGTAGCTGGTTCGACGCGAGCACGACGTGGTTGACCGACGGACCCGAGATCGTGTAACACGTCAAATGGTTCGCCGGAGGCGGTACCGGCAATCCATGCACGCCCTGCTGCAATTTCTTCATCACCGGCGTGCAGAAGAGGACTGACGGACCGACGCTCGTCTGAATCATCTGGAATTGATCGGTGAGTTGGACGACATTGCGCGGCGCCGGCGGCGGCGGTCCGGGTTGGACCGGCGTATAGCATTCGAAGTGCGAGAATACGACCGTTGGTTGATCCGAAGCAGTGGCCGGGTGGTCGTTTACCATCGCAATCGCTACGAACGCGAAGGCGGCGACGAGCGAGACTGCAGTCACAAAACGCATAAATTATCCCCTTGTCTCAGAAGTGAGCAGAGGTGTGGCCCGGGACTCATTATACTGCAGTCATTGCGGGCGCACAATGGCATCACGGACGGAGATACCGCGTCAGGAAATCGGCCGCCGATTGATCGACTTCGAGCCACGAGTGCCAGCGCAAGAATCCGTGGATCTCGTTTGGGATCACCTTTTCTTCGTACGGCACGTGGGCGAGGCGCAGGCGCTGCACAAGATCGACCATCTGCTGGAACTCGACGTTGCGATCGTCGTCGCCTTGCATAAGTAATACGGGCGACCTCCACGTGGAGATATAGGCATCCGGTGAGGAGAGCCACGCTTCGCGCAGGTATGCCTGCGTGTTGGGTTGTTGATACCGTTTGGGCGGCGTCGGGACTTCGTTTTCGCCCATCGACCAGTCGTGCACGCCGTGCGTGTCCACGCCCACGGTGAAGATGTTCGAATTCTTCGCCAGCGCCATCGCCGTGAGATAGCCGCCGTACGATCCGCCGTAAATGCCGATGCGATGCGGGTCCACCGCCGGGTCGTGCTGCAAGTAGCGCGCCGCGGCGAGGATGTCGTTGTATTCGGCGGCCCCGCGTGGCCCGGCATGCGCGGGGTATTGAAAGTCGTGACCGTAGCCGATGCCGAGACGGTAGTTCACCGACAACACCACATAACCGCGGCTCGCGAGATACTGGTTCGTGCCGTATCCGTAATCGTAGTAATCGAAGTAGTGCCACGTGAGCAACATCTGTCTGGGCGGGCCGCCGTGGACGAAGATCACCGCGGGTTTCTTGGCCGCACCGCCGGCCGGCGCGAAGAGTGTTCCCTGGAGATGCATGCCGTCGCTTGACGTGAACGAGACGAGTTTGGGATCGACCATGTCGGCCGAGGGAAAGTCGCTCGGAATCTGGTCGGCGTTGAGTTTTCGACCGTTGTGCGCAATGGTGAACGGCTCACGTGCGCCCGCGTTGACGTACGCTGCGCCGTCGGCGGTCGCTGCCGGCCACCATTGGCTGTCGACGCCCGATGTGAAGGGCGTCTCGCTGCCGCCGGTCGCGCTCACGCGGAAGATGTGCCGGCGCGCGATATCGCCCGGCGTCGTGCCCGCGTTGGCAGAATAGTAGACGGTGGAAAGATCGGGAGAAATGGACGTGTCTTCCACCATGAACGAGCCCGGCGACAGCGCGCGCGCACTTCCGCCGCCGGCGTGCACTTCGTATAAGTTCGGCCAGTTCGATTGTTCGGAGATGAAGACGAGATTGCCGCCCGCGACCCAGTTCAGTTGCGGTCCGTTGATCCCGGGCAGTGAGTCGCGGCTGGAGTTTCCGCTATGCCATACCTCATGTCCACGCGCATCGGCGACGTTCGCGACCCAGATCGCCCACGGCTGCACTTGCTCTTTCAGGAGGTCTTGCGGCGGACCGCCGGCACCGGGAATGCGGATGAACGCAATGCGGCTGCCGTCCGGCGACCAGCGCGGCGAGAAATCTTGCGATGTGGAGGGGGCGAGAAACTGCAAGGGCGCGGTTTGATCGCGATATACGCCGATGAACGAATGATCGTTGCGGTTCGATGTGAAGACGAGCGCCGAGCCGACTGGAGCGTACTGCAGATCGCCGTCCTGACCGCGATCGAAAAACAGAAGACTTGCCGCGGACTTGCCGTCGATGGGCGCCGACCAGACCGCGCTGTCCGGGTCGTGCACGAATGCGACCGTCGCGCCGTCGGGCGAGATGACGGGTGTATCGCCCTCGCCCAGCATCTTCGGCTCGCCGCCCGCGGTCGCAACCGACATGACCGCCATTCTCTGCTCGCTGGGGCTGAGCGCGGGATTCGGCCAAGGACGGATCACCCAATTCGCATCGTGTGATCCGCCGCGCACGTAGACCACGTATTTTCCGTCGTTCGATATCGCGAGATTGGTCAGTTCTTGGCCGTCGTCCGTGCCGGAATTCCACAGCTCGCGCGGCGCATACGCCGGCGCCTCCGCATACCACAAGCTGCGCACGCCGCTCTTGTCGAGAACGTACGCGATGCTCTGGCCCTTTTGGCCGGAGACCAGCGCAAGCGGCATCGGGAAACTCAAGCCTTGACTAAGCGAGAACAGCGCGGCCAAGAGCACGTGCATGGTGTGGACCCTCCATCGCGGCGCGCGTTTCTCTACGGTTTTGGGTTTGCTCCTCTATTCGTAGTTGCGACAAATATACTCTCGCCAAGTATTACCTAGCGCAATCGTTATGCGATCACAATCTACCGACCACTAGAGTAGAGGATTCGCTCGTGCGAAAAGTGTCGTCCGGTCGCTCGAGCGGGAGATACCATGTCGGCCAAGAGCAAACACCCTTCCATTTCAGGATCGCCTGCCAGGATCGCGCTGATTCGCGCGATCGCGCGACTGCTCGCGACCGATCTGTCGCTTGACGAACTTTTCAAGCAAGTCGCCTCGCTCTTAGATGATGTCTTCGGAACGGCCAGCGTGGAGATTTCTCTGGCCGGTGACGCGCAACGATTCCGATATGGGGTCAAGGCCGAGTTTGAACTTGGGACGAGCATCACGCTTCCGATTCAGTTCCACGCATCCGAGATCGGCAGCATTCGGATCGTCAGGAAGACCGGACGTCCATTTTCCTCCGCCGATATCGATTGCCTCGAAACGTTTGCGCTCTATCTCGCCGCGCGCCTGAACGAAGCCATGATCATGTCCGAAAAGGATCACTACGCCGCACTCGCCGGCATCGACCCGCTCACCGGCATTCCGAGCCGGCGCGAATTCAACGCTCGGTACGATGCGGAATGGTCACGGGGCGTACGTCAGGGCGGCCTGCTTTCGATACTGATGATCGACGTCGACTACTTCAAACAGTTCAACGACCATCACGGCCACATCGCCGGTGACGCGTGCCTGCACGCGATCGCGCAAACGCTGGCGCACAACATCGCGCGCCCTGGCGACACGGTCGCGCGGTACGGCGGCGAAGAATTCGCGGTCATCCTGCCGCAGACCGATAACGCCGGCGCGGTCGCCATCGCAGAGAAGATGCGCTCCGCCGTTGCGGCGCAACGCATCATCCACGAGGGAGCCGCTTTAGGCGTGGTGACGATCAGCATCGGGGTCGCGACCCGCATTCCGCTGCAATCGGTCGCATCGGTGGAGTTGCTCGAGCTCGCCGACATCGCTCTCTATACCGCAAAACAAGCGGGCCGCAACAAAGTTGTCGGAGATTCCTATCTCACCGACGCGGCGCGCGCCGGCAAGCCGCCGATCCGATCGAACTTGCCCGCGAAACTGACGAGCTTTTTCGGCAGGTCGGCGGAGCTCGATGCGATCGAATGTCTTTCCGATCAAACCAGGTCGTTGACGATCACGGGGATCGCCGGCATCGGCAAGACGCGCGCCGCGCTTCAATTCGCGACCAACGAAGTCGAACGCTATCCAGACGGTGTATGGTTCATCGATATCGCGCGCATCACCGACGCTGCGCTCGTCGTCGGCAGCGTGATGTACATGCTCGGTCACAGTGAAATCCAAGGGAAACAACCCGGGGCGACGTTGGTGGAACGCATCGGCGATCGCCGGATGCTGATCGTGCTTGATAATTGCGAGCGGCTGATCGAGGAATGCGCCGCGCTGGCCGAAGCTCTGCTGCGAAAGTGCCCTAAAGTTTGCATCCTCGCGACATGCAGGAAGCCGCTCGGCATCGTCGGCGAGATCGCGTACCGGATTCCGCAGCTCGCATTTCATGATGCAGCGGATCTGTTCGTCGCTCGCGCATCGATGATCAATCCCGGCTTCATGCCAAATGTACACGACCAATCCGTGATCGACACGATCGTCGCTCGCCTTAGCGGAATACCGATGGCGATCGAGCTCGCCGCCGCGCGCATCAAGGTGATGACGGTGACGGATCTGGACGCTCGCTTGGCCGATCACTTTCCGGTCTTGGTTCCGGGCAACGACGCGGCGGCAGCGCGCGAGCGAATCCTACCAGCATTGGTCGATTGGAAATATTCCGTCCTCGATGAAATCGAAAAACGCCACTTGCGGCGGCTGTCGGTATTTCCGGGCGACTTCACGATTGAAGCGTCGTCGGAGATCTGCCCGGAACGCAGCGACGAACGCCGAGCGGAACTCGTCATGCTCTCAAAACTCGTCGATAAGGCGTTCTTGCTCGAAGAGAAGTACGGTGACGAGAAGCGGTACGTCATGTTCGAGACGCTCCGCGACTATTGCCGCCGCCTGACTGAAGAACGCAACGAGATCGGCGCCATGCAGAACCGGCACGCCGCCTATTACCTGGGACTGGCGGTGCGTTTCAACGCGCTCCGCGACACGGAGCCGGAGGACGCTTGGCGAGCGCGCGTCGAGTCGGAACACCATAATTTCCGGGCCGCGCTTGAGTGGTCTGTGTTCGGAGAGGGAAACCTCGTCGTCGGCACGTCGCTTGCAGTCGAGTTGGCGACGTGGTGGGTGGAGACTAGCCACTTCAGCGAAGGACGGTATTGGATCGATCACGTGATTTGGCGGACCAACGACAACAATATCGGCGCCGATCTGCATTCGCGCCTGTTAGATGCGGCCGGCCTCATCGACAGCCGCCAAGGCAACCCAAAGCTCGCTGACGTCGCTGCTCACGTTCTTCACGTCGCGGTGTAAACGCCCGACAGCGAATTCTGCCGGGACATTTTCTGCCACTTCTCATCTATGCCCAATCATCGAATGCATTGCACGCGATACAATATGGATATGAGAAATCTCAATAGACCATTTGCTGCGGCCGCGATGGCGACGGCGCTCGCAACGACTATGGTAGGACCAGTTGCCGCTTCCACACCAACCACGATGCAAACGTCGTACACGACTGCCTTGACGCAGGTCGCACCGGTATCGGTGCCCGGCGAATTCGACGGCTCGATGAAGCTGACGGTCACCCCTGACGGGATCGTCAGCGGCTATTACTTCCCAGTTGATGAAGGCACGATCGTGCCGGTCGTGGGCGGCGAACGAGACGGGAAGTATTGGTTTGACATCGGCGGCGACACGCGATTGCATATCGATGCTCAAGCCGGTAAAGACGGAACGCTCGTCGGCACCGCAACGCCCACCCCGCTAACGCTGACCACTGGCCGCGAGGATTTGACAGAGACCTTCGCATTCGTCGCGAAACTGACCACGAACTAATGTAGTGCCGACCTTTACGGTCGGCATTCTCGTGCAGTGCCGACCTTTACGGTCGGCCTATTCGTGTGGGGCCGACCTTTACGGTCGGCATTCTCGTGTAGTGCCGACCTTCACGGTCGGCCTGTTATTGTAGTAGGGCGAGCATCGATCGCCCAAAGAAACGGGTGAGCGATTAGGTTGGCCGATGATGAACATCGGCACGTCATGATTCACAGCCCCAGCGCGGCCGCGTTTTCGCTCATCGCCGCGATCATGAACGCTATGTGCTCGTCCAAACCCACACCGAACTCCTCGGCTCCCTTGATGATATCCGCGCGATCGACTTTGGCGGCGAAACCTTTGTCCTTCATTTTCTTCAGGACCGATGGCAACGTTACTTCGCGCACCGACTTGCTTGGCCGTACGTACGCGACGGCCGTGATGAGTCCGGCGAGTTCGTCGCATGCGAAGAGCGCCTTCGCCATGTCTGTGTCTCGCGGTACGTTCAGGTAGGTCGCATGCCCGCGGATTGCGCGCACGATATCGGACGGCCAACCGAGTTCCTCGAGCATGCGGCAACCGAGTTCCGGATGCTCCGCAGCGGTTGGATGTATTTCCCAATCGAAGTCGTGGAGCAATCCCACAATACCCCAACGCTCGACGTCTTCGCCTCGCGCGCCAGCGTAGGCGCGCATGCACGTCTCCACCGCAAGCATATGCTTTCGCAACGAATCGCTTTTGACGTGCTCGGTGACAAGCGACCACGCCTGACCGCGGTCGAGTTCTCGTTTTTCGATCATGCAGATTTGCTACCGCGCGCAGAGCGGGGCGTCCTGTCTAGATGTTGGGTGAGCGCTGCTCACCTGACTACAGATCCCGGCCGACCATGAAGGTCGGCACGACAGACCCGGCCGACCATGAAGGTCGGCACTACAGTCGATGCGGAATGCCCCGCGATGAAAATTGCAGCGTCAATCGTGGCATTATTGGCCATTTTCAGTGCTTCCGCGCGTGCCGAAGCCGAAGGACAGGGCGCGGCGAGCGACTACGCTTCATTCACCCAATCGGCGCAGGCGCAGCACGGCCTCTTCACGGTTTGGCGCAAAGATAGCAAAGTCTACCTCGAGCTGACGCCGGCGCAGTTCGATCGCGATTACATCGAGACGATCGTGCCCGGCACCGGCGCAGGCGGGTGGTTCATCGTGTGGGGAAATACGGATCACTTGCCGGCGATGCTCGTGCGTTTCGAACGGGTCGGCGACAAGGTGGCGATCTGCTGGCCGAACACGAGCTTCGTCGCGCAAAATCAGTCACCAAGTGCGCTCGCCATCGAACGCAACTTTCCGCAGTCGATTGAAGGCGTGGGCGATGTCGCCGCCACCGACGCGAAAACCGGAAATGTGATCTTCGACGCCTCGCCGCTGCTTCAGGACGAGCTAGACCTCAACAATATCATCAACTCGTCGTTGAACGTCGCCGATTCATCGAAGGCATATCGCCTTGACGACAGCCGTTCGTTCTTCGGACCGACGAAAGCGTTTCCCCAAAACGTCCTCATCGAAGCCGATCAGACGTGGGCGACGCAGGCGGCGCACATCCTCGACACCGCCCCAGACGCGCGCAGCGTGCAGATGCGCGTCGAATACAATTTTGCCGAGCCGCCGGGCGATGCGGACTACGTGCCGCGCTACGCCGACGACCGCCTCGGCATCTATGACGACGTCTATTTGCAGTTCGATCATGACCAAGGCCAGGAACGGCAGCTGCGCTACCTCATCCGTTGGAACATGCAGCCGACCGATCCATCCAAGCGGATGTCGCCGGCCAAGCATCCGATGATCATCTACATCAGCAGTACGATTCCCGTGAAGTATCGCGCCACCATCAAGGGCGCGGTCCTCGCATGGAACGCCGCGTTCGAACGCATCGGCATCAGCAACGCGGTGCAGGTGCGCGATCAACCCGACGATCCGAATTGGGATCCCGACGACATCCGGTACAATGTCATCCGGTGGATTCCCGAATGGCAGGCCTCATTTGGCGCGGATTCGCAAACCTTGTACGATCCGCGAACCGGCCAAGAATTCCGCACGGGCATCCTCCTCAGCGCCGACTCGGTCGGCCTGCGCAACTGGCGCGACTACATCGATCCCGTCGGGCACGGCGGCGCCGGCCAACCTCTCGCTTCCGCAGAAGACGCGTTTGTCGCGCGCGACCGCGCTTTCGGCGCAGCCGCATTGCAGATCATGAATCCGCAATGGGGCGAGCGGCTCCCCGACTGGTATATCGATGCGGCGATGCGCTCCACCGTGCTGCACGAGATGGGCCACAACATGGGCCTGCAGCACAATTTCATCGGGTCGCAAGCGTATAGCGCTCAAGACCTGCAGAGCCTCGACTTCACGAAGCGCTACGGCACGACGTCGTCCGTCATGGAATATGCGCCCATCAATATTTGGCCGAAAGGATACAAGCAAGGCGCGTACTACACCGACGCGCTCGGTCCGTACGATTACCACGCGATCAAGTGGGGATACGCCCCGATCCCCGGCGCTACCACACCGGACGCGGAGTGGCCGACGCTGGAACGATGGGCACAGGCGTGGTCGGATCCGAAATACCGGTACGGATCGGACGAAGATGTTTCGTGGGGCGATGGTCACGCCGTCGACCCGCGCGTGCAGACCGGCGACCTCACCAACGATTCGCTGAGCTGGTGCGCGGTGCAATTCGGTCTCGTGCACACGCTGATCGGCACGCTCGATAAGCGCATTCCGCGCCAGGGCGAGCCATATGAATTCGAGCGTAACGCGTTTGATTCGCTGTTCGGTAAGGAACAGACGCTCGGGCGCATCGCCGAAAACTTCGTCGGCGGCCAGTATCTTTCGCGCGCGCATCGCGGCGACCCGGGGGCGTCGGCGCCGATCGTGCCCGTGCCGCGCGCCGAGCAGGAACGCGCGCTCGCGCTGCTCGACCGGTTCGTCTTCTCGCCGGATGCGTGGGATTTCTCGCCGTCCCTACTGAGCCATCTCGGTTATTCCGAGTGGTCGGGTTACGGGTACGTCGGCTGGACGGGCTACGGCAACCTACCGTTTTGGGCGTACAACCCGCCCGCAGAGCACGACGAACCGATCGTGGACGCGATCGGCGAACTGCAGCAGCGCACGATTGATGCGATGTTCAAACCCGCCGTGCTCGCACGCCTCGAACGCAATCCGCTCGAATCGCCCGCCGGCCCGACACTGACGCTTGCCGACCTCTTCAATCACCTTCAGGCCACCATCTACGGCGACATCTCCGCAGGCGGACAGCGCGACATCCCGCTGCTCCAACGCAATCTCCAGCAGCGCTATCTGCGCACGCTCGTGAACGTCGCAAATGCGCCACAAGCCGGAACGCCGTTCGAAGCGCAGTCGCTGGCACGCGCACAAGTCGCCGACCTCGGGCACACGATCGACGCGGCGCTGCGCAATGCCGGTCTCGACGCGGCGATGCGAGCGCATCTTGCGGCGTTGCGCGCGCGCGTGACGACGGCGCTCAAATAGAGGCTGGCGGAGCAGTCGAAAAACCGGTCGGCAACGGTTGGACGACGGTGCGCCGCACGTCGATGCGAACACGATCGACGGCCGTGCCGTCGGACGCCTCGACCGTCCACGCGCCATCGCGCAACTTCCAAACGGCGCGCGCACCGTTCGCGGTCAGCGCCGCGATCGGTTTGCCGTTCACCCGCCAGCGCACCGTCGCGCGCGGCGGGCCCACCGCTTGCAGTTCGACTGCCTGCGCATCGCCGATCGTGGCGTCGCCGCTCGTCGCGTGCAGCACGAACTCGTCGCCATCGCGCGGAAATACGATTCGCAGGCGCTGTCGGCTGGTAACGGAAGCGGCCGGCGCAGCGCCCCTCGCAACAACGCTCGTCGTGCCTTTCGGCAAGCGGTAGTATCCGGCGAGGTCTTGCGGATAGAGATACTCCCAGACGACGGCCGGACACGACGAGAACGGGATCGTCCCCGTCGAAGCGCAGATCGGTTTTCGCACAAGCGCCGCCGGCGGCGCGAACGGAGCCGGATCGCGGCGCTCGTGCAGATGCAACATGATGCGGTTCCATAACGGCGCCGCACCGACGACGCCCGAGACGCGCCGCATCGGCTGTCCGTCAAAGTTGCCCGCCCAAACGCCGACCGTGTAGTCGGAAGTATAGCCGACGGTCCACGTGTCACGATAGTCCGACGACGTACCCGTCTTGACGGCGGCCGCGAACGGCGGCGAAAGCATCGAGTCCACGCCGAACGACGCGGCGCGCGCGTGCGAATCGGCGAGGATGTCGGTGACGAGCTGCCATGCCGACGGATCGCCGACTTGCCTTCCTACGACCGGCACGAGTTTCGCCGGAGCGCGGTCTGCGCCGCCGGCAAGAAGCACTCGCAGCGGGATCGCGTCGCCGGACCGGGCCGCGGTGAGATAGGCGTGCGTCAATTCCCAAAGACTCACTTCGCCGGAACCTAGGGTGAGTCCGAGACCGTAGTACTCCGCCGGCTTGTCCAAGTGCGCGAAGCCGAGCGCGTGCAGCCGGTCGAGAAAAACGCCGACGCCGGTGAGCGAAAGGACCCGCACCGCTGGAACGTTGAGCGAATCGGCCAGTGCGATCCGCACCCGCACCGGTCCGAGGTATGCATCGGAATAATCGCTGGGGCTGTAGAGCTCGCCGCCAGGGATCGCGTAAAACGCCTGCGTGTCGTCGAGGATCGAATTCGGGCGGATGACGTGATTTTCGAGCGCGTCTTGATAGAGAAACGGTTTCAAAGTAGAGCCGGGTTGCCGAAGGCTTTGCACGCCGTCATTGCGGCCGAGCGCGAGGTCGTCGAAATAGTCCGCCGATCCGGCGTACGCGAGCACGTCGCCGGTCCGGTTGTCCACCACGAGCACGGCAGCTTGCTGGACGTCGTGTCCGGCAAGTGTGGCCAGCGTCTGCCGGATCTGCGTCTCGACGAACTCCTGTAGGGGCCGGTCGAGCGTGGTTCGCGCGCGCGTCGTGCCCGGCGCAAGCGTCCCCGCCGCATAGAAGAGGAAGTGCGCCCCGGCGATGATGCCCTGATTCCGCGGCTGCAACGTAACGGATTCGTCGCGGGCGACGACCGCTTGGGCAGCTGTGAGATAGCCGTCGGCGACCATGCGCTCCAACACGTAGCGTTGACGCGCCCGGAGGTCGGGCATGTGACCGTATGGATTCAACTCGGTCGGATTGTTGGGCAGCGCGGCGAGCAGACTCGCCTGCGCGAGGTCGAGTCGTGCTGCGGGGATTCCGAAATAGGTGCGCGCGGCTGCCTCGACACCGTAAAGGTTGCCGCCCATCGGCAGACGGTTCACGTACGCTTCAAGGACCTGGTCGCGGTTCATGCCCGCCGCTACCCGCCACGCGCCCCACACCTCGAGCACCTTACCGCCGACGCCTTCGTGTCCGGGCCAGACCATACGCGCGAGCTGCATCGTTATCGTCGACGCGCCGCTCACCACCGTACGCTCGCGGATCATCTGCCAGGTCGCACGCGCCGCAGCTGCGGCGTCCACCGGGCCGTGCCGGTAGTAGCGGCCGTCTTCCGCCGCGACGATCGCGTGCACAAAGTCAGGCGATACTTGCGCGAGCGGTACGAACGCCGTGTGTGCTTGATCCCGCGAGAGCAAGGTGCCCAACGGCAACCCATCGCGATCCGCAAAATCGACCGCCGGCGTCACGGCGTCGACGTCGGCGGCGCGAATAGGTAATAGATACGGCAAGAGCCGGATCGCGACCACCGCAATCACGACTGCCGCGATCGCCCGCCACAATGGGCTTGTTCTTCGCGACGTGAGTCCGACGAGGAATGTGCGCACGAGCTAACGCACCTCTTGGAGCGCGCGTTTGACGCAGTGCATTCGTATGAATGGACGGCCAGTCTTGCCGAGCACGAGAGCCACAGCCTGCATGGCGAGAATTTTCGCCGGCCGGTTGTTCTTCATTGGATTCGCTGCGTTCGTCGCCGGCTGTGCGCATCCGGCGGCGCCGTTGACGGCGGTCGTGCCGGCGTCTCCGCCGGCGGTGCCCGTCTGGATCGGCGAGATCGGCCCGCAGGGCGAAGCCGATCCGCTTTCTCAGATCCGCGTGATCTTCAAACAGCCGCTCATCGCGGTCGAGAGCATCGAAAGTCCGGACGCGCAGGCCGCTCTCACGAAATTTTCGATCGAGCCGTCGCTGCCCGGGCACTTTCGATTCTTGACGCCGCAAATGGTGGGATTCCAGGCCGACGCCGCGCTGCCGCTCGCGACGCGCGTGCAAGTGACGCTCGCATCGGGACTTAGCGATCTGAGGGGCGACCATCTCGACCGTGACCTTGTGTGGACCTTTCAAACTCCGGCGGTGACGTTGACAGAGTTGCCGGGCACGGACGACAACGGCGTTTTGGCAGACAATCCCGATCCCAGCGTCTTGAAACCGCATTTGCACGTGCGTTCGAACACCGAACTCGATCTGGAATCGCTCCGATCGCACACGGTGCTCGCTCCCGAAAGCGGCGGCGGCGCAGTGCCGATAGACATCGAGCGCGACACTTCGTCGCCCTCGCCGTGCGATGCATGCGGCGGAGGCGATACGGCATCGAAATTCGACCCATCGAAGGCGGACTGGATCTACACCATCGTGCCCAACGCAGACCTTGCAAAGGGGACGCGTTTCAAACTCGTCTTCTCGCCCGGCATCGCGCCGGCGCACGGCAATCTGCCGAGCGCACAGAAATTCGTCGGCCGGGTCGTCACCTTTGCGTCGCTCGCGTTACAGCATCATACGCTGACCGGCCAGCCATCGTCCGATGGACCGTCGGGCCGCTTCGTCAACGGCATCCTGGAGCTCGACTTCAATAACGGCCTTGACGCCGCTTCGGCTTCGGCGAACATCACCATTGCGCCGGCTGCGTCGGATCCGACGCAGCTGATCAGCGCGTCTGACGGCGACAACACGATCACGCTGAATCCGCTCGTCCTCGCTCCTGACACCGACTACACCGTTTCGGTTGGCTCCGGTCTGAAGGATCAATTCGGTCAGACGCTCGGCGTCGCGCGGACCGTCGCATATCACTCCGGCGATCTCGCCGGCGACCTCTGGGCCGCCGAAGGCTTGCACGTTTTTCCGTTGGACACGGGCCTGCGGTTGGACATCGCAACCGTCAACCTCCCGAAGAAGCGATACGCCGCCGCCTATCGCGCACTGCTGCCAGAAGATCTCGCGACGTTTGATCCCGAGAACTCCGACATTTCAAAACTCTTGCCGGACTCGGGCAAGTGGCCGAGCTATTCCGTCGCGACGCCGAAGAACCAACGCATCACGACGCCGGTGCCGATCACCGACCAACTCGGCGGACCGACGGGTTTGTTGCTGTATGGTATTGAGGCTGACACCAATCAGTATGTCGACGGCAACGCGAAGGCGTGGCGCACGCGCCAACTGTTCGGAGCAGTCGAGCTGACGAACCTGGGCATCTTCGCGCAGTTTTTCCCTGCATCCGGCATGGTCCGGGTGAGCAGACTATCCGACGGTGCACCGGTTGCCGGCGCGACGGTCGATGTCTATCCGTCCTACGTGAATTCGCAAACCCCGGTGACGAGCACGGCCTCACCGTGCGCCGTAGCGAGCACCGATGCGACAGGAACCGCGCATTTCGGCGCCGCGGATGTGAAGCCGTGCATGGCGCACACGCGGACGCCGGACGACGCGCCCGATCTGCTCACCATCGCGAAGTCCGCCGGCGATTGGGCGTACCTCTACACATCGTCGTGGGATGGCGGCTACGGGTACGGCATCTACGGCGGTTGGGATAGCGGCAGCGTGCCGCAATCGTGCGGTGCCATCTATTCCGACCGCCAGCTCTACCAACCAGGCGAGACGGTGCGGTTGTCCGGAGCGGCGTTTGCGCTCGCCGGCGGCGTCATTCGGCGCGAGAGCGGCGTGCATTTCCGCGTGACCTACGACGATCCGAATGGCAACCACGCACTCGCGGGAATCGCAACAGCGGATGCGTTCGGCGCGTTCAACGTATCATTGCCGCTTGCAAAAAATCAGGCACTTGGCTATTACAACGTGTCCGCAAAAGGTGACGACGGCGCGGTGATCACGAGCGAATTCCGCGTCGCGCAGTTCCGCGCGCCGAACTTCAAGGTCGCGCTCACGCTGGACAAGCAGTACGCGTCAGCCGGCAGTTCGGTGACCGCGACCGGCAGCAGCACATACCTTTTCGGCGCACCGGTTGAAGGCGGAACGGCGCAATATTACGTCACCCGCGAGCAGGCATTCCTGAATCCCAAAGGTTGGGATAGCTATACGTTCGGTCCGCAGTGGTTCTGGCCCGACCAAGCGCCGGACACGACCAGCGACGTCCTCCAGACCAGCCAGACGATCGATGCGAAGGGCGCAAGCGCTTTGTCTGTTCCGGTTGCTGCCGATCTCCCGTATCCGATGTCCTACCGCGTCGACATGCAGACGACCGACGTCTCGCACCTGTCGGTAAGCGATTCGAAATCGTTCACGGCGCTTCCATCGCCCGACTTGATCGGTCTGCACAACGACTGGGTGGCGACGGCAGCCAAACCGTTCACGGAGAGCGTGATCGTCGTCGATCCAAACGGCGCGCCGCTCGCCGGCAAGCGGGTACATGTCGAATTGCAGTCGATGCGCTATATCTGGGCGGGGCAGATCGTGGAAGGCGGCGAGGCGCCGCAGGATCGCGTGCTCTACACCACCGTCGCCCAAGATGACATTTCGCCGGCTACGTCGGCGGCCGCCGTTTCATTCACGCCGAACGCGGCGGGCGAGTATCGCATCCGCGCGAACTTCTCAGGCGCCACGAGCGCGGCGACCGAAGCCGATGATACCATCTACGTGTCGGGCGACGAACCGTATGCGTGGGGCAGCAGCAATCCGGCCGGCATCCAAGTGAAGCTCGACAAGGCGAAGTACAACGTCGGTGACCTGGCCACGGCGTTGATCGAATCGCCGTATCCGAGCGCCGAACTGTATTTCGCCGTGATCCGCCACAACGTCATCATGTCGCAGATCACGCAAGTCAAAGGAAGCGCGCCGCGCGTACAGTTCCGCGTCACGCCCGACATGGTGCCGAACGCGGCGGTCGAGGCGGTGCTCGTGCGGCGCGGAAGGCCGCTCGGGCAACTTGCGTCGGGGACATTGGACAGCCTCGCGCGCGCTGGGTTCGCGCCGTTCAACACCTCCTTGAGTTCGCATTATCTCAAGGTGGGCGTGCGCCCGGTGCATGCGACCGTCGAACCCGGCCAATCGCAGACGGTCAAACTCACGCTGCACGACGCCGCAGGCCGGCCGGTCGCCGGCGAGTTCGCCGTGATGGTGGAGAACGAGGCGGTGCTGCAACTGACCGGCTATCGTCCGCCGGATCTCGTGACCACCGTCTTCGCCGATCAACCGATCTCCACGCGCTTTTCCGATAATCGGCCGAACGTCGTGCTGAGCAAGCAGAAGCTCGCGGGTGAGAAGGGTTGGGGCTACGGCGGCGGATTCGGATCCGGCGCCGCAGGCACGCGCGTCCGGACGAATTTCCAGCCGGTCGCCTACTATGACGGCGCGGTGCGCACCGATGCATCCGGCAACGCGAGCGTCACGTTCTCACTGCCCGACGATCTGACGACCTGGCGCGTGATGGCCGTCGCGCTCGGCGCACCGGGAGCCGGCGGCGACGCGGATCCACTCACCTTCGGTAACGCCGACGCGACGTTCATCGCGAACAAGCCGCTGGTCACCAACGTCCTGCTGCCGCAGTTCGCGCGACCCGGCGATCAATTCCAAGGCGGCGTAAGCGTGACCAATTCTAGCGGCGCGCCGGCGCCGGTTTCGATCAAAGGGTTGTTGACTGGGCCGCTCGCGTTCGTCGCAGCCGGTACGCAATCGGGGAACACCAGCGTTCAATCGACGAGCATGGCGGCGAGCGGCACGAGCGCCTTCCGCTTCGGCATGAAGATCACCGGCGAAGGAAGCGCGACGGTGCGATTCGACTCCGCGCTTGCCGGGCGGACCGACGCGTTCTCGTTCCCGCTCGATGTGGTCACGCGCAACGTCCTCGAGGCAGTGGTTGACACGGGTTCCACCAATCCCGGCGACGGGGTCACCGGCGGCACGACTATCTTTGTCAAATTCGGTCCAGATGTGGCCCCGGATGCCGGCGGACTGCGGCTGACGCTCGCGAGTTCGTTCGTGCCGGAAGTTGCGGGACCGGCGAAACAGATGATCGACGATTATCCCTGGCCGTTTGCCGAAGCGGCTGCAAGCAGAATGCGCGCGGCGGCGGACATCGCGATCATCAACAAACGCTTTGCTAATCCGCTGACCGGCGTCAACGCCGCTGCGATCGCAGACGTGGCGCTGACGCAACTCGAGGCGCTGCAGCTCGAGAACGGCGGACTCGCGGGGTGGCCGGGCGGGAAGAAAGCCTATCCGCTGGACAGCGCCTACGCGGCGGTTTCGCTGGCCCGGGCGCGCGACGCCGGTCTGTCCGTCGATGCATCGTTGGTCCGGCGGCTTACCGATTATCTCGCATTGAACCTCGCCAACCCATTTGACGACGAATGCACAACGGATCTGTGCGCCGCCGAGGCGCGATTTGCCGATTTGCAGGCGCTCGCCGCACTCGGGCACCGGCGCACAGATTTCTTGCCGAGCATCTTCGACAAGCGCGACAAGCTCTGCAGCGTCACGAGGGTCGAGCTGGCGATCTATCTTTCGCAGGCGCCAGGTTGGGAAACACAGGCCAAGGTGATGAGTGATGCGGTCGAACGAAACGTCTATCTCACGGGCCGCAACGCGCTCGTGAGCTTGCCCGGTTCGTGGCAATGGTACGATTCTGAAACCGCGGCGCAAGCGCAGGCGCTTCGATTGTTCGTCGCGCGCAGCGGGTCGGGCGACGTCATCGACAACATGCTCAAGGGCTTGCTCGGTTTACGCCGCAACGGCGTATGGGGCGATTCCTACGACAACGCCGAAGCGCTCGACGCCATCGTCGACTACGGCGTGGCGCAGGGCGCGGCGCCGAACTTCGTCGCGACCGCTGAACTGGCAGTCACGTCGCCCGGTCAGTTTCCGGTCGCACACGAACAATTCGTGGGCTATGCCGATCCGGAACGGACGACGTTTGTGCCGATGGCCCGGCTTCCAAGAATTGAGACGGCGTTGAAATTGTCGAGGGCGGGCACCGGCACGCTGCATTACGTCGTATCCTATGAGTACCAACCGGCGAACGGCGAGCCGGGCGCGATCGATGGTTTGCGCTTGCTGCGCGAGATCCGTCCGGCGAACAAGTCGCAAGTGCTCGACTCGATCGGCGTCGCCGTGCCCGGTCAGCCGCTCTCATTGCCGGCCGGCAACGTTTTCGACATCGGTCTCCAGATCATCACCGATCACTACGTGGATCACGTGGTCATCGACGATCCTCTGCCGGCGGGATTCGAGGCTGTCGACACGTCGTTCGCGACGTCCACGCCGTACTTCCAATCCACGAGCGCGTGGGAGATCGATTATCAGACGATCGCACGCGATCGGGTGATGGCCTTCGCGTCGGGGATGCCGGCCGGCGTTTACGCGCTCCACTACCTCGTGCGCACCGTGACGCCCGGCACGTACGTCTGGCCGGGCGCGGAAGTGCATCTGCAGTACGCGCCCGAGCAGTTCGGCAGGACTGCCTCATCCACGGTGACCGTGACACAGCCATGACAGTTCCAGTGTCGTGCCGATGTTTATCATCGGCTGCCCGAACATAAAGGTCGGCCCCACATGAGCATCGGCCGCGCGTCGGCCCTCGCCGCGTTCGTCGCAGCCGCGACGCTCCTCGCCGTCAGCGGCGCAGGCGCGCCGGATCCAAGCGATGGCGGCCCTTACCCATATCCAATGGTCGCGCCGTTGCCCGCGCCGTCGCTGCCGCCGTGGATCGTGCAGATCTCACCAACTGGAATGGTCGAGACGCTAAGCCAGATCCGCGTGCGATTCGCCAACCCGATGATTCCGCTCGAAGCGATCGAGAGCCCGGATGAGCAGACAAAGCTCAAGTACTTCGAGATCACCCCGGCTTTGGCGGGGAAGTGGCGCTTCGTCACGCCGCACATGGCGATCTTCGAGATGACGCGCGCGCTGCCGAACGCAATTCGGGTGCGCGTCACGTTGAAGGCCGGGCTCGCCGATCTTGCCGGCGATCATCTCGCCCACGACGTCGCATGGACGTTCGGCAATGCGCCGATGACCATCCCAACACCGACGGAAAGTGATGACTCGCTAAAGCCCACCTACGAACTCGACACGAGCGCAGTCGCCGATCTCGAGAGTCTGCGGATTCGCACACGCTTCTGGGACGAGCGGACCGGCAGATCGATTCCAATTACCGTCGAACCGCGGCCGACGCCTTCCCCGTACTATCCGCGACCATTCTTGGACCGCATCGAGGTTCCGCAGGAAAAGTTTCAAGCGGACGCAGCAAGCGGTGTGTACGATGTCAAGCCGCTTCGGCCACTGCGCAAAGACTCAGGGTACCGCTTGACCATTGCGCGGGGCGTCTGGCCGGTGCACGGCAATTTGCCGACCGAGGTAATTTACGTCATCGAGAGTCACACGTACGCAGCGCTCGCTTTAGCCGAGACCGAGCATATCGGCGGCTCGTCAGTGTTGGCGCGCGCATCGGAGCGCTTCTTCGGCGGCACACTGGAGCTCCATTTCAACAACGACCTCGACGAGAAATCGGTGAAGGCGAACATCTCCATCTCGCCAGCGCCGGTCGTAGGCCCGAGCGTACCGCCGCTGCTGCAATACGCCGGCGAATATGTGGTCTTCAATCCGTGGGCCCTCACGCCGCGCACTCGGTACACCGTGACGATCCGACCATTGTTGAAAGATGTGTGGCACCAGACGCTTGGGAAAACGATCACACTCGACTTTACGACAGACGACATTGCCTCCGATTTCTCGACCCTCGACGGTTGGCGCGTGTTTCCAAGCACGTTGGGCCTCACGTTGCCGGCCAATGTCATCACGCTGCCGGGCGATGCATACCAAGCTGCATTCTCAGTCTTGCAGCCAGAATCGCTCGTCTTTTCGACGTACGAGAACATGCCGGACTACGCCGATTGGCATCATGCGGGCGTGTCGGCGCGCGGACTACCGCCCATCCTGCAGTGGCCGACCTTCACGGTCACCGGCACGCGCAACAATGCCAGGCAGATCGATCTCGGACTAGCTGCGCACCTTGGCGCGCCGTTCGGCGTCCTTGAGTATGGCATGTCGGCCCGCATCCTCGGCACGTTGACGGATATGCCGGATTCGCTCGCCGTGACGAGCGGGCGCATCAACGTGACCAACATCGGATTGTTCGCCCAGGTCATGCCGCAAGAAGCGCTCGCGATGGTGCACAGGCTGAGCGACGGCACACCGATCCGTGACGCGCACGTCGCATTCTACATCTTGCAATCCGACAGCACCCACGGGCTGCCCACGCCGTGCGCGACGGCGAGAACGGACGCGATGGGGATTGCGTATCTCGGCGCAGCCGACGTCCGTCGCTGCGCTCCATGGCACGAAACGAGGCCGAACGAAGATATTCAAGGCCCGCGAATCATCGTCATCGCCCGGACTGGCTCGGATTGGACGGCCGCGACGATCAGCGATTATGTCGACTCTGGTCGATTATTCGGGTACTGGTCCGGTTGGGATGATCGCGAGGTCATTTCGCGCGGATCACTTTTTTCCGACCGCGGCCTGTACCAGCCGGGCGAAAAAGCTTCGTTCGAGGGGTACGCATTCCACCTGCAGGAGGGCGTCTTAGAGCGAGACGCGGGAACACGCTTCGCATTAACCCTGCAGTATCCGGATGGAACTGTTCGAGATCTTGGCTCAGCGACGACGAATGAATTCGGTGCGTTTCCTTACACGATGATTTTGCCGGCGGGCGCGGCCCTCGGCGACTACACGCTGACCGGTATGAGCGCATCCGGTGTCGAGGTCGACTGTCAATTCCGAATCGCCGAATTCAAGGCGCCGAATTTCAAAGTGAGCATCGCGGCCGACAAGGACATCGCTACCCCCGGTGAGATCGTCAACCTGAACGGACAAAGCGACTATCTCTTCGGGCAGCCGGTCGATCATGCCAAGACCAGAATCGTGGTCTCCAGAACGCAAACGGAATTCGTGCCTCATGGCTGGGAAGACAAAGGCTACTCGTGGACGGTTGCGTGGTGGCCTGATGCTGCGCCGACTGTAGCGCCGGCAGTCCTCGATACCACGGCAACGACCGATGCGACCGGCGCGATGCATCAACCCATTCCGATTCCGACCGATCTGCCATTTCCGATGGGGTACTCCGCCGAGCTGACGACGACCGATGCATCGAATCTCGCTGTG
>DATBOZ010000055.1:0-4647 GCA_036561585.1 Candidatus Eremiobacteraceae bacterium | reverse complement strand
GGCGGCGGCAGCGACCTGACGCCGTTCTATCCATACGAAGAAGACTGCCGGCATTTCCACGGCGTATGGAAAACCGTGTGCGACCGCCACGACCCTACGCACTATCCGCGTTTCAAACGCTGGTGCGATGAGTATTTCTTCTTACCACACCGCGGCGAGATGCGAGGCATCGGCGGCATATTCTTCGACTATCTGCGCGCTGACTTCGGCGCCGACTTCGCGTTCGTGCGCGATTGCGGCGCGTCGTTCATCCAAGCGTACGCGCCGATCGTCGATCGCAGGCGCGACGAACCGTACGGAGACCGCGAGCGCCAATTTCAGTTGTACCGACGCGGACGGTACGTGGAATTCAATCTCATTCTCGACCGGGGCACCGCCTTCGGCTTGGCCACCGGCGGACGAACGGAGTCCATCCTAATGTCGTTACCACCGCTCGCTCGATGGGAATACGGCTACAAGCCAAGCAGCGGAAGCCGCGAGGAAAACGCCTTATCATATCTGCAGCCGCGCGACTGGATCTGAAGCACTTCGAACGAGCCGCGCGGAACCGTTCGTAGGACGCCGGGACATAGCCGGGGCCGGCGGAGTCATGCGCTCGGCAGGAACGCCTTGCGGTCGCTCGAACCTCAAAGTACATGGATTGCGTCCGGGCACAGCGCATGTCGAGCCCGAGCGGGTCGCCGGAGGCGACGCGCTCCTTGCGCACCCCGGACTTCACGATCACGCGACGGCGGCCGATGGGTCGCCGTTTGCTATACACGACGAAAGCGCGAGCGAGACGTCCATGAGCAAGTATATCTTTTTCACGGGCGGCGTGGTGTCGTCGCTCGGCAAAGGAATTGCGGCATCATCGCTCGGCCGGCTGTTGAAAAGCCGCGGCATCAAAGTCAGCATCCAAAAATTGGATCCGTACATCAATATGGATGCGGGCACGATGAATCCGTATCAACACGGCGAGGTGTTCGTCACCGAAGACGGCGCCGAAACCGATCTGGACCTCGGCCACTATGAGCGGTTCATCGACGAAAACCTATCCCGCTTGCACAACGTCACCACCGGTCAGATCTACGGCGCGGTCATCGATAAGGAGCGACGGGGCGACTACTTGGGCGGCACGGTGCAGGTCATCCCGCACATCACCAACGAGATCAAGAACCGCATCAAACGCGTGGCGGAAGCGGGCGACGCCGAGGTTTGCATCGTCGAAGTCGGCGGCACGGTCGGCGACATCGAGTCCTTGCCCTTCCTCGAAGCCATCCGGCAGTTCAAGCACGAAGTCGGCGACGATCACGTGATGTATATCCACCTGACGCTGGTACCGCACCTCGGCGCCGCCGACGAATTGAAGACCAAACCCACGCAACACTCGGTGCGCGAACTGCGGGCCATCGGCATCTCGCCGGATGCGATCATGTGCCGGACCGAATATCCGCTGACCCAGGAGACGAAAGAGAAAATCGCGCTCTTCTGCGACGTTCCGCCGTCCGCCGTCGTGCAGAGCCGCGACGCGCAAAGCATCTATCAAGTGCCGCTCAATCTAGAAGCCGAAGGTCTCGCCGATCAGGTCTGCCGCAAGTTCGGCTTCGCCGACCGCCAGCTCGATTTGGAAGATTGGCGCGCGATGGTGCGCAACATTCAGCGGCCAAAGGGAAGCGTGAAGGTTGCGCTGGTCGGCAAGTATGTCGAGCTCAAGGATGCATACATCTCTATCAACGAGGCGCTTTATCATGCGGGCGTCGCGCAAAACGTCGCGGTGGAGATCGTGCGAATCGATTCCGAGGTGCTCGAGGAGCGGGGTGTGGAGGCGCTCGAAGGCGTCGCGGGCATCCTCGTCGCGCCCGGTTTCGGCGCGCGCGGCATCAAAGGCAAGATGCTCGCGATCAGGCACGCACGCGAGAAGATGGTGCCGTTCCTCGGCATTTGCTACGGCATGCAACTGGCATGCGTCGAGTTCGCCCGCAACGTGTGCGGCCTCGAACTCGCGCACACGCGCGAGGTCGAGCCGGAAACGCCGCATCCGATCATCGATTTCATGGAAAATCAGCGCAACCTCAAGGTCATGGGCGGCACGATGCGGCTTGGCGCGTATCCCTGCAGGCTCACCCCGGGGACGCTCGCGGCCGAAGCGTACGGCGTGCTCGACATCAGCGAGCGGCACCGGCACCGCTTCGAATTCAACAACAAGTATACCGAGATCTTCGAACGGCACGGCATGGTGTTCTCGGGCCGCTATGTGGCCGCGGATCTCGTCGAAGTGATCGAACTCCCATCGCACCCGTTCTTCTTGGGGACGCAAGCGCATCCCGAATACAAATCGCGGCCCACGCGGCCGGCGCCGCTCTACGGGCGCTTCGTCGCCGCGTGCGTTGAATTCGAGCGCGCGCGCACCGCGGACGCGGCCCACCGCGACATCGCCTGAATCTCGCGGACATCACATTTGTCGTCCTTTCCAAGGACGAAGAGCGCCGCATCGGCGATTGCTTGCGATCGCTGCCGGACGCGGCGGTGCGACTTGTCTACGACGCAGAATCCGGCGATGGCACGCTCGAGGTCGCGCGCTCGCTCGGCGCAATCGCCGTCTCGCGGCCGTGGTTAGGATTTGCGCAGGCGCGCGTCGATGCCGCTGCGATGGTCAGCACGCCGTGGACGTTTATGGTCGACGCGGACGAACGCTTGACCGCCGAACTGCGTGCTGAGATCGCGGCGCTTGAGCCGCCGGCCGACGTCCTTGCCTACTCGGCCGCACGCATGAATTTTTTCTGTGGGCGCTGGATCCGAGGCGCAGGCTGGTGGCCCGACCGGCTCGTGCGCCTTTTCCGGACCGGCCGCGCCGTCATCGATTCGCGCAATGCCGGGTCGATGGAATCGGTGCACGAGACGTGGCACGTCGCAGGACGATGCGCGCCGTTGCAAGCGCCGCTCGAACACGACTCGTATCCGACGATCAGGTCGTACCGGGAGAAATTTGCGCGTTATACCGCGCTCGAAGCGAAGGGCTTGCGCGGCCGATCAAGATTTGACGCGTTCGTCGGCGCGTGGCTTGCGGTGCCGCTGAAAGCGCTGTGGCTCTTGATCGGAAGAAGGGGGATTTTGGACGGCTGGCGCGGCGTATATATCTGCGTGGCGAGCGCGTGCTATACGGCGGCGGTCCGCTGGAAAGCGCGAACGTATTAGTCCGCTGCGGCGCCCACCGCGACGCGATTCGCCAACCGATGGATGTATTGCGACACCAAGCGGCGGTCTGCAGCGTGCGTGGAATTGAATCGGACGCCGAATTCAGCGCCGTTTTGATCGTCAGCGTACAGCGTGTGCACGACTTGCGCGGAGAGCTGCAGTTCGGTGCCGTCAGCGACGCGCAGCAACAAGCAGATCTGATCGCCGGGTTTGATGCCTGCGGTGGTCTGGATGCGAGCACCGCCGACCGAAAGATTGACGAGCCGGACCGGTGCTTGCTCGCCGGTAGCGATGGACGTGAGCATCGAGGCGTCGCCCATGGGATGACGAAGGTGGATGCGCTCGCGCGATGCCTGCGCCGACTTCGCGCTCCACGCGAATAAGATCCCAGTCAAGCCCACAGCGCCCCTCCTTAGGCCTATGCCGCCTCTGCAACAACGTGAGATGGGCGGAGACCCCTTTTGTGACGCGACCTACTCTTCGCCCTGCCGAGTAAGCGATGAATTGATTAGAAGTGACCAATACCACTCTACCCATATAGGCCGCGTGACTACACGCAAGGCCAAAAGCCCCAAAGCCCGAACGAGCGCGCATGCCGCCGCCGAACGTGGTCTTAGACGCGCGGTTGACGCGCCAGATGTCCGTCGGCATGCAAACCTATGTGCGCGAACTCGTCGCGCGATTGCCGAGGATCGCTCCCGACCTTCAATTCACCGCCGTGACCAACGCGGATCTTACGTCGACCGGTCTAGAAGTGATCAGGATCGGCGGCTCGGCGGCTGCGAACTTTTCGCTCGGCGAACAGTTGACGCTCCCCGGCCTCATGCGCCGTCGTGGCGCGCTCGCGCATTTCATGTCGGTGTATGCCCCGCGCTTCGCGGGTATACCCTATGTCTACACCATCCACGACCTCATCCATCGCCGCTTTCCCGAGTACTTTTCTTGGAAGGTGCCCCCTTACTATCGGTGGATCGCAAGACCGGTTGCGCACGCCGCGCGCGCGGTCATCACCGACGCTCGCGCCACCGTCGCCGATTTGCGCGAGCATCTCGGCGTCGCGGACGACCAAGTGCGTGTGGTGCCGCTCGGCGTCGCGGAACGCTACTTCGTCGAAGAGCAGGAGCGCGCGAACCGCTCGCTAGCGGCGCGCGAACGATTTGGATTGCACGCGCCGTTCCTACTGTACGCGGGCAATCACCGCAAGCACAAAAATCTTGAAATATTGGTCCGCGCGTGGAGCGAGCTTCACCGCCCGTGCGATCTCGCACTGACCGAGACGGGTCCATTCGCCTTTGCTATCGATAGGTACGCTTCGCAATACGGAAGAATTGTGGCGCTCGGGCACGTCGACCCGGAACTCCTCGTCTCGTTGTACGCAGGGTGTGCGGCGGCGGTGCAACCGTCTTCGTATGAGGGATTCGGATTGTCGGTCTTGGAGGGCATGGCGGCCGGCGCGCCGGTGATCGTCGCGCA
>DATBOZ010000054.1:0-6114 GCA_036561585.1 Candidatus Eremiobacteraceae bacterium | reverse complement strand
ACCGCCTCTTCTTTGCGCCGGTCCAAGAGCGCGATACAAAATTCGTCGCCGCCGTTGCGGCCGGCAAAGCCGTGATACGCGCGCGCCGTTTCGCCGAAGATGTCGGCCAGCGCGCGCAGCAGCTTGTCGCCGGCGGCATGCCCGAACGTATCGTTCCACATCTTGAAGTTGTCCGTGTCGATGAAGAACAGCGCCAGATCGCGGCTTGCAAACGGGTCGGCGAAGCGGCGGCCGTCGACTTCATCGCGCAAGCGCTGGCGAAATGCGGTGGGCGTCATCAGCTTCGTCAACGGATCCATGTTCGACGTGCGCCGCATGCCATCCGCGAAACGCGCGCGCTGGAGCGCGTCGGACGCAAGGGTTCCGACCGTGATCGCGGTGGCCACGTCGTCTTCGGTGAACGGTTCGCTCTTCGCGCGCTCCGCGTAAACGACGCCGACGACTTCCATACGACGCCCCTCGCCGCGACCGCGTTGCAGCGGTACCGCCAGCGCCCATACACGATCGCGGCTGCCGGCAACCGGGCCGACGCCGAGCTTGAGATTATCCGGATCGCTCGACAGGTCGATGACGTCGGGAATGCTGACCGGCGCCGGACCGACGATCGCCGCCATCGCATGATCGCGCACCCAGTGGACCAGCGTGACGCCGTCGTAGGCCTCGCCTTCACGAAGATAGCCGGCATAGCTGGCGCCGGATTTCGCGCCGAGCACGAGGCGGCCGTCGTCGTTGAAAAAACACAGCAGCACGTCGGCGCGGACCAATGCGTTTAGCAGGTCGAGGATGCGCGCGCAGGTCGCGCCCGTCGACTCGGCTGAGACATCCGTGAGCCGAGGCACCACATGCTGCAACAGATCGAAGCGGCGTTCCGACCGCACCGCGCGCTGCGCGAGCCCATCGATGTGGTGCTTCATGCGAAAGTATAAGGCCGTTGCGGTCAATGCGAATCCGCCGGCGATGTACCAACCGAGATGCGGCAGATTCATCGCTTCGTTTTTTTCGGCATCGGGCGGGCCGGAACGCCGGCGACTTGCTCACCCGGCGGCACATCGTGCGTCACGACCGAGCCGGCGCCCGTCTTCGCACCGGCCCCGATCTTCACCGGCGCGACCAGCGATGAGTTCGAGCCGATAAAAGCGCCCTCGCCGATCTCCGTCGCGTGCTTGGTCGTGCCGTCGTAATTACAGGTGATGGTGCCGGCACCGATGTTCACCTTTGCGCCGAGCGTCGCATCGCCCAAGTACGCGAGGTGACCGGCCTTTGCACCGCGACCCATGCGCGTCTTCTTCAACTCCACGAAATTGCCGATGTGCGCTCCGTCCTCCACCACTGCGCCGTCGCGCAGGTGCGCGAACGGCCCGATGGTGACGTGCGCGCCAACGGTCGAATCCTTGATGACCGACCAGCGTATCACGCACTCCTCGCCGATCTGCGCATTGTCCAATTGCACGCTTGGGCCGAGCACGCTCCCCCGAGCCACGCCCGTCGCGCCCATGAGGTGCGATTGCGGCAAAATCGTGACGTCTGGTTCAATCGTGACATCCACGCCGACATACGTCGAGGCGGGATCCACCACCGTGACGCCCGCCAGCATATGACGCTGCAGAATGCTTTCTTGCATCACGGCGCGCGCCGCGGCCAGCTCGACGCGATTGTTGACGCCCATCACGAGCCGCCGATCTTCGCTGTCGACGGTATCGATGCGGCCGCCTTCGTCCACGATCGCGGCGATGCAATCGGTGACGTACAGCTCGCCTTGTTTGTTGTTCGGCTTGAGCTGGGCGAGGTGGCGGCGCAAGGTACTTGAGTCAAAACAATACACGCCCGCGTTGACCTCGTCGATCGAGCGCTCCGCCAGCGTGCAATCGGCATTCTCGACGATGCGCATCACGCGACCGCCCTGGCGCACGATGCGGCCGAAATTCGTCGGCAGCGGCACGTGGGCAGTGACCATCGCAAGGGGCGCATTATGGACCGCGCGCGCGGCAACTACCGCCTCAAGCAGTTCCGCCGTGAGCAACGGCATGTCGGCGCTGACCACGAGTACCGGTAGATCATCACCGCGCACCGCGGCCATCGCCAACTGCATGGCGTGTCCGGTGCCGAGTTGCGGTTCTTGGACCACGGAAGCAATGCCGAGTGCGGCGCACGCTTCGCGCAGTTCCGGATTGATCACCGCGAGCACGTCGCTCGCGCCGGCGGCGCCTACCGTTTTCAACACGTGCGCGAGCATGGTGCGGCCACAGAGTTCGTGCAGCACTTTCGGCGTGCGGCTCTTCATGCGCGTGCCCTTGCCGGCGGCGAGCACGATGGCCCTGGCGCTTGCGCTCACGATTGCGCGGCCGTGGCGTGTTCGAGGCGCGCCATCAGCGCATCGATGCGCGCGAGCACCGTCTCGCGCCCAAGGATCGACGTCACTTCAAAGATCCCCGGACTCACCGCTTGCCCGGTCAGCGCGACGCGCAGCGGGTGGATAAAGGCCGCGGCTTTCGTGCCTCTGCTTTCCGCGAGACCGCGCACTGCTGCTTCAATTCCCGCGACGCTGAAATCGGCAACCGCCGAAAGCGCAGCGCGAGCAGCGGCCAACAATTCCATCGTGTCCGGTGCAGCACAATACTTTGCGACGGCGTCCGGCGCCGGCGTCGGCGGCGCATCGTCGAAGAAATACGATCCCTGATCGATGATCTCGACGATCGTGCGCGCGCGACCGCTGAACAGCGCCGCCACGCGTTCGACGAACGCCGGCTCGGTGCGCGTGGCGTGCGGCATCACCGTCGGCAAAAGCGTGATGACCAATCGCGCCAATTCCGGCACCGGCACGTTGCGCAGATACTCTTTGTTCATCCAACCGAGCTTGGCGACGTCGAAGATCGCGGGATGTTTCACCACGCCCTCGAGCGAGAAGTCGCGGATCATCTCGTCAAGCGTCAGTAGTTCGCGGTTCTCGCCCGGCGACCAGCCCAACAACACGAGAAAATTGACGAGCGCCGCCGGCAAATAGCCTTGCTGGCGGTAGTCGTTGACGAACGCGGCGCCGTCGCGCTTGGAAAGTTTGCGCCGCTGCTCGTTCAAGATGATCGGGATGTGTGCGAACGCCGGCGGCTCTAGGCCGAGCGCTTCGTAGATGAGGAGTTGCTTGGGCGTGTTGGCGAGATGTTCTTCGCCGCGGATGACGTGCGTGATGCCCATGGTATAGTCATCGGTGACCACCGCGAAATTGTACAGCGCGCCGCCGTCCCTTTTGACGATGACGAAATCGGTGATGGTCCCTGGTGGGAATGTGACGTCGCCACGGATCAGGTCGGGGACCGTGATCGCCCGGTTCGCGTCCACCTTCATACGCAGTGCCGGCGTCTCGCCTGCGGCGACTCGGACCGCTTTCTCAGCCTCGCTCAATGCCGCGCAGGGGCACGTCGCGGCCTCAACGTCCGTTCCGCCGGTCCCCGGCGCCTCCGCCGAAGCACAGAAACAATCGTATGCCTTGCCGGACGCGCGCAACTTCGAAGCTGCTTCGCGATACGTGTCGAGCCGCTCGCTCTGGCGATACGGCCCGAACGGACCGCCGATGTCCGGACCCTCATCCCAGGTGATGCCGAGCCAGTGCAAGCCGTCGAAGATGCCTTGTGCGAAGTCGTCGCGATTGCGCGTGGTATCGGTATCCTCGACGCGCAGCACGAAATCGCCGCCGTGATGGCGCGCGAAAAGCCAATTGAACAGCGCGGTCCGCGCGCCGCCCACGTGCAGATAACCGGTCGGGCTCGGCGCGAAGCGAACCCGAATCTTTTTCGCCGTCAAATTCTACCTATGGCGGAGGACTAGACCCCCGCGCGATGGCCGCATGCGCGGCGCACGAAATCGATGGTGGTGGCGATGGGCGTGCCCGGCGTGAAGATGGCGGCGATGCCCGCGTCGAGCAGCGGCTGCACGTCCTCGTCCGGAATGGTGCCGCCGCCGAACAGCACGATGTCGCTGGCGCCTTCTTTGTCGAGCAGCTCTTTGATGCGCGGGAATAGCGTCATGTGCGCGCCCGAGAGCACGGACAATCCGATGCCGTCGACATCTTCTTGAATAGCGGCTTCGACGACTTGCTCGGGCGTCTGATGCAATCCGGTGTAGATCACTTCCACGCCCGCGTCGCGCAACGCGCGCGCGATCACCTTCGCGCCGCGGTCGTGCCCGTCGAGGCCCGCCTTGGCGACCAGTATGCGGATCGGCCGTTCGGGCATCAGATGAACGCCGGTTCGCGGTAGCGGCCGAAGATCGGCACGAGCGCCTCGGAGATCTCACCCAAGGTCGCTTTGCTCTTCACGCAGTTGAGGTAGTGCGGCATCAGATTCTCATCGGATTCTGCTGCGCGTTTGAAGGCTGCAAGCGCCGCTTCAACCTTCGCACCGTCGCGACCGGCACGGAATTCTTGCACGCGACGGCACTGTTCGAGTTCCATCGCGCGGTCGATCTTCAATAGGCCGATCGGCTGCTCTTCGTCCGTCAAGAATTCGTTGACGCCCACGATGATGCGCTCGCCGCTCTCGATTTCGCGCTGATACACGTACGCCGCGTCGGCGATCTCTTTTTGGAAGAAGCCGGCGTGGATGGCCGGGATCACGCCGCCGAGTTCGTCGATGCGGCGGAAATAGTCTTCGGCGGCCGCTTCGATCTCGTTGGTGAGCTTTTCTACGTAGTACGACCCGCCGAGCGGATCTATGACGTTCGTCACGCCGGTCTCGTACGCGATGACCTGCTGCGTGCGCAACGCGATCTGCACGTTCTTCTCGGTCGGCAGCGCCAGCACTTCGTCCAACGAGTTCGTGTGCAGCGATTGCGTGCCGCCGAGCACTGCGGCAAGCGCCTGAAACGCCGTGCGCATGATGTTGTTGTCGGGCTGCTGCGCGGTCGCGGAACAGCCGGCCGTCTGCGTGTGGAAGCGCATCGTCCACGAACGCGGATTTTTCGCGCCGTACTTCTCGCGCATGTGGCGCGCCCAGATGCGCCGCGCCGCGCGGAATTTGGCGATCTCTTCGAAGAAGTCGGAGTGCGAGTTGAAGAAGAACGACAGGCGCGGTGCGAAGTCGTCGACGGCCATGCCCCGCGCGATGCCGTGCTCCACGTACGCGAATCCGTCGGCCAACGTGAACGCAAGCTCTTGCGCCGCGGTGCTGCCGGCTTCACGGATATGGTAGCCGGAGATCGAGATCGTGTTCCACTTCGGCACGTTCTTGGAGCAGTACTCGATCATGTCGGTGATGATGCGCATGGACGGTTCGGGCGGATAGATCCATTCCTTCTGCGCGATGTATTCTTTGAGCATGTCGGCTTGCAGCGTGCCGCCGAGTTTGTCTTGAGGCACGCCGCTCGCTTCTGCCGTGGCGATGTACAACGCGAGCGCGACCGGCGCCGTGCAGTTGATGGTCATCGACGTCGTTATTTTTCCGAGATCGATGCCGTCGAACAGATCCGTCATGTCTTGGAGCGTCGCGATCGCCACGCCGCACTTGCCGACCTCGCCGAGCGCGCGTGGGTGATCGGAATCGTAGCCCATGAGTGCGGGCATGTCGAAGGCCACCGACAATCCGGTTTGGCCTTGCGCCAGCAAGAATTTGTAGCGCTCGTTGGTCTGCTTGGCGGTGCC
This sequence comes from Candidatus Eremiobacteraceae bacterium, assembly GCA_036561585.1. Taxonomy (GTDB): domain Bacteria; phylum Vulcanimicrobiota; class Vulcanimicrobiia; order Eremiobacterales; family Eremiobacteraceae; genus JABCYQ01. The sequence goes on along the minus strand of DATBOZ010000054.1, from coordinate 485 downwards.
GAAGCCCGCGAACTGACGCATCGTCCACAGCCGGCCGCGATAGCCGGTCGGGTGCAAGCCGCGCGTATATGGGTACTGCCCGGGGTAGCTCAGATCACGATCGTAATCGATGCCCGCGAGATCCTCGGGGCCATACATCGGCTTGAGCGGATGGTTGGAAATCGTCCGGTCGTTAGCGCCTGGGAGCTTCTTGCCGGTTTCGAATTGCGCTCGCCAGACCGCCTTCGCCGCGGTCTCCGTCTGGCCGGCGGGGGACTTGCCGTCCACGGTCTTTGCCACGAATCTGCTTCCTCTCGAGTGGGTCGGCTGGGCCTACCCGTTTGCCGGGACGAATTTCGCGTCGGTGCGCGGACTGGCCTGCGGTCGTCGCGAAGGCAACGCCGGGCCTGCGCCCGCGACAACCATATGACCGCACGCTTTACGGAGACGGCCGATGTTTTTTCGCGAAATCTATGAAGACGGCTTAGCGCAAGCCTCCTACGTGG
>DATBOZ010000053.1:0-1525 GCA_036561585.1 Candidatus Eremiobacteraceae bacterium | reverse complement strand
ACCGCGGACTCGATCGAGCTTTGGTGCGAGAGCGCGAATGCCCACGTTTGGGCGATGAGATGCACGGCGCCGACGTTCTGCGAGGCGTCAAGCGCGGCCTGGCTGAGGAGATGCTACGCGGGGCCAGCGCTCGAGGAGAATGGTTGGACGCCAAATTTGCGGCCATGCTGCTCTTCGGCGACGTACTTCGCGATCGCCATCTTGACGTCGGAGCGCAAGTCGACGAATCGCAGCCCGTAGCGGGATTGATAGCCGCTCTGCTGACGCTGCACGTAGACCACTTTCGCCATCTGTTCGAACCGTACGGCGGTGGAGAGGTGCGCGTTCAGGATCACGTTGTCGCCGGTGCGCATGCGGTATGCCGAGCGCACGCACGCGCCTCCCGAAGAGAGGTCCTCAAGCAGGGCCGGTTGATCGATGAACGTCTTGGTGGCACGGACGCGCACGGGATGACTGACCATAAGACGAGCAGCCCGGCGGGGTGTACCGCGTTGGCTGCTGCGATGGCCGGAGAAGATATTGAAGATCGAGTCGAACAGCGACATACGTGGCGGGTCCATCCATGGTCTAAGGGCCGATGTGACCTCAATCATACTTTCGCCAAACACGACCTGTCAAGCAAGCGGGTCCATTTGACCGTGAAAACGGCCTACACGGCCTAACGATGCCGATACTATATGTAATGGCAGCGCCCCGTGGGGCAAGACCGGCCGTTCCCGCGGCTGCGCTCTTTGATCCCTCTTCATCGTCCCGCGATTGCGACCAGCAGTCTCTCACCAGGGCTTTGCGTGGCCTGATCGTGCTCGCATCGCGGACCGAGAACTGTGCGCGCGTCGCGCTCGCGGCTTCGATCGGGATGGACGCTTCGGCGATCAACATCGCCGCGATCCGCGGTACGTGCGTCGCCGAGATTCCGCCGTTCACACCGGCCGAAGGCCGGGCGCTCGACGTCGCGCGCAAGGTATGCGCGGGCGCGATCACGCGCACGCTTGCGACCGAGCCGATCGTCGTCGCCGGCATCTGCGTCGGCGCTGTCTGCGCGACCGCGGCCGCCGAAATCGGCAACGCGACCGAAAGTACGCTCGCCGCGTGCGCGCAAGGCGTCGCGGCACAAGCCGCGGCGCTCTTCGAATTGCATCATGCACGCGCGACTGAATCCGCCAACATTGAAATTTTCCAACGCATGGATAGCGACGAGGCGATCCGCCGCTTCAACGATCAACTGAAGGGCGTCAACGACGTCAGCGCCGCGCTGCACGGCGCAGCCGATCTCACCGCAGTCTTGCCGGACACGCTCACGTCCGTGCTCGCCATACTCGATGCCGACGGCGCGGTGCTCTGGCGCTACGACGCGCACCGCGGATCGCTCTCGATCGTGACACGTGCCGGAATCGCGCCGACCGACACCCACACCCTCGAACGGACCATCGGCGCAAATACCGACAGCGCCATCGGACGCGCGGTCAGCAGCGGCGAGAACGTGATCATCGATGACATCGACGCAAGCAGCCTGCCGGCCGCGGTC
>DATBOZ010000052.1:0-1574 GCA_036561585.1 Candidatus Eremiobacteraceae bacterium | reverse complement strand
CTCGGACGGGTGGAAGGCGCACGTGTCCGGCGATAACGCCAAGCGCGCGATGGAAATACTGCACCTGTTCGCTTTGGACAGGCTATACTCGGTCGATGCGGAGCCATTGATCCAATCCCGCGAGATCCTCCCTGCTACGGTTGGGGCGATGAGTCGTAAGGCCCAGCTCTGAACCGTTTATTGGGTCTGATGGGGCAATCCCGGAAGGCAATGCCGTTCTACTTCGCCGAGGGCTGTCCGGCTACAATCAGTGGATGGACGTCACCGTAGTAGGACTCGGCTACATCGGCCTGCCCACCGCAGCGATGTTGGCCAACGCCGGGCATCGCGTATTCGGCTTCGACGTCAGCACCGCGTTGCGCGCGCAGCTCCGTGCAGGCGCGGCGCACATCGCCGAGGCTGAAGTGCAAGCGATCGTCGCCCAGGCGCTCGCAAGCGGCGACCTCGCGATCGTCGACGATCTCACCGCCGCGAACGCCTACATCATCTGCGTTCCCACACCCAACGCGGCCGATGGGCGCCCAGACCTCACCTACGTGCAAGCCGCGGCCAAAGCGATCGCGCCGCTGCTGCGCGGCGGCGAACTCGTCGTCTTGGAGTCGACCGTGCCGCCGGGGACGCTTGAACGCGTCGTGGTGCCGGCGATTCGCGCTGCAAGCGTCGATCCGGATTCCATCTTTCTCGCGCACTGCCCAGAGCGCGTCATCCCCGGCGCGATCGTGCGCGAGCTACGAGAGAACGACCGCATCATCGGCGGACGCCGTCCGGAAGATGCGCAGCGCGCGAAAGCGCTCTATGCATCGTTCGTGCGCGGCGATATGTACGAGACCGACAGCACCACCGCCGAGCTGGTCAAGGTCGTCGAGAACACGTTTCGCGACGTCAACATCGCACTCGCCAATGAACTCGCGGTGCTGTGCGAAGATCTCGAAGTCGACGCTTGGGAAGTCATCAGGTTAGCGAACAAGCACCCGCGCGTCAACATCTTGAACCCCGGCCCGGGCGTCGGTGGGCACTGCATCCCCATCGACCCGCAGTTCCTCGCAGACGCCCACCCATTTTCGACGGAGCTCATCCAGACCGCGCGCCGCGTCAACGCGCGCATGCCCAACCACATCGTGCGGCGCGTCCGAGATCACGTGCCAATCGGCGAGCACCGCAAGATCGCGCTGCTCGGCGCATCGTACAAAGCCGACGTCGACGATTCGCGGGAAAGCCCTTCGGAAAAACTCGTGGCGATGTTCGAAGAGCATGACTACGAGACCGCGGTCTTCGACCCGATCGCGCGCGGATTCACCCATGGCTTATACCCGAGCCTCGAGGCTGCCGTCGACGGCGCGGACGCAGTGGTCCTCGTCGTCGATCACCGCATTTTCAAGACCATTGATCCGGCGGTCATCGGTCCTCGGATGCGAAGCCGTCTGCTTGTCGATGCGCGCAATTTCTTTGATGCTGCGGTGTGGTCGGCGGCCGGCTTCACCGTCGAGGCGCTCGGCAACGGCCGCACGCGGACCAAACCCATGTTCGTGGCGAACAGCCATTAGTAGGTCATTCGGCCCACAGACGGGCGCGAA
>DATBOZ010000051.1:0-4690 GCA_036561585.1 Candidatus Eremiobacteraceae bacterium | reverse complement strand
GGATTGACCGTGCGCAGCTTCTGCGTCAACGCTGCGGCCGCGGCGATGAAACCGCGCTCGACGGCCTCGGTGAGCTCCGGGAGCGAGTCAAGCAATATCGCGGATTGTTCGCGTGCGAAGGCCGCAACGCGGTTCACTTCGCGGCGCGTCCGCGCGGCGAATACGCGGCGGCCGGATTCCGGCGCGATGATAATTCCGGCAGCGGTGCCGAGCGCGACCGCACCGACCAAACCTATCCCAAGACGATCCATGTCATTCACGCATCTCCAAGCGCGGGCTTATGATCCTTCTAAGTTCGTGTGCGTCGTGAGGGAATCGAACCCCCAACCAACAGATTAAGAGTCTGCTGCTCTACCAATTGAGCTAACGACGCCTGTGCGCGCGGTGCACTATTCTCCCTTGGATTGCTGGTTCGCCTTCTCTAGGCGACGGCCGGCCAGCTCCCGAATTCGGATATCCTAGTGTGTACTCGAGGAGCGATACGTCGTGACTTCTATTTCACTCAGTCGCGCATTGTTCGGTACCGCTTCGGACCTGTGATGCAAAGCCAGGAAACGGTCGCCCCAGCCACGACATCCGGCATCGAGAGAAAGCTGCTGCTCGTCGCAGTCCTCTGTGCAGTCGTCGCATTGCTGGGCATCGTCGACACTATTTGGTTCTATGCTACGGGAAGGCGCCCATTGCTTCCCGATTTATCGTTATGGTTGACGTGGCCGACGTACGTCGTGGACCTCAATCTGTTTATTCCAGGCGTCATCGTCGCATTGGGTATTTGGTCGAAAAGGCGATTCATTAAGGTTTTCGGGATTGGGCTTGCGATCGTCTGGGCCGTCGCGGCCGCTTCGGCGATCATCGTCGGCATGTACGGTTTGATTCATCCGTCGATTCAGATACCCCCAGGCTACGGCATACGCGCGATTGTGTTTTTTACAGGTTTGCTCGCTTTTTGTATCTGGGAATACACCGTGCTGATGGGGGTGGGCTCAAACGAATACTTCTTTGTCGTGCCGCGCAAGAGAGAACCGCAGAGCATTGCCAACCAAATTGATACGATTGCGTCCGTCGTCACGGTCATCGGTTTGATCGGCATCGGAAATACGGTCTGGTTCTATGCAACCGGCACGCAAAGTCAGATCTTCGATGCGGCACTAACCATAGGCTGGACAACATTCGCGCTGTATCTTAACGTCTTCGTGCCGGGCATCTTCATCGGGCCTGGGATCCGCACGCAAACGGACGCTTTTCGTATCTTCGGTTTGATCTTTTCGGTGGTGTGGGGCCTCGCTGCGACCTTCCTGATCGCCGCTGCGGTCGTGGCATTGCCTCAGACTCCGAGTTTCCTCATCGCACTTGTAGTTATGACGATGATCGGTCTGCTTCTTTGGGGTCTCAAGTATCTTGTATGGCAGTTCAACGTTCTTCGAGGACCGGAGGCGGTTAAATACTTCAGTGACGCTTACGAAGTCACCGCCGACCAATCCAAAACGAAACTTACGGATGAAACATCGTGCCCCGCCCGAGACTCGAACTCGGAACCACCCGGTTAAAAGCCGGATGCTCTACCGTTGAGCTAACGGGGCGCGAACGAAGACCGCGGTCGGCGGTCGTGACGGATGGGGTGAGTGAGGGGAATTGAACCCCCTACCTCCGGTGCCACAGACCGGCGCTCTAACCAAGTGAGCTACACTCACCACGTGCCGGCGCGATATTCGTCGCCAGCGCTGTTCCGCCCTACACCCCGGCAGGATGCCACACGGTCTTGATCTCCATGAAATCGAGGATACGATGCGGGCTCCACGTGTCGGCGCGAGCGATGCCGTCGACGCCGTACACGCGCACACGTTTGACGTTCTCGATGGCGGCGATTTGCATCCGCTCGGCCAGCGCGGCGTCGCAATCCCAAAAACTTAGCGCGTTGACGTCCATGTGCGCAGCGAGATGCGGTGCAGTTGTTTCGCGCGAACCGGTGAGGACGTTCAAAACGCCTGATGGCAAATCGCACGTCGCGATCGCTTCTGCGAATGCCACCGCAGTCATGGGATCGCTCTCCGACGCGATCGCCACCACCGTATTTCCGCCGCACAGCGCAGGTAGGACGGCCGACGCCAGTCCCAAGAGTCCGGGGGCAACCGGCGCGATCACGCCGACGACGCCGGTCGGCTCCGGTGAACTCACATTGAAGTGCGGTCCGCTAACGGGATTCTTCGTCGAGAATGCCTGCTCGATTTTGTCGCACCAACCCGCATACCAGACGACGAGATCGACCGAGCTTTCGAATTCTCTTGCAGCCGCCACCCGTTGCCTGCCCGCGAGACGGAGACAATCTTCGAACTGTTCGCGTCTGGATTCCATGATCTCGGCGAGCCGATACAGGATCTGCCCTCGGTTATACGCTGAACGCGCGCTCCACCCGAGCCATGCGGCTCGCGCTGCCGCCACGGCATCGCGGACGTCCTTGCGGCTCGCGAGTGCGACGTTGATGTGGGTCCCAGGAGATTCGAGCGCGTAGGTACGCCCGGATTCGGAGCGTGCGAATGCACCGCCGATGAAGAGCTTCAGCGTCTTGACGACCGGCACGCGCGTTTTCATGACTCGATCTCCAGATACGGGAGCAGCCCGTGGACGCCGCCCTCGCGGCCGAAACCACTTTCCTTGTATCCACCGAAGGGCGACGACGGATCGAATTTATTGAACGTGTTGCCCCACACGACGCCCGCGCGGAGTTGTGACGCGATCTTGAAATTCTTGCTGCCCTTGTCCGTCCAGATGCCGGCAGAAAGACCGTACGGTGTGTTGTTGGCTTTTTCGACGGCTTCGTCTGGCGTCCGGAAGGTGAGCACTGAGAGCACTGGGCCGAAGATCTCTTCGCGCGCGATCCGGTGCGACATCGACACGCCGGTGAAGAACGTCGGCCGATACCAGTAGCCACGAGCGGGCAGCGCACACTCGGTCTGATAGCGTGCGCAACCGTCGTCGTCGCCGCTTTGTGCAAGTGCTGTGATTCGTTTGAGCTGTTCCTTGGAATTGATCGCACCGACGTCCGTGTTCTTGTCCAGCGGATCACCGATGCGCAGCGTCTGCATACGCCGGTGCAGTTTCTCGACGATGAGATCGTGTATCGACTCTTGCACGAGCAAGCGCGAGCCGGCGCAGCAGACATGACCCTGGTTGAAAAAGATCCCGTTCACGATGCCTTCGACCGCTTGATCGAGCGGCGCATCGTCGAACACGATGTTCGCGGCTTTGCCACCGAGTTCGAGCGTCAGCCGCTTACGGGAGCCGACGCACGCACGCGCGATCTCTTTGCCCACCGCCGTCGAGCCGGTGAAAGCGATCTTGTCGACGTCCGGATGGCGCACGAGTGCCGCTCCGGTCGCACCGCCGCCGGTAACGATATTGACGACGCCGGGCGGCAAGTCGGCTTGCTCGATGATCTCGGCGAGGCGCAGTGCGGTGAGGGGCGTTGTCTCGGCCGGCTTGAGCACTACCGTGTTGCCGCATGCCAATGCGGGCGCGATCTTCCACGCCGCCATGAGCAGCGGAAAGTTCCACGGGATGATTTGACCGGCGACGCCGACCGGTCGCGCGGCAACGTTGGGAAAGGCCCAGTTCAGTTTATCCGCCCAGCCGGCGTAGTAGAAGAAATGTTGCGCCGCAAGCGGGATGTCGATGTCGCGCGATTCTTTGATCGGCTTTCCGCCGTCGACCGACTCAAGCACTGCCAGCTCGCGGCTTCGTTCGGTGATCGCGCGTGCGATACGGAAAAGGTACTTCGCGCGCGTCGCGGGCGGGCACCGGCGCCAGTACTTGTCATATGCGTTGCGCGCGCTCCTCACGGCGCGGTCGACGTCGGCAGCGGAACCGTCGGCCACTTCCGCAAGCCTTTCCTCAGTTGAGGGGTCGAGCGTCGCGATGCGCCGGCCGGTTTTGGGCGGCGACCACTTTCCACCGATGAATAGATCGTAGCGAGGCTTGATCGCCAGATAGTCGCGCGCTTCCGGCGCGGGTGCGTAGTCCCAAACTCCGCGCGTCTGCAGCGCGGTGCTTGTCGCGAGTTCGATACGGCCGTTACCGGTGCCGGACTTCTTCGTCACTCGTCGTGCCACGCGCGCTTCCTCAAATTCAGTCTTTTGTGAAGTAGTCGTCGGATTGGTACGCGCCGGTGCGTTCTTTCCACAGCTGTCGGAGCACATCGTTCAAAAGCGTGCTCGCCCCGATGCGAAATGTCTGCGGGCTCAAGTATTCGTCGCCGCACGTTTCTTTCACGAGCACTAAGTATTGCAGTGCTTGTTTGGCGGTGCGGATCCCACCCGCCACCTTGACCCCGACGCGTCGTCCGGTGCGTTCGTTGAAGTCGCGCGCGGCCTGCAGCATGGCCAACGCGACTGGAAGCGTGGCGGCGGGGACGACCTTGCCGGTCGACGTCTTGATGAAGTCGGCGCCTGCTTCCATCGCCAACATGGACGCGCGCCGGACATTGTCGTAGGTGCCAAGTTCGCCGGTTTCGAGGATGACTTTCAGATGCGCCAGGCCGCACGCATCTTTGACTGCTGCGATTTCGCGCGCGACTTCTGCATAGCGACCGGACAGAAATGCGCGGCGATCGATGACCATATCGACTTCGTCCGCGCCTGCTGAGACGGCGGCTCGCGTCTCGGCGATCTTCACTTCGACGCTCGTCTGACCCGCC
>DATBOZ010000050.1:0-16434 GCA_036561585.1 Candidatus Eremiobacteraceae bacterium | reverse complement strand
CGGGTGCCCGCCGGGGACGCCGGTGACGGCGCAAGCGAGGCAGAGCCGCTGCCGGAGCATCCGGTCAACATCACGACTGTTGCCATGGCAACAAAAAAATGAGTGCGAGTAAGACGTCTCATATGGTGTCCCTTCGACTCCGATCGAGCTTCCAGAACGGAAATACCCAAGAATCCAACTTAACCGACGCCGACATTAGTTCTTCTGCATCGATGGATACAACCATTCAATTGAGCGCAGACGGCGAAACAATCCGCTCCGCGGGAAGTAGTTCCTATCGCAGGGGGAGTGACATATGCACCCAACCGTCAAAGCCGCGCGTGTTGCGGGATCGATCTACCTCTTAGAAGTGCTCACAGGTCCGTTCAGCCTGATCTACGTTCCAACCGTTCTCATCGTGACCGGCGATGCCGCGGCCACTGCTGCGAAAATCCTTGCGCACGAAACGATGTTCCGCTTCGCTATTCTTGCCGACCTCGCAAGCGGCGTCATCAGCATCTTTCTCATGCTCGCGCTGTATCGCTTGTTCAAGCAAGTGGATCACTCCCTGGCCGTGCTCATGGTCATCCTTGGCGGCGTCGTCGTCGCGCCGATTTTCTTCCTCAATTCGATCAACTGGATCGCCGCGCTTACCTTCGTGCATGGTGGCAGCTATCTCACGGCGTTCACCACGACGCAGCAGCAAGCGCTGGCGATGCTCTTCCTTCATTTGCATAGCGAGGGCAATGTCGTCAACGAGGTTTTTTGGGGACTCTGGCTCTTGCCGTTCGGCCTACTTGTGATAAAGTCGGGTTTCATTCCCAAATTGTTTGGCTACTGGTTGCTGCTCGACGGCATTGCCTATTTGGTCCTCAACGTCGTGGATATACTGACGCCGCAATATAGCAACAGCGCTTTTTTCTACGCACAGCCGGCGCTCTTCGGAGAACTCGCGATCATGCTCTTCCTCGTGATCAAGGGCGCAAACATAGCGCCGTCAACGGCGGCAGCGGTGATGCCGTAAGAGTGCCGCACGACGCTGAGCACGAGGGAGCGAAGGTCGATCATCCGAAATCCGGCCGCTCACCGCAGTGCCGACGCGAAGAAAGGGTCCGTCATGCCGCGACCGACGCACTTTGAAATCCCCGCCGAGAACCCGGAAAAGGCAGTCGACTTCTACACCAACGTTTTCGGCTGGGAATTCACCAAATGGGATGGTCCCATGGAATACTGGCTCATCACGACCGGTGAAGCCTCGGAGCCGGGTATCAACGGCGGGCTCATGCCGCGCCGCGATCCCGCACAACCGTGCGTCAACACGATCGGCGTCAAGAATCTGGATATGACCGTAGAATCCGTTTTGAAGAACGGCGGATCGATGGCCGTGCCGAAGATGCCGGTTCCGGGAATCGGATGGCTTGCGTACTGCAAGGATTTGGACGGGCACATCTTCGGCGTGATGCAGGATGACCGAGCGGCGAAATAGTTCCGCCTAGACGTTACCCCTTCGCAGCGGCTTCAGCGCGCTGACGAATGGCCGTGCGCGCCTTCTTGCGTCCTTCCTCGTGTAGGAAGCGTTTGCGCAGCCGGATCGATTTGGGCGTCACTTCGAGCAGCTCGTCGTCCTCGATGAATTCGAGCGCGCGCTCCAGCGACATCTCATCGGGCGGTGGCAGGTTCGGCGCGTCGTCGGATCCCGACGCGCGCATATTGGTCAGTTTCTTTGCTTTGCAGACATTGACGACGATGTCGTCGTCGGTCTTTCCGCGGCCGACGATCATCCCTTCGTAGACTTCGGTCTGCGGCGGGATGAAGAATGTGCCGCGCGCCAATAGATTGTCCAACGCGTACGCGGTCACCGTGCCCGTCTCCGCGCTGATGAGCGCTCCGACATTTCGTCGGGGGATCTCGCCGCCCAGCGGTTGGTGATCGTAATAAGTGTGGTTGATGACGGCGGTGCCGCGCGTCAGCGTGAGCAGTTCACCGCGTAGCCCGAACAGCAAGCGGGTGGGCATAGTATATTCGAGCCGGCGTTGCGAGCCCATCGTGATCATGTTCAGCATTTGCGCGCGCCGCTTGCCCAATGCTTCGATGACCGCTCCGGCGTGCTCTTCAGCAACATCGACCACGACATACTCAATCGGCTCCAATTTCTTGCCATCGCGTTCGATCAGCACGACCTGCGGCTTGGAGACGCCGAGCTCGTAGCCTTCGCGGCGCATCGTCTCGATGAGCACCGAGAGATGCAGTTCACCGCGGCCGGAAACGTTGAACGTATCCGGCGAGACGATGGGCGCGAGACGCAAAGCGACGTTGCTCTCGAGTTCGCGCTCGAGCCGTTCTCGGATGTGGCGGCTCGTGAGGTACTTGCCGTCGCGGCCCGCAAATGGGCTCGTGTTCACGAGAAAGTCGACGGCGACCGTCGGTTCGTCGACGAGCACGGCATCCACCGCTTCGGGATTCGCTCCGTCGGCAAGCGTGTCCGCGATGTTCACGCCCTCAACGCCGGAGATCGCCACGATATCGCCCGCGCGCGCCTCGCTCAGTTCGCGCCGCAGCAAGCCGTAGAACTCGAGGATCTTGGTCACGCGATGCGTGGTGGTGCCGTCGCGCCGGATGCGCGCCACCGAATCGCCGGGATGCACGACACCCCGGAAGATGCGGCCGATCGCGATGCGCCCGACATATTCGTTGTGATCGATATTCGAGACGAGCATCTGGAATGGGCCTTCGTCGTCTCCCGGCGGCTCGGGCACGTGGAGAAGAATCTGCTCCATGAGCGGCCGAAGGTCGACGCCGGGGACCGCGAGATCGCTCGTCGCCGTGCCGGCCCGCGCGTTGGCGTAGATCACCGGGAAGTCGAGTTGGTGATCCGCACAACCGATGTCGATGAAGAGCGCGAGGACCTCGTCGAGCACTTCCTTCGGGCGCGCATCTTTACGGTCGATCTTGTTGATGACCGTGACGACCGGCAGATCCTGTTCGAGCGCCTTGCGAAGCACGAACCGCGTCTGCGGCAGCGGACCTTCGGCGGCGTCCACGAGCAAGAGCACGCCGTTGACCATCTGCAAGACGCGTTCGACTTCGCCGCCGAAATCAGCGTGACCGGGGGTATCGACGATGTTGATCTTGGTCTCGCCCCAGAGAATGCCGGTATTCTTCGCGAGGATCGTGATGCCGCGTTCGCGTTCGATGGGATTGACGTCCATGATGCGCTCACCCTGAGCGCTTGGGTCGCGAAAAACGCCGGTCTGCCGGAGCATGCCGTCGACTAAGGTGGTCTTGCCATGATCGACGTGCGCGACGATGGCGATGTTGCGAATGTCCGGACGTGTGCGCATTACGCGTCCTTATACGACTTGCATGCACTCGCGACCCGTTGACACATCGACTTTCGTCTCTCGCAGGCAGCGCACGCCGCCTGACAGAATGGCCCGGCACCCAACAGATGAACTGGAAACGTGCATCATGATGGATTCACACGACGAAAATGCGGCGCACCAAGAATTGCGTCCGTATACGGGCGATGTCGCGCCCGACGCCGACCCTTCGTACGATCCGGATCGCGACCCGACCGTTCGCGCGATCGGCGTCATGGGCGCCGCCGGCGGTGAACTCATACCTGAAGTTCGACGACGATGCTACGTATTAGGAGCCGCAATCGCACGCGCGGGCTGTGTTCTCGTGACCGGCGCGTGCCCAGGCTTGCCGTACGACGCGGCCCGGGGAGCACGCGATTCCGGAGGGCTTTCGGTTGGCGTCTCGCCCGCGCTTTCGCGCAGCGAGCACGTCAACAAGTACGAATCGCCGGTCGACGCGTACGACGTTATCATCTACACCGGCAGCGGACTCATGGGGCGCGAAGTCCACAACATCCACTCGTCCGACATCGTCGTGATCGCGGGCGGCCGTTCGGGGACGCTTGGCGAGTTCTGCATCGCCTACGATGAAGGCAAACTCATCGGTGTGCTCGCAGGCTCGGGCGGCGTCGCTGACGAGCTGGAGTCGATCATTCCAAAATTGGGCAAGACGACCGGTGCACGCCTCATCTACGAGTCGGACCCTGAAACCCTGATCAATTCGTGCATCGCCGCGTACCGCGAATCGCACTACCTGCGTCCGTCCACGTTCGTCGAAGAAAAGACGGCGTAAGGAGACCGATGGCGAGCATCACATTCATTGGCGCCGCGGGCGTCGTCACGGGCAGTAAGCACCTCATCGAGACGACCGAAGGCAAGCGCGTGCTGTTGGATTGCGGCATGTACCAGGGGCTGCGCGATCTCGAGGCGCGAAATTGGACGCCGCCGCCTGTGGACCCGAAGACGGTTGATGCAGTCATTCTCTCGCACGGTCACCTGGACCATTGCGGGTATCTGCCTGCCCTCGCCCAGGCCGGCTTCTCCGGCCCGATCTACACAACACCGGCCACCATCGAAGTGGCAACACTCGTCCTGCGCGACTCCGCTCACATCCAAGAAGACGAGGCGGCGCGCGCCGCCAAACATCCCGATCGCGGTATGCACACCACCCCGCTCTACAAGTCCACCGACGTCGACAAAGTTGCGTCGCTTTTCAAACCGGTGGCGTACAGCGAGATTCGCAATGACATCGCCGGTCTGAAATTCAAGATGAGCGATGCGGGCCACATCCTCGGTTCGGCCATCACCGAGCTGTGGTTCGACACGAAAAAGCTGACGTTCACGGGCGATATCGGCCGTTACGGGCGCCCGCTGCTCAACGATCCGACGCCGATCACCGAGAGCGACTACGTTCTTTGCGAATCCACCTACGGCGACCGCCTGCATCCGGCGAGCGACCCGCAGGCGGATCTCGGCGTGGTCATCAACGAGTCGGTCGCGCGCGGCGGCGTGCTCGTCCTGCCATCCTTTGCGGTCGGGCGGACGCAAGAACTGTTGTACGCGATCGGCCAACTTCAATCGGCCGGCACGATACCAAAACTACAAGTGTTTGTCGATAGCCCCATGGCGATCTCCGCCGACGCGATTATGGAGCGCCATCCCGAAGCGATGCGCTTCAACCCAAAGGCACGATTCGGACCAGCCGATGAGAGCCTCGGCGCGCAATTCGTCAAGACGACGCCATCGTCGCAAGAGTCGATCGCGCTCAACGACCTCACGTCGAAAGCAGTGATCATATCTGCGAGCGGTATGGCGAGCGGTGGGCGGATTCTCCACCACTTGCGCAACCGGCTGCCGCGGCAAAACGACACGGTCTGCTTCGTCGGATTTCAAGGTCCCGGCACGCTAGGGCGCGTGCTGCTCGGGGGCGCTTCAACGGCTCGCATCTTCGGCGTTCAAGTCCCGGTCGCGGCGCGTATCACCCACATCGATGGATTCTCGGCGCACGCCGACCGGGGCGAGATATTGCGCTGGTTTGGTTCGTTCACGAACAAACCGCGCGTCTACATGGTGCACGCCGAACCCGTCGCAGCGCAATCGCTCTGCGCCGCCGTGACTGCGAAATACGGCGTTACCGCGACCCCGGCACACGCCGGCGAAAAAGTCGACATAGTGTAGTAGGGCGAGCATCGCTCGCTCTTTATCGTAATAGGGCAAGCAACGCTTGCCCTAATAAAAGAAGCGGCCGAGATTCTCGGCCGCTTGCGCGGAGGGTGCAGACTCTGCCTTACGGGCCGGTCGGACGGCCTCGGGTGACAAACGCCGAGGAGTCGTCACCGGTTTCTGCCACAATATTGTCGGCTACCTGACGCATCACGCGTCGCCGCTCGTACTCGTTGACAACGTCTAGCTTGAGGACGTCCTCGGCGGTTGGTTCGCGAAAGATGTCGTTGGGTAATTTGATCATGGATGCTCCTCGGCCGGAAGTAAAGCACTTTCACGGGTAGGGGTGTCCGTTGTAGTAAGTTTCTTCTACCCAACGTTACTTTTCTTGAAACTTTATTCCTATTCTAAGCAGTCTGCCAGCCCGGGGTACTACGCGGGACAGTTAAGACCGCTTGAAATGTTCGTCGATGATCTTGACGGCGGCGGCTCGTGGATCGATCTCTCGACGCAACACCGCGGCCAGAACCGGCTCCATTGAGCCATTGCTCGAAAGCTGCTCGCCGACGATACGGCCGATCCGCTGCTGGACGGCCTCCACAACTTCTTCGCGCAGCCGGTCGTGTGAGCGGCCCATCCGTTCGTCGGCGACGAGCACTTGCCGATGCTCGACGCACTTTTCCCAAAGCTCCGGCACGCCCGTGCCGGCGGTTGCGATCGTTTCGAGCACCGGCGGTTTCCAGCGCCGCCGGCGCTCTTCGGCGCCGCCTAATGTGAGCATGGTCTTCAAGTCGGCCACGCTTTGGTGCGCTCCGGCGCGGTCCGCCATGTTGACCACAAACACGTCCGCGATTTCCAATAATCCGGCCTTGATCGTCTGCACGCCGTCGCCGAGACCCGGCACGGTGACCACGACCACCGTGTCCGCGACCTTCATGATCTCGAGTTCCACCTGACCCACGCCGACGGTTTCCACCAAGATGACGTCGCGCCCGAACGCATCCAGCGCCCGAACGACATCGCGCGTCGCCGGTGCAAGTCCGCCTGGGTGCCGACGCGATGCCATGCTTCTGATAAAGACGCCCGGATCGCCGGCGTGGCGCTGCATGCGCACGCGGTCGCCAAGCACCGCGCCGCCGGTGTATGGGCTCGACGGATCGACCGCCACGATTCCGACCGTCAATCCTTGCGCTCGGATGACCGATGCGAGTCCATCGACGAGCGTGCTCTTCCCCGCTCCCGGCGGACCGGTGATGCCGATGATGTGCGCTCGTCCTGTTCTCGGATAAAGGGCTTTGGCGAGGGCCGCTGCAGCGGGCTCATCATTTTCGACGACGGTTATCGCACGCGCGAGCGCGCGCCAGTCGCCGCCGATCACGCGCTTCGCGAGTTCGAAGCCGCGTTCGTCATGTTTTGCGTCGGCGTTTGTGGCGGAGACGTGCATCGACGCGAAGTTCCTCCCGCGCTCGGGGGGTGCCTGCGCCGCGCCGTATCGAACGGAACGTACATCGATCGACGCGGCTAAGGAGTTGCGCGCTGTGCCTATTCGCTATTGCATCCTCGCTCTTTCGCTCCTGGTTTTCTCCGCGTCGGCGTCACTAATGGCGCGCGCTGACGAATGTCCGGTGCGTGTATTATCCGTCGACCTCGAAGGCAAGGGATTGGGAGCCCACGTCTATCGATACCGTGTGGCGCTCGGCGCCAGCGCTGCGAAGGACTTGCCCGACATCGGTCTACTCATTCACGTTGGAAGCACGCATCCGCCGATCCACGTCGTGGCTCCGCACTTACAAATGTCTCGAGGCGAAGACGCCTATAAGAGTATCATCATTCTCGAACGTCCGAATGCAGACGTGTCGGGCGCGTCGGTTGCCGATACCGAACAAGAAACGGTCGTTCATCCGTGTTCGTCCGCAGTGAAGAGTGTCGGCGGCGAATCGTCGACGACGTTGACGGATTGGGATGTCCCTACAGTCATCGTAACGGTCGACGACGCGAACGTCGCCTCGCCGGATCCATCACAGATCACCGTTCTTTCCGGTGAATCCAAGGAGGCGACCTTCAAGAACAAAGGCCGCCTCGACTATCCCCAAGCCGCCGAAGAAAACAACGTCTCGGGCACGGCTCGGGTACTGGTGAAGATCGGTCCTGAAGGGCAAACCGAAAAAGAGGGCATCGCATTTTCCTCGGGCTCAAAACTTCTCGACGACGCAGCGCTCACCGCACTCAACCGAAGCACGTTTACTGGAGCCAGCTATGATGGCGTTCCGGTCGAAGCCGCATATTATGTTCTCTACGAATTTCAGCTCGGAGATAGCGAGCCGCTCTCGCCGTCACAAGCGCTCGATACGTTCTGCCCGGCAGTTCTGAGCAGTATATCACTAGCAACGCCTCTGTTCTCCGGCTCTGCCTATTGGTATGATGTCGGTCTCACAATGACGCGCATACATTTCGATTCCATAACGCTCGCGGTGGTCGGCGCACATACACCGGTAAAGACCCTCTATTGGCGCGCAACGGTGAGCGGGTTCAATGGCACCATCGGGCATGACCGCGATTCGCATAGTGGCAACGACTCGGCAGCCGGCGCCGTGTTCTGGCCGGGTGACCCGCTCTCTGCAGGCATCGTGCAGAGCGTGACGCCGCGTTCGAAGGAGCAGGAGACGTGCAAGCCATACGGCGCGCATGTCGGTTACGATTTAGACGTGGACTCGATAGTGGCCGTCGCTGAAACGGATCGGCCATGGCTGTATGCGCCGATTATCGAATCGGTGTTGCCTGCCCGTTTCAACGATATCGCGTGGCCGAAATACCATCCTTCGGCGACGGATCCCGCGAATGCGGTGGCGATCGACGTTCGCGTTCACACGACGCAGTCGGGTCAACCCTTGGTGGCGATCGTGAAGAATGTATCTTCCGCCCCGGAATTCGCCAAAGCCGCGCTCGCCGCTGCGATGGCGAGCACCTACGTGATTCCGCTCTCGGCGGACGGTGCGCCGCTGACGCAAACATTCGACGTCGTGTACGTCTACGTTCCGTCGAAGTAGCGTCATTTGAGACCGCGCCCAGCGTTAACCGTTCTGAACACGAGATGTCTACCGCTCCAAGTGGCGAATGCATCCGATTGGGCCGCGTGGGGCTCAAGATCGGTGCACCGTGTCGTTTCGCAGTCCTATGCTTGCGTCTTTTGCTCTTATTTTGTTTGCGTCGGGAGCTGCCGCGGCGCGCGCGGACGTATGCCCGGTTCGAGTCTTGTCCTTGAGCCTAGAGGGCAGGGGGACGTCCGGTCACCTTTTTCGATACCGGGCCGTCCTCGAAGCCGAGTCGGGCACTGCGCCGCAAGACATTGACGTGCAGATACAAACGAGCGGTGGCCGCGCGCCGCTGTCAGCTCGCGCCTCGCATGTGCAATTCCTACAAGACGAAGATGCGTTCGATGATGTCGTCGTGTTTGACCGGCCTTCCCAAGACATTTCAGGCATCTCCGTTGCCGATACCGTGTCGAGCGATGGAGCGCTCCCGTGCACGTCGCCGACGGTCCACGTCGGCGACCAAGGAAGCGGGCTGGTCGGGTGGGACATACCAACCGTCATCACAACGTTTAGTGACGAGGGTACGATCGCGCCGGACGCATCTACAATAGCGATACTCTCCGGCAAGTCTAGGAACGCAGCCTTCACAAGAAAGCCTACGCCGTACTACCCGCCGCTCGCACAAGATGCGGACGTGAGCGGCAAAGTCGTCGTATCCGTCCGGCTGAGTCCGGTCGGGCAGCTCGAGACCGCGCACATCGACATATCGTCGGGATCGAAGCTGCTTGATAACGCTGCGATGGACGCCGCGAGAAAAAGCACCTATTCGGGAAAAACGCTGGACGGAATTCCGATTGTTTCAACCTACCAAATCGTCTATGAATTTCGACTCGACGGCGAACCCTGGCCGCCGGAGATGTCGGATTTGCTCAAGATGTATTGCCCCGCGATCCTCGGACATCCGATGGTCAACACCAGCCTGAATTCAGGAACAGCGTATTGGTATGAACTCGATCTCAACACTGTCGAAACGCCGCTCGATTCTGTCACTCTCGAGATGGCGGACGCCGCCTCGCACACAACAGATCTTCTTTGGAATATTCCTTTGCGAGGATACGGCGACACGATGGGCACCGGCCGCGACCCGAGCATAGACTACTCGTCGCTATCGGGTGCACTATTCTCGCCGGGCGCTGCATTGACATGGGGCCAGGTCCAGGCCACGTCTGTACACGCGAAGAAGAGCGAGACGTGCAAACCATACCCAGTCGACGTAAGCAATAAGGTCGATAGCGACTCGCTCGTTGCTGCTACCCAGACCATTCGGCCCTGGTTGACGGTGCCGATCGTCGAGACGGTGTTACCCGCACGCTTTGCCACGGTGAGCTGGCCGAAATACGATTTTGACGCGTATCGACCGCAGCAGCCGATCGTCCTGAGCGTCAGCGTTCATGTCTCGCCACTGGGCGAGCCGTTGGTCGCGCTTGTCCACAGCGTCTCGATCGCGCCTGCACTCGCAGCGGCGGCTCTCAACGCTGCGATGGAGAGCACTTACGTTGTTCCGCACTCGACGGACGGAGCGGCAATAACGCAGACCTTCGACGTCACATACCTATACGTGCCCGGAAGCGCGCCAGCAGGGAAACCCGTCGGCCTCGTTTCACTCGACCGTCCACATGGAATCCGCCGCCACACGCCTCACAATTAGGAAACCGTTCGGACTGTTCTCGACCGTCATCTCGCACGGCTGGTATCAGACGCTGCCGTTTCGATGGCAACACGAGCGCGGCGTGTTGCAGCGCGCCGAACGGCTGCACGACGGGCGCGTCATGCTCGTCGAGATGTCGGAGGAGAAATCGGCGCGGCGCGGTCATGTCGACGTCGCTATCACCGTCAGCGGCGAGGGTGCTCAAGATCCGGGTGTCGCGCAGGAGATGGCGCGCCGTTGTGCGGTGATGTTGCACGCCGATGAGGATCTTCAAGGGTTTTACCGGCTGTGCGCTTCCCGCGATGAACTACAAGCCGCGCGCCGGCATGGCGCCGGCCGTTGTATGCGCGCGTCGTCGCTGTTCGAGGATGTGATCAAGGCGATCCTCGGCACGAACGTGTTGTGGAAACAGGCCGTCGTGATGATCAACCGTGTGGCGGAGCTCGGTGACGTATGTCCGGCCGAGCCGTTGCTGCGGGCATGGCCGACACCCGGACAGGTCACGCGCGCCGGCGAGCGCTGGTTTCGCGACTACGTGCGCGCAGGCTATCGCGCGCCATACATCATCGAACTCGCGCAACGCCAGAAGTCCGGCGACATCGATCTCGATGCGATCGAAGCGCAGGCCGAGACGGCCGATGCAGAGACGCTCTTCAAGTTGTTGACGAAGCTGAAGGGCGTCGGCAAATCGTCCGCACATTTCCTGATGAACCTCCTCGGTCACTACGACCACATCTCGGTCGACAGTGCGACGTACGCGTACGCCAAGCGCGAACTGTTCAACGGGCGGCGGCCGTCGGAAAAGCAGATCCGCAAACGCTTTGCCGAATTTGGCGAGTGGCAATCGCTGGTGTACTGGTTCGCGCGCTGGGATGCACAGCTCGCTTGGTGGGAAGATGCGAGCGGGCGTTCGTCGGCCTGACTTGGCTCGCGAGCTCCGCATCCGAAGCGCGCGTATCCGGTCCGCGCGGCGAAGGGCGGCGCTCGTCGGACTCCTGACCGTATTCGTCTTCATCGTCATCTGGCTCGCCCGTTCGTGCGGGCCGCACACTGTTGTGAGCGTTGTGGCGCGCGCGACGCCAACGCCGCCGCCGTATAAGAGCGCGCTGATTCGCTCGGGCATTCATTGGTCTGCAATGCAAGCGCACGATCTCGCCCGCACGTCCGCTCAGATCTTCGGCGACGGTGCCTTTCCAGCGTCGACCGGCATTGTGGTCGAGGATGCGCGAACTGGCGCGATATTGTTTTCACGAAACGCGAATATGCCGCTTGCGCCGGCGTCCGTCCTCAAAGTGGTCGTCGCGGCGACGGCCTTGCACGCGCTCGGCCCGGACTATCGCTTCACGACGAGGCTCGTCACCGATGTCGCGCCGCAAGGCGACACGCTGCCAGGTTCGCTTTGGCTTGTGGGCGGCGGTGATCCCGAACTGACGAGCGCCGATCTCAAACGCGAGGTCGCGGCGATGAAGTCTGCCGGCATTCTCCGCATCGCCGGCGACGTGATCGCCGACGGTAGCCTCTATGGACCAGACGCCGTCAATCCGACTTGGGCGGCCGATGACCTCGAGTATGGGTACGCTGCGCTCACCAGCGCGGTCACCATGGACGGCGGCACTGCGCAATTCACCATCACGCCGGATCCGAACGGCGGTGCCGCGCGCGTGCGCGTCGATCCCAAAGCGATCGGTGGAGAGCTCCTCGGCGACGTGCGCACAGGCTCCGCCGATGCGGAGAACACCCTGCGCATCGATCCGTTGCTGGACGGCAGCGGCTTTCGACTCTCCGGCACGATCCCGTTCGGTGCCCCGCAGAAGTATTGGCGCAGTCTGTCGCATCCGACGCAGAGCGCGGCGGTCGCTTTGCGCGCGATGCTCATCGACGCCGGCATCGCCGTCGGCGGTGGCATTGCCGTCGGCCAAGCTCCGAACTCAAGCGTTACATTGTGGACGAGGAGATCACGGCCGCTCGCAGCGATCATCCGCCGGATGATGTTCGACAGCGACAACCACATCGCCGAACAGCTGCTTCGCACCGCAGGCGCGCAGGGGTTCGGCGTCGGCTCTTTACCGAACGGTCTCGAAGCAGAAAGGGAGTATTTACAAGGGATCGGCGTTGATCAAACGGCGGCGGTACTTGCTGACGCGTCCGGGCTGTCGACAGCCGATCGGCTGAGCGCACGAGCCGCCGCGACGGTGCTTCGCGATCTCGTGTCAAGTCCCGACGCCGAACGATACGCCAAGCTATTGCCCCGGGTGGGCGTCGACGGCACCGTGCACGTACGAAATCTTGCGCCCGATATTCGCGGCCGCGTACTCGGCAAGGACGGATACATCGAAGGCGTGAGCAGCCTTGCCGGCTATGTGAAGACCGAACATCACGGGCTCGTGATCTATGCATTTGTCGTCAACGGTTGGGAGCGAGGTCTCGACGCGGTCTGGGCCGCCGAGGACGACTACCTATCGCGCCTGGCGCGGATGTAGTGCCGATGGTTATCATCGGCCGTCCTACCTACAAAAAAATCGGCCGACCATAAAGGTCGGCACTACACGGATAGGGTTAGGCGGCGCCGATCGACGTCTGCGCTGCAGCGCCGGCATGTTTGATGGCGGTGGCCACGAGTTCATTCGCGGATTTCGCCACTTCCGGATATGATGCGACACCGCAGCGCAGCGCGATCTTTCCAACCTTCGGCCACGAGATGCGCGCGACTTGCGCCTCGAGTCGACGCACGACCGCCAGCGCCGTGCTGGACTTCTCGCCGGGCATGAGCAGGACGATTCGTTCGTCGTCGTAGCGCATCAGGATGTCGATCTGCCGGACGTGCTTAGCGAGTGTCTGCCCGAGATGCCGCATGACGACATCCGCGGATTGCGGTCCGTGGGTCTTCGCGATGTCGCGATAGTTCACAACATTGAGGACGGCGCACCCGAGCGCGAGTCCGAGCCGTTGCGATCGCTCCATTTCCAGTGCGAACGTCTCATCGAATTGCGATTGGGCGACGAGCCCGACGACGTTGCCGACGGCCGCCGTCGCGCGATCGCGAACCCGCAATCCATGAAGCGCGCTGCCGAGCAATCCAACGGTCGTGCGGACAAATGCGACGTCGAGCGCGTTGAAGCCGCTGTAGGCCGGATCCTTGTCGAACAGGAGCAAGAGGCCGACAACATCTTTGCCGGCCGGCACCGGCGCGACCAAGCAATTATTGGCGCCGAGCGCCGTTGCGACCGATGGGAAGCCGGCCGCAGCATCGTGGCCTTGCACGATGGTCGATTCGCCGTGCTGCAGCGCCGCGTCCGTCGCCTTGCAGTCCTCTGCGAACATGCGGAACGTGATCGCATCGACATCCGCAATCCCGATGGCCGGAGCGACGCCGCGGAGCGAAAGGTCGCGGCCGTCCACGATCATCATCAACGCGCGTTTCGCGTGGCAACCTGAGGCAGACGCGCGGAGTGCGTACGCGAGCATCGTGTCGCCGTCGATGTCGCGCGCGAACGATACGGCGGTCTGCGCTAGTGCGCGCAGATTTTGCTCGAGCTCTTCCGAAGCGTACGCGCGAGACACGCCTTCAGGGAAATGCATGCTGGTGTCCATGTGAATCGGTTGACCCTCCACACATATGACACGAGCGTGGGCGATACATCACAGTTATTGGGCAGTCGGTCGGTCCGGTGTGACTCGCGTCACGCCTGGCGAGGCGCCGTGCCGGGAAAATAGGCCGCAAGAATCGCGGCGGCGTTCATGCCGGCGTCGGCGCGCCCGCGCGCGCCCCACTGGCACATGCCGATGCCATGGCCGTTGCCATGGCCGGTGAAACGGAATCCGCCGGTGTCGGACGCGACGCGGAACATCGTGCTCGGTACGACCTTGTAGCCTAAAAGCGCTCCGCACCGGCCGTAAAAAACCCGGCCATCCATGGTGTTCTCAAAGCCGCGGCGGCTATGGGCTTTTACGCTCTTCACCCTGCCGTCGGGCCACGTGGCGCTCGCGTCGACGTCCGCGAGATCGCCGGGTTCGAGATCGAAGATCCGCTCGAGGGCGCCGCTCGGAATGAGGTTCTGCCACGAATAATAGGGCGCTTTCGCGCAATACGCGTTGCCGCTCCGATCGACATCGGCAATGCCCCGCAAGTACGGCGGCGCAGAGCCGCCGTTGATCTCCGACGAGCTTGCGGTGTGGCCGCCACACGCCGAGCTGTAGAAGACGTCCGCAACCGCGTCTCCGGCGAAAAGCGCTAGGCCTACGGTCGCTTGCGCAGCGGACGTAAAGCGATCTGCGACCGCATCCATGCCTCGGTAGACTTGGGCAGACGTGTCGTCGCCGAGGTCATACGATTTCTTGCTCTTCGTCGCCGCGCGGAATGCGTACGTCCGAGTAGCTATGGCTTGGGCTTTGAGCGCTTCCACATGCCAGTTGGGGCTCATCTCGGCGGCGAGGACCGAAGCGGTATAACTCTCTGAATCGACGGTATTGATGATGAGGAGACCCGCGGAATCGCCAGCGACCGTCACCGCGCCGGCGTAGCGGCGCGATGCGACGAGTCCGTCGGCGTCGTACGCGGTGACCGTCAAGGGTACGCCGCCGCCGATCACCGTGGGTTTGAACGTCGTGTTAGCGTCGAATGAGAACAGGACCGGCGTTCCGTCTGCGTTGGCGCCCGTGACGTCCGCGCGAATCAGTGATTGGCCGGTGAACAGCCGGACTCGAATGGTCCGCGCCGGCAGCGCGCTGCTCTGAGGGGCAGCTGTTTGCGCGGCCGATGTTCGCGCAAGCGCATGCGCGGGCAACAGTGCGAAACTTGCGGCGCCGGCCGCAAATCCAATGGTAAATCTCCGACGCCGCATCGCGATTGCCTTGCGCGTAGCGCGGCATGAAGTCCTGGCGAGGGCACGAGCGCGAGGCGCCGAACGAGGCGGCATGATAATAATTGCGATTCTCGCCGCAGCGGCGGCGACCGTGTCGACGGCTCTCGGCGGGTCGTATCCAACGTCAGGCCCGTACGTCAAGGCGCCGGCGCTCGGCATCCACATCGGGCGCCTGTCACCAGGGCGATACGATGCCATCACGGACGTGGCGGGTGTGCGAGTCGGGCAAGTCACCCACATAACGGGCTCGGGCAAGCTCGTGCCGGGCGTCGGCCCGGTGCGCACCGGCGTCACGGCCGTGCTGCCGCGCACCGATGTCTGGCATCGAAAAGTGTTTGCAGCAGCGTGGGCGCTGAACGGAAACGGCGAGATGACCGGTACCACCTGGGTCAATGAGGCGGGCTGGATGGAAGTGCCGGTACTGCTCACCGACACGCTTTCGGTTGGGCGCGTCGATGACGGCGTGGTCTCGTGGTATCTCAAACAGTATCCCGATGTCGGTATCGGCGACGACGTGCCGCTGCCGGTCGTCGCTGAATGCGACGACCAGTTTCTCAACGATCAGCAGGGCCGCCACAACACCGCAGCCGACGCCGTTGCGGCATTGGACGCGGCGACGGGCGGCCCCGTCGCACAAGGGGGCGTCGGCGGCGGCACCGGCATGGTCTCGTTCGAATTCAAGGGCGGCATCGGCACCGCGTCGCGCGTGCTGTCGTCACGCGACGGCGGATACACGACCGGCGTGCTGGTCAACACGAACACCGCGCGCCGCGATGAACTCACCATCGACGGCGTTCCTGTCGGGGCGAACATCCAGGATCTGCAACCGCGCGAACCGAGGGCGGGCAACGGATCGATCATCATCGTCATCGCGACCGATGCGCCGCTCGTGCACGACCAGTTGGAGCGGCTGGCCAAACGTGCGGCATTGGGTCTCGCGCGAACGGGTGCGACCGCGCGCACCGGCAGCGGCGATCTCATCATCGCGTTCTCGACTGCCAACGTCGTCGCGCATTATCCATCGGCGCGCACGGCGACCATAACCGTGCTGGATCAATATCACATCAACCCGTTGTTCGATGCGACCGAAGACGCGACCGAAGAAGCGGTCATCAATGCGCTGCTTGCCGGTCAGACGACGGTGGGCCGTGACGGCAACACGGTGTACGGCTTGCCGCACGATCGTTTGCTGCAGATCATGCACCGCTACGGGCATTGAACAAAGAGCCGGCCGCATCCACCGGAAGCATCCGCATCGGCAAAAGCACGCTGCGCGTTGTGTGGACATTTATGGGTGTGGCCTATGTTGACACCGACTCACGCGCTGGGCT
>DATBOZ010000049.1:0-4757 GCA_036561585.1 Candidatus Eremiobacteraceae bacterium | reverse complement strand
CGTCTGGGAAATGGCGCAGGCGCAATTGGACGATGTCGCCACGCTCATCGGCTTAGATTCCGGCATTCATGCATACTTACGCGTTCCAAAACGCATCCTCACCGTCTCAGTTCCCTGCGAGATGAGCGATAGATCGATTCGTGTCTTCGAAGGTTATCGCGTGCAGCACAATATGTCGCGCGGACCGGCAAAAGGCGGCATCCGCTTCCATCCCGATGTCACGCTTGACGAAGTCAAGGCGCTGGCGATGTGGATGTCGTGGAAATGCGCGCTGGTCAACATCCCGTTCGGCGGCGCCAAAGGCGGCATCATCTGCGATCCAAAGAACATGGATATGCGCGAGCTCGAGCATCTCACGCGCCGATACACGAGCGAGATCTCGATCATCATTGGGCCCGAGCGCGACATCCCCGCGCCGGACGTCTACACCACGCCGCAGATCATGGCGTGGATCATGGATACGTTTTCTATGTTGCGCGGCTATTCGATTCCCGGCGTCGTCACCGGCAAGCCGATCGCGATCGGCGGTTCGCTGGGCCGCGACAAAGCGACCGCCCGTGGCTGCATGTTCGTGGTCGACGAAGCACTGAAGGAATTGGGCATCGCGCAAGCCGGCGCGCGCGTCGCTATTCAAGGATTCGGCAATGCCGGATTGCACGCGGCCGAATTGATGGAAGATGCCGGATACAAGATCGTCGCCGTCTCCGATAGCCATGGCGGCATCGCCAACGACAAAGGGCTCAATGTCAAGAAGCTCGTCGCGTACAAAGAAGAGACGGGTTCTGTGACCGGTTTCAGCGGCGGCGACGCCGCATCGAACAAAGAAGTCCTGGAATATCCGTGCGACGTGTTGATCCCGGCTGCGTTGGAAAAAGTGATCACCAAGGAAAACGCGCCGCGCATCCGCGCCAAGGTCGTCGCAGAAGCGGCGAATGGACCGACACTTCCCGAAGCCGACGATATCTTGTTCGATCGCGGCATCATGGTGCTGCCGGATATTCTCGCAAATGCGGGCGGCGTGACCGTTTCGTATTTCGAATGGGTGCAAAACCTCCAAGAGAATTTCTGGGAGGAGAACGAGGTCAATGACCGGCTGAAGCGCATGATGGTCCGCGCGTTCCGCGATACGTATGATCGCGCGAAGAGCCACAAGATCAACATGCGTCGCGGCGCGTACGTGCTCGCTGTTGGGCGCGTGGCGGAAGCCACGATGCTGCGCGGCGTGTATCCATAAAGCGTGGGGCCGACCTTTACGGTCGGCCAAACGAGGGAAACGCCGCAACGCGCGGCTAACTTCAAACGCCCCAACTCAGAGGTCGAGGAGGGTAGAATCACATGGCGGCTGCTCCGAAGGTCGGCGTTGTCGGCGTCGGACGAATGGGTTCCAATATCGCGCGGCGTCTCAACGACACGGGCTTTGACGTCGTTGCGGTCTACGACGCGCGGCATAAGTCTGCGGACGAACTCGCGGCGGAGATCGGCGCCGAAGCCGCGCGCACGCTCGCGCGCGTGACCGAACTATCCGACGTCGTCATCACCGTTGTGACCGACGACGACGCTATGCGCAGCATCTTCGCCGAGTCCGGTGACTCGCTGTTGGACGGTGCGGCGGGCAAGGTGTTTGTGAACTGCGCGACCGTCACGCCGGACGTGCACGTCGAAATCGAAAAACGCGCGAAGGCGCGCGACGCGAAATCGCTCGAAGCATGCATGGCGAGTTCGATCTCGCAGGCGCGCGACGGCACGCTCTACCTGATGTGCGGCGGCGAGCGAGCGGCGTTCGACGCCGCGAAACCCGTCCTCGACAAGATGAGCGCATCGTTGCGATTCGTGGGGCCCGCCGGCCAAGCCGCAAAGGTCAAAGCGCTCGTCAACATGGTGATGAACATCAATACGGCCGGTCTCGCCGAGGGCCTCGGCCTTGGCGAAGCCCTCGAACTGGATCTCACGATGCTGCGCGAAGTCTTCGCGCAGACCGGCGCGAATTCGCGCGTTCTGGAGACCGACGGCGAGGATATGCAGAACCACGACCACGCGTGTTATTTTTCGGCCGCGCATGCGGCGAAGGATTCCGGCATCGCCCTCGCGCTCGGACGCGGCGCCGGACTCGAACTGCCGCTGGCC
Source organism: Candidatus Eremiobacteraceae bacterium (assembly GCA_036561585.1). GTDB lineage: Bacteria > Vulcanimicrobiota > Vulcanimicrobiia > Eremiobacterales > Eremiobacteraceae > JABCYQ01. The sequence continues at coordinate 2,633 of DATBOZ010000049.1, read as the reverse complement.
GCCGCAACCAAGGCGCAATATGACAAGATGTGTGCGGCAGGCCTCGGCGAACTCGACAAATCCGGCATCGCAGAACTGACGTTCAAATCGCGACGCGCGACCGCGTCCAAGAATTGACGATTCACGTCGTCGCACTCTCACACCGGCACTGGAGGTTCCTCACATCATGGCAACAGCAACCGACACCAAATATATTCCGATCATCAGCTCGGCGACCGTCGGCCCGCTCGGCGTCGCGCACTTGCCTCGTCTATGGACGAAGTTGACGCTCGGCAATGCGGGCATGCTGCCCGAAGGGCACGACTACTGCGGCCAGGGCTTCGATCAGATGACGATATCCGGCCTTGGCCTCGAGCGCGATAAGGTGATCGAGTTCGTCAAGACCAAGAAGCCGACGTACATCCAATTCGAGGAATGGGTCAAAGCCAACGGCAAGCTCGATCCTGAGGTGATCAAGAAGCATAACGCTGCCGTGCACGGCTACAATCACGGCGACGACACGGTGAAGCGCATTCAGGACGACATCGGCTTGAAAAATCCGGCGGTCAAAGATGCGGTGACGCTGAACATCCTCGAGGATCTCCACGACCTGCACGTGATGGCCGCGAAGTAGTCGCCCTACCATTGATCAAGGTAGTAGGGCAAGCATCGCTTGCCCTATTTCTTGCCTTCGAGGAACGACCCCAGATCGGTCGTGAACCGGTCGAATGCGGTCCGGTGCAGGTTATGGCCCTGGTCGAAATACTCGCGCACCTCTAAGTTTGCGCCGCCGCTCGATCGCAGGATCGCTAGGTCGTCGCCGGACATGACCGAGTCGTCGGGTCCCGCAGCGAACACCAAGAGCGGTTTTGGATACGCCGCAACATCTTTGAGAATATTCCAGCCGCCTTGCTCAACGCGATTCTCGCTGCCCAAGCGCGCGATGGGTTCGGCCGTCATGTGGCGCACTGCGTGCAGCTTCGCGTCGACGTCGATCGCCGGCCACTCGGCAAGCCGCACGCGCAATTCTTGCGCCAAATCATCAAACGATTTCGCGAAATCTGCCTCGGTGTCGTCGAGATATTCTCTGCGCCAAGTTCCTGGCAGCACTCTGAGCACCGGGTCGATCGCGGCGACCGCCTTTGCGCGCGATGCACGGCCCGCGAGGATGACGATCGCGCCGCCCCACGAGTGGCCGACGAGCGCCGCGATATCGCCGCCGATATTTTCTTCGACGCTACGCAAGTCGGCCACGCCGCGCGCGAGCGTCATTGGGCCTGTGGTTGCGGCGGAATCGCCGTGGCCGCGTTGATCGTACGCGCACACGCGATAACGGCCGGCAAATGTATCAGCGAGCCGAGTCCACGCTTTTCGCGAACTCGTCATTCCGTGTACGCACAGCAAAACGGGTCCTGCGTCGCCCCATATCTCGAGCGTGGTCGACGCGCCATCGTCGAACGTGATGATCTTCTCCATCGCGGGCGCGGTTCGCGCGCAAAGCGCAGGGACCTCCAGCGCAGGCGCGCAAGGGGTCGCGATGAGTTTTGCCGAGGACGTCAGAGCCGGTCTGACGGCGTCACCGAAAAAGTTGCTCCCAAAATACTTCTACGACGATCTCGGCTCGTCGCTGTTCGATTCGATCTGCCTCCTCCCGGAATACTACCTCACGCGCGCCGAAGATGAGATTCTCGACCGCCATGCGCGCGAGATGGTCGCCGCAGTCGGCACTCCGCTGGATATCGTCGAACTCGGCAGCGGAAGCGCCGTCAAGACGCGGCGCATCATAACCGCGGCGCTCGAACGCCAGCCGTCGCTGCATTACCGGCCGATCGACATCTCGCCGTCGGCTTTGAAGGCCAGCACGGAAGCGCTGTCACGCGAATATCCCAATATCCGCGTCGACGGCATCGCAGCGGAATATCTTGAGGGATTGCGCCGCATCTCGCGCAATGGGGCTGTTCGCACGATGGCGCTGTTCTTGGGATCCAACATCGGCAATTTTGAACCCGCCGATTCTGTCAGCACGCTGCGCGCGGTTCGCGCCGTGCTCGAGGTCGGCGACGCGCTCTTGCTCGGCGCCGACTTGAAAAAGGATCGCGCCGTGCTTGAAGCGGCGTACGACGATCCGCTTGGCGTGACCGCGGCCTTCAATCTCAACGTGCTGGCGCGTATCAATCGCGAACTGGGCGGCTCGTTCGATCTGAAGAAATTCATGCATCACGCGCGATTCAATGAGAAGCTCGGGCGCGTTGAGATGCATCTGGTCAGCCGGGAGGCACAGACCGTGCCGATCGCCGCGCTTGCACTCGATGTGCGCTTCGAACGTGACGAAAGCATTCACACCGAGTCGTCGTACAAGTACGACCGCGAGACGCTCGCCAAACTCGCCGGCGACACCGGATTCACGCTCGCGACCACGTGGACCGATTCCGCAGGGCTCTTCAGCAGCAACCTCCTCCGGACAGTGTAGTGCCGACCTTCATGGTCGGCTGGTGATATTCGGAGAGGACGCGGGCGGTTCTAACCTACGCTGTGGGGCCGACCTTTATGGTCGGCCACGCAATTTAGAGTTAAAGCCAGCCCTTTTGCTCCGTTAACCAACAAATAGCAAACGCAAGGAGATTCCAAAAGGCGAACACTGCTCTACGAAATCG
>DATBOZ010000048.1:0-4168 GCA_036561585.1 Candidatus Eremiobacteraceae bacterium | reverse complement strand
GCCTTCAACAAAAAAGAGCCTGCCGGCTACGCGTTTGTCTACGATTGCTACTCGTCGTTTGAAGGTCGAGGCGTCTATCTCGAAGATCTCTATGTGCGGCCGGCCTACCGAGGCAAAAGCGCCGCTATCGAATTGCTGCGCGCCGTCGCGCGTGCGGCGTTGGATAGTGAATGCTGCGGAATCGTGCTGAACATCTTGCGCTGGAACACGCCGTCGTACAAATTCTTCACACGCGCCGGAGCCGCGATCTTGGATGACCGCCAGGTGCTCCGCATCCCGCGAGAACGTCTCGAAGCGCTGACGCGCTAGACCCTTACGAAGGCACCGCCCAGAAGTCGGTGCCGTCGCTGGTGAAATCATCGTCCGGCGATTGCGTGCAGAAATCGATGCCGCTCCACGAATTGGTCGAGCCGTCGGACCAATGTGCGCGCACGTTGTACGTGTATTGGCACGTGTCTTGATTGAGGTTGATGACGGCGGAGTCATCGGCGGTGAACGGGTCGACGACCGAACCGGACGCCGTATCGTTGAGCATGTTCGAGCTCCAGTCCGAAGGCGTGTGGCTGGTGCTCAACGCCTGGAGGTAAAATCCGTCCAGCACCGCTCCGTAGTGATTGTCGATGCCGATCGTCGTGTCCGCGAGACTGGCCGCCGGTGCAGCCGACAGCGCGAGCGCAACGATCGATCCGATGAACATCTTCATTTTGCACGGCCCTCTCTCGAGTTCATATGCCGTGAGACTACGGAAGATGCGCCGATATTGCGCGCAGGTCGATATTCGGCGCGGAGTGTGACGGCCGACACGAAGTCTAATCGCTCGAGGTGCAGTCCGTATCGTATTCAACCGACACGCCGGTCAATATAGCCAGCGCGCGGGCGACGCGTTTCTCCGTCTGCGCATCGCCAAACTCGAGAAAGAACATATCCTCATAGAAGTCGGCGGGATTGCGCGGATTGCTGCCGACCTCACGGAACGACCTAGATTTCATCCCGATGGTGATCATCATGACCTGGGGATGTGCGCAGATCGTGGCGCCGAGCTTTTCGATGTCCGCCAGTGGACCGGAGTCGGTCGTGACGCTTCCGTCCGAGCTGTCGATGCGCGCGACCAGATTCGAACCGGAGACAGTCAGCGAGTTGGCGAGCGTCGTGCCATCAGCGCCGACCCGCGACCAAGTCGCAATCACCGATGTGGAGCCAGCCGACGCGGAACCCGCGGCCGCGCTGGCCGGCACAATCGCTGCCAGAAGCACAGCCGCCAAGATTCGGAAAAAAGACATTTCACGTGCTACGGCAAGCGCGACGGCTTATCCCCGCGGACTTTGCGATGTATTGTCATGGAGAAAGACCCGCAAACGCCGCAAAGGTCGTAGCTGCGCCGCCGCCGGGGCATGGAATCCGACGCCGGCCGGGCAACCCCGGCCCGATATGATGGTCGTCGTGCACTTCCTCGGCCAGTGGCTTTACGCGTCGTTCGCCATGTTCTGGGCGGTGCTCTGGTCGTTGCTGTTCGGCTTCATCTTGTCTGCAATGGTGCAGGCGTATGTACCCAAAGGCGGCATGGCCAAACAATTCGGGCGTGCCGGCTTCCGCGAACTGAGCCTCGCGACGATCATGGGCGCCGCGAGTTCGTCGTGCAGCTACGCCGCGGCCGCCACCGCGAAGTCGTTGTTCAAACGCGGCGCTAACTTCACCACGTCGATGGCCTTCATGTTCGCGTCGACGAACCTCGTCATCGAACTCGGCTTCATCCTCTGGCGCCTCATGGGTTGGCCATTCGTGATCGCCGAATGGGTCGGCGGCGTCGTGCTGATCGCGATCTTCGCGCTCTTCGCGAAGATCTTCATCCCAGCCGGCCTCGTCGAACAGGGCCGCGCCCACGAAGAGGCAGGCCACACACATCAGCACGACCATGGCGACATGATCGCGCCCGGCGATACCCTTGCGCAGAAAATGCGCTCAGGAACGGGATGGCGCTACGTCGCGCACTATTTCACCATGGATTGGTCGATGCTGCAGACCGATCTCATCCTCGGCTTCCTCATCGCGGGTTTGCTTGCGGTTGCGGTGCCTGCGGCGTGGTGGCAGCATCTCTTCGTGGTCAACGGGCCCGCGCCGCTTCGCGTGGTGGAGAACGCGCTCGTCGGACCGATCATCGCCTTCTTGAGCTTCGTCTGCTCGATCGGGAACGTGCCGCTTGCGGCGGTTCTCTGGAGCGGCGGCAGCACGTTCGGCGGCGTGATCGCTTTCCTCTACGCCGATCTCATCGTGTTGCCGCTCGTCGACATCTATCGGAAGTACTACGGCTGGGGGCTCGCGCTGCGCATGGTCGCGGTGTTCTACGCGTCGATGGTGGTGACGGGTGTCGTCATGGAAGGCGCGTTCGCGCTCTTCCATCTCACGCCGCACTCCCCGGTCAACTTCTTGATGGCCATGGAGAAGTTAAGCCTCGACTACACGACGGTTCTAAACGTCGTCTTCCTTGTGATCGTCGCCGTCTTGGTGTGGTGGGGCGGACACGAGCCCATGCACGCGCACGAATAAGAAGTGCTAGCCCTGCATCGTCATCATCGACGGTAGACCGAAACCCTCGTACTGCACGACCGTCATCAACCCGCTCATGACGTCGTGATTGTCGACCATGTGCGAGATGATGTGACAGTGGAACGGCCACACGCCCGGATTATTCGCAAGGAAGTCGATGTCGATGGTCTGGCCGGGATGCACCGGCACGGTGTTCATGATCGGCGGCCGTTCCAGCGGGCTGGCGTCTTGCGCGATCAAGCGAAACCAGTGACCGTGCAAATGGATGGGATGCGCCATGTTCGTGAGGTTCGCGAACCGAACCCGCACGAGGTCGCCCGTCTTGACGGCGATCGGCTTCGTCGCGGGAAACGTCTTGCCGTTGAAGCACCAATATTCCACCATGTCCATCCGATCCATCGCGTCGCCCATGCCGGGCTTCGGATCGGCATTCGGATTTGACGCCATCGACGGCATCATCATGCTGTTCGCGAGCACCGCTTGGGCCTCGACGTTTCTGGGTTGCTCCCATTCGATGCTGCTGATGAAGATGGGTATATCCGACGCATAACGCGGTTCGCGGTTCGCCGCCTGCGGTTCAACCACGAGCATGCCGGCCACCGAGCTCAGCTCCAAATCGTTGTAGTGGCTGTGATACATATACGTTCCGGCTTGCGGCGCGGTGAACCGGTAGACGAACGATTGGTCGGGCGCGATCGCCTGCTGCGAGATCATCCCGGCGCCGTCCATGAGAAACGGAACCGGAACGCCGTGCCAATGGATGGAGGCTCCCATCGTCAAGCGATTGACGACGGTCACCACCACCGAGTCACCCTCGACGACGCGCAAGATCGGCCCAGGCGACAGACCATTCACCGCGCGCACCGGCACCGCGTGGCCGGGCAGCGGCTCGACCATAGCAGTCGCAAGTGTGAGCGTAAATGTTTTTGTTCGTCCGGTCGGGCTGATCGCGCGCGGCGGCCGCAATGCGGGCAGCGCGCGCAGCCCGGCGGTCGTCAAACGCTCGAGGTCGCCGCTGCCGGGCGCGATCGTGAACGGGCTGGGCGCGGCGGCTCCGGCCATCGCGCTGCCGACGTTCGATAACGCAGCGCCAAACGCGCCGGCAGCACCCATTTTCAAGACATCGCGTCGCTTGAGCATCTCGTCCTTACCTCTTGTGCCCGGGCTGCAGCACATCGCCGACCGGCGCGCTCTGGGTGCCGAGCACTTCTAAGTACGCGGCCAAATCCGCGATCTGTTTGTCGGTCAAGGTCAAGCGCGGCATCGGCGGCGCCGGATCTTTGATCTGCCACGCGAAGAAACTCGGACTGTCGAGTTTTGCGAGTCCGGCCAGTTGCGGACCTCGTGCGCCCACACCCGCAACCCCGTGGCAGCTCGCGCAGTTCGCGCCGAACAGCGCTGCGCCGTTTGCCGGATTGCCGGACTCCACGCCGGGAAAGTATCCGTGCGAACCCGCGTTCGCGGGCGCTTGATCGGGTGCGCGTACCGGCGGAGCCGAGCCCATCGACATGCCGTCCATCGACATGGCGGTCATACCGCCGGCCATCCCACTCGGATGTTCCTTCTCGAGATCGGCTGCAACCGTATGACCCGGCGTCAGCGAGTTCACGTACGCGACGAGGTC
>DATBOZ010000047.1:0-9499 GCA_036561585.1 Candidatus Eremiobacteraceae bacterium | reverse complement strand
GACGCCATCACCGGGCCCGGCCGAACGGCGACGACGCCCACCGGATACAACGACGCGAGATGCAGACCGTAGACCTTGTCCACATGCGGGTCTTCGAGAACGCCGGCGGCGATCATCGCCTTCGCGCCGCCCTTGCCTTCTTCGGCCGGCTGAAAGCAGAGCACGATCGTGCCGGCGAGCAGATCGCGCCGCTCCATGATCATCTGCGCGGCGCCGAGCAGGATTGCGACGTGGCCGTCGTGACCGCACGCATGCATCTTCCCGCGCTCGAGCGATGCGAACTCTACATTACTCTCTTCTTGCACCGGGAGGCCGTCCATGTCGGCGCGCAGCAAAATCGTGCGGCCGGGTTTTTTCGTTCGGAGGATTCCCACCACACCGGTTTCGCCAACGCCGGTGCGAACTTCGTAGCCCAGCGCCTTCAATCGGTCCGCCACGATGGCGGCCGTCCGGACCTCTTCGAAGCCGAGCTCTGGATGCATGTGGAAGTCTCGACGCAGCTTGATGACATCGTCTAGTATGGGTGCTGAGACATCGAGTACTGCACCGCTCATCGCGAGATCCTTTCGAAAGACAGGTTGCGCGCATTTCGCGTTTACCGCGGCGCGCTCTTGCCGGGAGACCCGCTCTTGCCAGGCCGCACGCTGCGCCGGCGCGAAGAAACGCGAACCGTCATGCATTCCATCGCTCCTCTCAGGATCGCGGGCATCGAGATCTCGCCGCCGCTGGCCCTCGCGCCGATGGCAGGCGTCACCAATGCCCTCTTCCGCAAACTCTTCAAACCGTTCGGCTTCGGCCTCACCGTGAGCGAGTTCGTGTCCGCGCAGTCACTCGTGCGCATGAACAAACGCACGCTCGAGATGATCGACGTATTCCCCGAAGAACGCCCGACGTCGGTGCAACTGCACGGCAACGATCCTGCGGTCATGGCGCAGGCCGCCGCCTTCGTTGAAGAATGCGGTGCGGACATCGTGGACATCAATTTCGGGTGTCCGGCGCCGAAGATCGTCAAGGGCGGCGACGGCGCGGCGATCTTGCGCGACCCCGATCTCGCTGTGGCGATTTGCGACGCCGTCCGCAAAGCGGTCAAGCGGGTGCCGGTGACGGTGAAGATGCGCTTGGGTTGGGAGCGCGATAACTACACGTATCTCGAAATCGCCAAACGCGCAGAGGCGGTCGGCATCGACGCGTTCACCCTCCACGGACGATACGGCAAGCAGTTCTACAAACCGTCGGCCGATTGGTCGTATATCGCGCGCTTGAAAGAAGTCGTATCGGTGCCGGTCATCGGCAACGGCGACATCGCTTCGCCCGCTGACGCGGTGCGCTGCTATCGCGAATCGGGCGTCGACGCCGTGATGATCGGGCGCGCGGCGCTTGGAAACCCCTGGCTCATCAAAGCGATCGCGGCAGCGATGAACGGCCAGCCGTCGCCGGCGCCGCCGACGGTCGCGGAGCGCGTGGATTTCGCGCACGCGCACTTCGATGCCATGGTCGAGCGCTACGGCGAGAAGTCAGGCGTCTTCCAAATGCGAAAACATTTGGGTTGGTATATCCGCGGCATCGCGGGCGCCTCGAGCTTGCGCGAGCAGATCAACAACACCGCCGAGGCGGATGCGGTCCGCGCCTTGCTGGCCGAAGCCCGGAACCGGCCGTCGGCAGAGGTGTCCGGGAGCGACGAAATCGGGGTCGCGGTCTAGTTCTCCGTCCCGCGTGCCGTTGTCACATGCTGTAACAACCACCGGCCGCAGATGATATACTCATAGCAACGAAATTGGAGTCAGTGCATTGGTAGAGGAGCACGCAAAAAACATGGACACGAATCCGACTCAACTTCCGGGCGGAACGCCAGCCGTCTCGTCGCCGAACGCGGTTGAATCGCTGATCGGTCATCCGGCGACCATCGGCGAGGCGCTGAATAATTTGGCCATGCACATCCCGGGATTCGCGGGCTACAAATCTTCCGAAGATCGCCGCATCGCCGACAAGCAGCTTCGCGCCGTCATCGGCGAGCGTCTCTCGAAGGTAAAGGACCGGCTCGATCGCGTGGTCGATGCGCTCTCGCGCTCGGGCAACCTCGACTCGCTCGCAATCATCGATCAGAGCGGACGAAAGCTCGAGCGATTGATCGACCGGATGCGATTCGCCGACTATGGCTATACGGCGGTATTCGATCGTGTGCAACTGGGCGACGCACAATTGCTACAGATCTATCAATTCGACGCCACGATCATGGGTGAGTTGCCGCAATTCGACGGGGCTGTGGCCACGATCGAGTCCGCGGGCGCCGACGGCGAAAAAGTTCGCGGGGGGATCGTCTCGTTCGACGCACTCGTCGACGACTTCGACAAACGCTTCGAGGGTCGACAGCATCTCTTCGACGGACTGGCGACGCCGTAGCAGACGAGTACCGACATTCTTTGACGAGCGGCGAACACGGTTCGCCGCACTTTTTGATTTCAGATGCGTTCGTGAAACAATTCGCCGGTGAATATTCGGTCATATGATTTGTCGGCCGAATTCAGGGATAAAAGGCCTAGACCTATTGGATGGTTGACCATGGGTCCTCGACCTTACTGCGCGCGAAATGTTCATCGCATAGTCATGTCAACAGCAGATTTCGTCTTCGTACCAGATTCTGAGGCCGGGGTTATCGGCGTCGTCACGGTTCCGGCCCGGACACGGATCTTACGTTATCGGCCGCGCGTCCGCACGGCGGTCGTGATCTCGTGCGCCGCGCTGTGCGCCGTGTTCGCAGCGCTGCTGTCGCAGCTAGCGGCGCCGAAGCTTCAGTTCGCGCCGGTCGATGTGCTCACGGCGAGTGCAGCGGCATCGCTAGCGAGCTTCGTCTGCGCGTTTCTCTTGAGCAGCCGCCTCGCGATCAGCCGATCACCCGCGCTCGCCGCGCTCGCCGCGACGTTCACGTATTCCGGAATTCTCATGGCGGCGCACGCATTACCGGGCCAAACCCGCAGCGGCTGGCTCTGGGCGGCCTGGGCCCTCGGTTGCGCGGTAGGGATATTGGTGTTCGGCGCGATCGATTGGTACTGGGCGCTGAAACAGCAGCGCAGCACCGAACGGGGATATTACTCGGACACGCGCCCACGATACAAACGATTGCCGCCGCGGAAGGCGATGCGTACACTCGTCTGGGCAAACAGCATCGCTATCGTCTCGGCGATCGTCTTCGTTTGGAGCTCCGTGAGAGTTACGAACACGGTCGAGGACAATTCGGTCGTTTGGGCGGCATGGACCATCGCCGCATACGCGGCGGCGGCCGTCACGCTGATCTTCGCACCCGGGCACCGGACGATCCTGAGAGACTGGATGATCGCCACCGTCACCGCGGGCGCCTTGAGCGCCGTCGCGATCGTCGCCGTGAGCACAGGGACGTCCGAAGCAGTGCTCGTCGCCACCGCCTACGCATTGGTCGCCGCGCTCATCCCGGCCGCGGTGCTCCTGTGCGATGCGAAGATCGACATGTATGTCGTCGACGGACAGGCTGAGGAGATCCACGAGCTGTCACTGGTGAACGATCTCACCGGACTGGGCACCGCACGCGCATTTGAGATACATCTCGAGCGCGCGATCGCGTTGGCGGATGCGACGCACGTCGGCTTTGATGTCGCCTTGTTCGACGTCGCCGGTATGCGGGCGGCGAACCGCGATGCCGGCCGGCACGTCGGCAACGAATTGTTGATCTCCGCGTCGTGTGTCATCCGCTCTACGCTGCAGCCGGCCGAGTTCGCCGCGCGATTCAAAGGCGACGAGTTCGCGGCATTGCTCATGCCTGGGGATGCGCTCGCGCAGAACGTATTGCGCCTACGGCTCGCAAAGGCGCTCAACGCCCTTGGGCCGAGACTTGAACGACTGAAGTTGGGGCTCCACGTCGGCGTGCATCGCTATGACCCGAGCGCGCCGCAGTCGGCGGCATCATTCATGAGCGCGGGTTGGCATCGTCTGCGCGCCGAGAAGGCTACCGTCGATACGGTGCGCCAATCCTGAAATAGCAACGCCCCGCGCGCATGAGTCGAGGCGCGCGGCCGAGAATGGGCGCGCAATGTCGGCGCTCGCGGTCGTGAAATCGCTCTCGAGCGTCCAGCGCAAAACGCTATTGGCGAGTTTTCTCGGCTGGACGCTCGACGGATTTGATTTCCTCATCGTGACCTTTGTCGTCGTGCGGATCGCCGGCGATTTCGGCCGCACGATTCCGGACGTCGCATTCGCGATCACCGTCACGTTGATGATGCGACCGCTCGGCGCGCTCATCTTCGGCTGGTTTGCCGACCGCTACGGCCGGCGCGTGCCGCTGATGATCGACATCGGCCTCTTCTCTCTCATCGACCTGCTGACGGCGTTCGCCCCGAATTTTTGGGTCTTCATCGGCTTACGCGCACTGTTCGGCATCGCGATGGGTGGCGAATGGGGAGTAGGCGCTGCGCTGGCCATGGAGGCGCTCCCATCGAAAGCGCGCGGGCTATTCTCCGGCATCTTGCAGCAGGGTTATTCCACCGGATTTCTCATCGCGGCCGTCGTGTACTATCTCGTATATCCGCACTTCGGATGGCGCGGCATGTTCGTGGTCGGTACTTTACCCGCGCTGCTCATCCTGTTTATCCGGACCCAAGTTCCAGAATCAGACGTATGGAAGAAGAATGTCGTCGCGCGCACCGGTCAGACAGGCGGTCTCTGGCGTAGTATCGTCGCCAATGCGCCGCTGTTCGTGTATTCGATTCTGCTCATGACCGCATTCAATTTCATGTCGCACGGCACGCAGGATCTCTATCCGACGTTTTTGCAAAAGCAGCGCGGGTTCAGCGTGGGGCAAGTGTCGGCGCTGACAATCGTGACCTATATCGGCGCGATTCTCGGCGGCACGACCTTCGGTGCGATCTCGCAAGGACTCGGGAGGCGCCGCACGATCGTGACCGCAGTCGTGCTTGGCGCATGCATCGTGCCGCTATGGGCGTTCGCACCGACCGCTGCGCTGCTGGGCGTCGGCGGGTTCGTCATGCAATTCATGGTGCAAGGCGCTTGGGGAGTCATCCCGGCCCACCTCAATGAACTTTCACCGCCCGATGTGCGCGGTACGTTCCCGGGATTCACCTATCAGATGGGCAACCTCATCTCCGCCGGCGCCGCACAAATGGAAGCGGCGTTTGCGGCGAGATTCCCCGCGCCCGGAGTCGGCGCGGACTACGCGCGGGCGCTTGCCATCGTCGCGTTCGTCGTGTTTGCCGCAGTGGGGGTCCTGGCAGCCGTCGGCCCGGAGGCGAAAGAGCGGCTGTTCGACGCGCCGCCCGCCGAGGGCGGGGCGGGACAGGCCCGGCTATCGCCTGAAACAGTTGCCGACCGATAGGGTATGTAAGGACGCTCGCACGCGGGCCGGCGCAAGCCTGCCACACCGGCCACCATCGCTGAAAGGGAAGTCATGGCACTCGGCCTCTCCGTCATCGAATTCTTCGACAACACCGGACAGCAGATGGTGCACCGCTGGCCGGAAACCGGCTCGACCGACATCAAGTGGGGCAGCCAGTTGATCGTCCAAGAGAGCCAATCTGCGGTGTTCTTCCGCGACGGCAAGGCGCTCGACACGTTCGGCGCCGGCCGCTATACGCTGTCCACGCAGAATCTGCCGCTGATCACTGGTCTGCTCTCGATGCCGTTCGGCGGCACCTCCCCGTTCCAATCGGAAGTCTACTTCGTCGGGATGCAGGTCTTCACGAATCTGCACTGGGGAACGGCCGAGCCGATCCTCTTCCGCGACGCCGAGTTCTCCATGGTGCGCTTGCGCGCATACGGCGCTTTCAGCGTGCGCATCAACGACGCGCAGTTGTTCGTCAACAAGATCGTCGGCACGCAGAACGTCTACACGTCCGACGCGCTGCAAGATTTCTTCCGGAACATGATCCTCGCGCGTCTCAACAATCTTCTCGGTGAGACGGTGAAGAGTCTGCTCGACCTGCCGAAGCAGTACGACGCGTTGAGCGCCGCCACGAAGGCGCGCATCAAGGACGACTTCGGGCAGTACGGCGTCGAGGTCGTCGACTTCCTGATCAATGCCATCACGGCGCCCGATGACGTGCAAAAGGCCATCGACGAGCGCACCGGCATGGGTGTGATCGGCAACATGAATCAGTACATGCAATTCAAAGCGGCGCGTGCCGTTGAAGACGCCGCGCAGAATCAAGGCGGCGCTGCCGGTGCGACCGCCGGTCTGGGCATCGGCGCGGGTCTCGGCTTTGCGATGCCGGGGATGATCAATCAGGCCATGCAGGCGAACGCGACGCAATCCGCAGCGGCCCCGGCCGCCGCAGCTGCGGTGACTGTGGCCTGCCCGAAGTGCGGCGCGAAGAATGCGCCGTCGGCGAAGTTTTGCAGTGATTGCGGCGCTCCCATGATTACAACCGTTGCTTGCCCGAATTGCAAAGCACAGAATCCGGCCGGTGCAAAATTCTGTGCGGAGTGCGGCACCAAACTTTCGTAGTAGGGTGAGCAACGCTCACCCACCATTCTCTGTAGTGCCGACCATTACGGTCGGCATTTTTTAGGGGCGCCGCGTGCCTTGATTACCGATTCTCAACATCGCCGCGAGGGCCACGGGACCCTTCCCCTGGCCCTGCCGTCGACGGAAGCAACTACGTTCCGTAACGGCACACTAGAAGAACTTCGCGCGCCGCACTTTCGCCCACGCTTTCGGCCAGGCGCGGCGGCATCGGAAATCGATGCGTCGTTCGCGATCGAGAAGCGCCGCGCCAACGCGCGTCGCGCGCGCTTTTGCAGCCACTCGCTTTATATACTCCTGCGCGACCACCGCATCGTGCTGCTCGCCGAGCGCCTGTTGCAGCCGGCCCAGCTTTGACGCGAGCTTTTCCGCGGGCGCCCCGAGGACATGCAGCCCGGTCTCGACGGTGTACCGGCAGCGCCGAGCGCATATGCGCAATTCGTGAAGTTGCTCGTCCGGCGAGCGCGTGTCGGTGCGCTTCGCTGCCTTGCACATCTTGCGCCACGGCTTGCGCATCATCCGCGGCAACAGCAAGCGTGCGGGTTGGCCGGCGTCGGCGACGAGTTTCGGTTCTGATGCGGCACTGATGAGCCGGTCGAGCAGCCGCGCGTATCGCGGCGACCGCAACGCTCTCCGGACGGAGCGGTATTTCGGATCCAACCCTTCGTGCAGTGCAGCGATGAAGCGGGCCCGCTGCGCTCCGTAGTCGTCATCGAGTTGCGCGGCACTTTCGCGGAGACGCTGCACGAGCACGTCGGCATCGCGCGCGCTGCCGAGACATCTGCCAAGCCACGCGAGGTCGTCGCTTAACCTTCGCGCCCACGCCTCATCGAGCACCGGTCGAAAGGTACGAAGCGCCGAGCGCAACCGCCGCGTCGCAACTCTTGCGACGTGCAGCGGTTCCGGGCCGTAACCCAGCCGGATCGCTGCGTCGTTGGTCTGCAGTTCTGCGACATGCGTCGCTATCTCGGCGCGGATGACGTTGCCGACGCCGCTGTGCGCGCTGACCGGCGGCACGCGCAGTTCAGGAACGAGCGCGGCCGACCCGCCCAGCGCACGCTGGATCTTCGATTCGCGGATGAAGCCGCCGGCGCCGACCGCTTGCAACCGTCGAGCAAGATCGACGAGTAGTGCCGGCGGTGCCTGCTCGCGCAACTCAATTTCGATCTCGCGAAACTTGATTGGTTCTGCTTCCCGCGATAGTAACGTCACGTCGTCTTCGGCGATTTCGGCCAACTCGGTGCCGCCTGCACCGCGGACATTGAGCGTCCGGCGGATCGTCCGCAGGGTCGCCACCGGGCGCAATCGCCGCGTGCGGATAAATGCGGTGGTGAGGTCGACCAAAGCCGGCGGCGGAGTCCGCGGACCTGCGTCCGACGAAAGCTCCATGCGCGCCATCTCTCCTTGCTCGGAGAGATGCGGCAATTTCAGCGTCCAGCCGTGGCCCGTCCGGTAGCGGAGCGAGCAGCCCGCGCGCGCGAGCCGGAAATCTGCGGTGTCGTAATAGCGCGAGTCAAACGTCGCGGTTTCGATCTTCGATAGCCTATAGCCGCCGCCGAGCCCGGTCACGGCTTCGAGCCGGAAGGATGGGGGTGCGTCGAGTTTGATCTCGCGTTCTAACATCGGCGTTACGAAAGAAAATCGCTCAGCAGCCGATTGAACTCGTGCGGCGCTTCCATCTGCGGAATGTGACCCGCGCGTGGAACGACCATCAAATCGCTGGCGCCGGGAATTCCGAACATGAGCTCCTTGCTAAGTGCGAGCGGCGCGATCTTAGTGTCGTGTTCGCCCCACACGACAAGTGCGCCGACGTTGATCTTTGGCAGGAGTTCGCGATAATCTCCGCTCCATGTCACTCGCGTCGAAGCCTTGTACACGTCGAGCGGTATGGAAGCGAGGTCCGCGCGCGCGCGCTCCACTAGCCATTTCGGTGCGTCCGGCGCGAACAGCGCCGGCGAACGCGTTTCAGCGAATTTCTCGATGCCAAGTTCGTCGAGTGTCTTGATCCGGTCCGGAATGCTTTCCACGCCACCTGGATAGAACGCAAACGAATCGACCAAGACAAGCGATCGCACACGCTGCGGAAATAGTTTGTAGAACTCCAGGGCCACGACGCCGCCGAGCGAATTGCCGCAAAGAACGGCCTTGTCGATGCCGGCGGCATCCATTACTGCCGCAACATCTTGTGCGTACGATTCGCGCGAAATAGCGTCAATTGGCGGCACGTCCGAGTCGCCGTAACCACGGTAGTCGAGCGCGATGCACCGGAATTTTTGCGAGAGCGTTCGCATCTGCATCGCCCAGCATTTCTTTGTCGCGCCGACGCCGTGCAAAAAGACGATCGGCTTTCCGATTCCGGCTTCCGCATAGGCGATGTTGATGTCTCCAGATTTCGCAGACCTGTGTGATAGATCCGCAACCGCGTCATCCCACGCTACTTCGTTTCTCTTGTCGATGATTGAATTGACCAGCGAAGCGACTTGATCGACATCCTTTATCATATCGAAGACGACCGGGCCGGTCATCGGCCACTCTTGCGGCGCCGTCACGGTCCGACCCGCGGATTTGCGCACTGGCGCCCCGCCAAAGCTGACCGTACCGCAGTCCTTTCTGCGTTCGGTCACAGTGACAGCATCGACGCGTGCAAGTGCAGCCGAATTGGCGTGCAACCCGAATGTCCGATTGACGGAGATCGCTCGGCGATCCGTTAGGCCGAAGTATGAATTGTTGCGCCTGATGATGTCGTATACTATGTTCGCTAGGCTCACGACGGCAAGGAACAGATAGCCGAGAATAAATCGCTCTTCGTACACGTCCTGCAGTAAGACGATCGACCTTAGTTCGTACAGTAAATAAGTAATCCATACAAAGACGGCGAGACCATACCAAGAGTCGTATGGCCGCGCCCATAAGCCAAGACGCGGCGTGCCGGACCACAACAACTCCTCGCCTGGAACGAGTTGCGCCTTGATCGCCGAGGCGGCGCGATCAGTC